>NZ_CP055481.1:0-301461 GCF_013705725.1 Klebsiella sp. RHBSTW-00484 | reverse complement strand
GCTAATCTGGGTTTCGGCCTGTTCTTCAGCAAGCGTTAAATCGCGCACCGCCAGCAGCCCGCCGGTCATAAACCACGGTGCGACTTCATTGGTATTGACGTTGATCCACGCCGGCGTTTGCAGACGCGGATAGCTCCGGAACCAGGTTTTCCACGGCGTCAGCAGGCTGCTTTGCGGGTCATTCCAGTAGACATACAGCGGGATGCGAATCGCATCGTAGCTCATGCGCGTCGGCCACTCTTTTGCCGGTTCCATCTTGCCGTCAGCTCTTAAGGCGACCCAGTCGCTGGGAAGCTGCGATTTCCCCCACGCCATTTTCCCCAGCAGCGCCTGGCCATCGGTTTGCAGCTTTCGCCAGGCGGTCAAATGCGTACGCGCGGCGAAGGCCTGCCAGGCCGGAAAGATAAAGTAGGATGGATTAAGATTGAGATGGTCGTTGAGATAAAATCCCTTCGCGCCAGGAAGCATCACCTGACGCCCGCCGAAGGTGACCACCGTGTGTTTGAGTAGCGAAGCGGTTATAGCATCAGAGGCCGTGCCGTAGGATCTTTCATGCCATTGCTGCTGCGCGCGCAGCAGCGCCCAGGCAATCATCGTATCGCCATCGGTGGCGTTGTTTTTATCTGCCACCGGGTTGGGTGCCACCGGATTATAGCGCCAGTAAAACAACCCATTGTCTTTGTTACGTAGCGTTTTATCGGTCCATTGCCATAGCGCGTCAAACGCCGGGCGATCGTTATTCGCTACCGCCAGCAGCATGGCAAAACCCTGCCCTTCAGTGTGCGACACATTGCCGTTGCCAGTATCAACAATGCGCCCATCAGGCATCATAAAACGCGATTTATAGTTTTCCCACGCCGTATCGGCCCACGCGTGGGGAAGCATCATTACCGTCGTCACCACGACCGCAGCTAAAGCACGCAAGGACATAAATTCACCCGTTATGGATGGAAGTAAAGAAACTGAACGTCAGAGACCGAAAACAGCCGCTCGCGCTGTAATACAACGTGCGCACCACCGCCCTGCCCCTGTAGCCAGCGGGAATAAAGCCCCTCGAGTATGGCACAAAATGCATTACACCAGCGGACGCGACGCGCTTCATCGCGGCTCACCGGCAGCGCCTGATGGCGTAATCGCAGGCCATCGTCGCTAACGTCAACGGTGACAAGCCCCCACTGGAAACGGCTCAGCTGAGCATTGATATTGGCCTCCAGTTGCCCGACCGTCTCCGATTCCGGCAACGGATGCTCATCAGCCAACGCCTCCCCCATCTGACGCAGGAAGGGCTGGCTCTCCAGTTCTCCAGCGTTGTTAACCATGCCATCAACCATAATCAGCAGCAGATCGAACC
The DNA here is from genome assembly GCF_013705725.1 of Klebsiella sp. RHBSTW-00484. NCBI lineage: Bacteria > Pseudomonadati > Pseudomonadota > Gammaproteobacteria > Enterobacterales > Enterobacteriaceae > Klebsiella > Klebsiella sp. RHBSTW-00484. The sequence goes on along the minus strand of NZ_CP055481.1, from coordinate 300,110 downwards.
ATCCGGCAGGCGTTTGCTGCTGCTGAAACCAGGTCGTCACCAGCGCATTATTATTCTCCGTCATGATCAGTTGTCTCCCAGCATGTAGCGGATATAGAGGCCGGCGGTGCTTTCGTTATAATCGCCGAAGGTGTCATAGCCAATCTGGCCGCCGAGCGACATCTGTTTGTTGACTTTGTAATCCGCTCCGGCGCGTAGGGTGTAGCCGATCCCGCTCTTCGACGTCGCTGAATAGTAGGCTTCTTTGGCAAAACCATTGGTCACCGCGGTCTCAAGCGTCTGCTGCCATTCGGAGTTAGTCGGGAAATAAGCGCTCTTATCCTGGCTGTAAGATTGGTAGCCCACCGAGCCACCGAGCTTCATCGTCCAGTTATCATATTTTTCCGTCAGGCTGACCGGCAGCGACACGCTAACGTAGTTCTGCGGGCTGAAGTAACCCCCTTGCCCATAGGTGAAGTAGCTCAGGTTTTTCGAGTAATCCATGCAGCTCATACTCAACCCGGTTTGCAACTGACGATACTCATCGTGATAAGGCCGCAGGTAAACCCCGGCGTTGGCGTTAATGCTGGTGTTGCTAGCGACGTTTTGACCAAGGTAGCTATAGCCTCCGCCGCCGACGTAAAAACCCGCATCGCCATCGTCATAGCTCAGTTGCAGGGTGCCGCCATTTTTGGTCACCTGCCCCCAGGTTTTGCCAGAGTAGGAATCCTTCAGGCCTACGTAAGAGAGCAGGCTATCGGTCAGCGAACGACGCTCGCCGGTGAAAATTAGCGACAGATAATTGGTCAACTTCGGCGACCACTTCACGCCGCCCACGACAGTATTAAGATCCTGACCCAGCGGGGTACTGCCGATATCGACGCGGTATTGATCGCCGCTCAGCGCCAGCGCCAGTTCCACGCCGTTCGCCTTCTGCGAATCCGTCGAGCCGCTGGCCTGATCAACGTTAGGTTTCAGGTTTGAAGAAGACAGATAGCTGGCAACCTGCCCGGAGTCATAGGTCCCCAGTTTCGCCAGATTCTCCATGCCGCTACTGGTAGTGGCGTTAAAATCTGAGGCATTCAGCGTACCCAGATCGCTTAAGGCCTCCGCCCCCGGATTGCTGGCAAAGTAAGTCGTGCGCTCGGTATCGGTCATCGCCGCAATCGCCGCCTGTTCGCTGGTGGCGGTAGAAACCATATTCGAAACCGCATTAGAAAGCGGGTTTGCACCGTAGCGCCGCCAGGCGTCGCCGGTTGCCGTACCGGCATTCAACGTAATCGGCGTGACGGTAAAGTCGAAACGCGAATCACCAAACGGTGAGGAGGACCAGGTTAGCGGCGTTTTCATTTCAGTGAGCTTGCTGGTGCCGGATTCGCCATCGCGACCGCGGACTTCCATGCCGCCCTGCAGCCAGGTGCCGGTTTTTTCCTGCAACGTCTCCATCATGGTATCCACCTGGCGCAGCATGCGGGTCTGCGCGGTTTCAACCGGCAGGTCAGGACGCTGGATCCCCGGCAGCGTGCTGCCTTCCCCCGTAGAGACCTGGGAAACCTGCCATGGCATATATTGCCCGTAGGTGGAAGCGCTGCGCGTTGTCGTGGGGGTGCGAGAAACGCCGATAAACGGGTTATCTGCCGCCAGCACGCCGCCCACGGTGGGCGTTTGCGCGCTATTGCTGCTCTGTTGTCCCAACAACCTGCCGCGCGCGCTGCGCAGGTAAGTCATCGCCTGCTGGTGATGCCCCTGCGATTCAGCGACGCGCGCCAGCAGCAGCAAACGGTCAGGCGAGTTATCCGGACGCAGTCCGCCCGCCAGTTGTTCGGCCCGATCGTTGTCACCCGCCGACAGCGCGACATCAATCGCTCCGCTGCGCGCATCCTGGGTCGGCGTATCGCGGGTCATCAGATAGTCATAGACTACCCCGGCCTCTTTGTTCATTTTGCCGCTCTGATAGAGACGCGCCATAGCGAACATCAGGTCGGTATTTTGCGGGTCGCTTTGCATCGCGCCCATCAGCTTGTCATACGCCGCCGCGTAGTTGCCCTGCTCACGCAGATGATCCACTTCGTTAATCACGTAACCGTTGCGAATGCTGGCCAGCTGCGTCGGCGTACTGCTCGCCTGTAGCTGCGGGTTGGTTAGCAGCCTCTGCGCTTCATTGGTCAGGCCCGCCTGGTTAAGCACTGTCACCTGGTCGGCGTAATCCCCGGCATTGCCCGAGATACCGCCGTTAATATTGTTGCGCACCAGCGATACCGCGGTGGTGACATCGCCGCTTTGAGCCAGCAGGCGTGCCAGTTTTCCGACATCCGCCGGGGCTTTTGGCGGCGTTGCGGCCATCGCCCTGAGCGTATTGGAGGCCGCAACGGTGTTACCCTGCGCCAGATAGCTTTGCGCCGTTGCCAGCTGCAGGTTGTAGTTCACCCGCTGATGCAGATCACGCATCTGGCTGGTCTGGCTAGCGGGAGGAATTCTTGCCAGCAGCGTTTGCGCCTGCTGCCAGCCGCCGTTCTCGCTGGCAAAAAGCGCGGCGGCGTACAGCGAATTACTGCTGGCGCCGGGGCGATAAGCGGCGGCCATAATCGAGTTTGCTTCGCCGTCGTTACCCGATTTTTGCAGCAACCGGGCCAGGTCGAGACGCATCCAGGTATCGTCCGGATAGCGGGAGACACCCTGGCGTAGCGTGGCGATTGCGCCCGCCACGTTGCCGCTGCTGGCCTGTTCCTGTGCCTGCCGGCGCAGCGAATCCCCCGGCATCCCGGTGACCACTCGCGGCTGTAGTTTTTGCTGCAGGCTTTCCGGCAGCGTGCGCAGCACCGTCTGCGCTTCTGCGGTTTTATTCTGATCGCGCAGAACGTAGTAGAGATTCTCCCGCGCCGGGCCATTTTGCGGCTGCTCGTTGAGCAACGCACGCAGCGTTTGCTCAGCCTGCGGCAGGTCTTTGTTGTGGCGTAAAACGTCAGCACGAAACAGCTTCGCCGCCGTCCCTTGCGTTCCGCCCTGCTGCGCCAGCGGTGCGGAGATCGCCAGCGCCTGGCTGATATTACCCTGCTTGTAAGCCTGCTGCGCCTGGGCGAGCTGGCCGTAAAATAGCGCATCCGTCGCCTGCTGACGCCGGGTTTGTGAAGCATCGCCGCCGAGGTCCGCCGCCCGGCTCAGATACTGAGAAGCCGCCTGAAAATCACCACTGCGCTGGGCGATATAGCCCATCCCTGCCAGCGCGTCCGCATCCTGAGGGTTGGTTTGCAGAACCTGTTCAAACTGCTGCTTCGCCGCAGCGGTATTACCGCTGTTGAGGTCAGAGTAACCCTGCCCACGCGCCTGACCACTGCGCCGTTCGCGAAAATAGTTTTGTACTTCAGTATCCTGCGGGTGGCGCTGCATCCAGGTATCATAGAACGGCTCATCACCCGCCTGCGGCCCCATCCACAGCAGCGCCTGACGCAGACCGCTATCGGCTTCTTTGCTGCCGCTGGCCATCGGCTCCAGCATGGAGATCCCTTCCCGGCGGGAGTCTTCGCGCCAGGTCAGCACCTTGCCCAACGCCACGCGCGGCCCGTTTTCCTGCGGATGCTGTGCAACGTACTGACGCAGCTCGCTCAGCGCCTGCGGATAGAGCGACTTATCGCTGGCCATCGTCATGTAGTATTCCGCCGCCAGTCCCGACGGTGGCGTGTTGCCGTTGAACATGCTCCGCCAGGTCGCCAGCGCGGCGGGGACATTGCCGCTCCGCGCCTGCTGCCTGGCCAGATTGAGCTGCCCCTGCGGCACCTGCGCCATTTTTTTAGCGCTGTCTAAATCCTGCAATCCGGGGCTATTAGGTGCCGCTTTCTCCAGCCGCGCTCGCCACTGGGCCGCCGCCTGAAGATTTCCCCCCTGCTGCGCCCAGAGCGCCATCAGGTACAGCGCCTGAGTGTTGTTGGCATCGACCGACAACACTTTTTGCAGCGATTCCATCGCCAGCTCGTCGTGGGACTTTTCATGCCAGTAGTTGGCTTGTGCAAAGAGCGCCTGTAGCGCCGCATCGTTGCCTGCCGCCTGCGCTTCGCCAAACGCGCCAAGCGTCAGCGCACCGGACAGACACAGCGTTGTGAATTGACGGGCCGCCTTGTTATTCATTTTGCTAACTCTTTTCATTGGCTATCCCCCGAACCCAGGCGCTTACGGGCATGACGTTTAAACATCGCGGTCAGCGCCAGCCCCAGAATCGACGTAACAATCAGCCCCAGCACCGCCAGCAGTCCGGAGTGTTGGTTGGCATACCACACCGCCATCATGTACCACGGCATCTGACCGCTGGGGAACGGCGTGCTGACCTGGAAACTGCGCACACCGTTATCGCTGGTGATCACCGCCGTATCGCCGCGAATACCGGCGTTAATACGCGGTGAATTAAGGTCATCTTCCAGCTTCGATAGCTGATCGTCGTTGCTGGCCATCGCCACCACCACCACCCGCTTCGGGTTCCACGGCGAGCGGTAGCTGATGAACCCACGCCAGGCGCTGCTGGAAGAGAAGTAGCGGTCAGCATCCACACCGTCGGAAGCCCAGTCACCGCTCAGCTTGCGCTGGATTTTTGGCCACAATGCCGGTTCGCGCACGCTCAGCAGATTATCAACCGGGTTATAGGGGGAATCGGCCAGCAGACGCTGGTTAAACGCTTTCTGGTCCAGCGAGCTCACCGCCAGTACGTCACGATCGCGCAACAACGACGAATTCGCACCGCCTTCAGGAATACCCAGCACCACGCGGTTATTGGCCAGCGCTTTACCGGTCGAATTACCCGAACGGGCGGCCAGATTCAGCATTGTCGCCACCTGGGTTTCCGAAGGCCTCTCCGGGAGCAGCAGGGTGGTTTGCGAGTAGTCCGCCAGCCGCGAGAACGGGAACGAAGCACCGACAAAATAGGAGAGATTGGGCAGCAGCGAGAAGTGTCGCGTACTGCTCAAATCAATCCACGAATCATCAGTGATTCGGCTCTTAATATTGCTATTCATCAGCACCGCACAGGGCGCGTTATCCTTCGGCACCAGATTGAAATAGAGCGAAAGCTGGTTATCACCGTAAATCAGATACGGCGCTAACGGGATGGTAAAACGCTCCTGACGCGCATCGCCGCCCATGTGACGCCAGAGTTTCTCCAGCGGCCCCTGCTTGTTCATCGGCAAGTTGTTAAGGAAAGTATTGTTGAGCGTCACGCTCAGCAGCGATTTATCCTCATTGATCCAGTTTTCCGACGGGAAACGATAGCCAATCTGCAAAGGAATGGTTTCGCCATCCCACAGATAGAGGTCCGGCGCGGCGCGGAAGGCCACGCGCAGCGGCTCATGCCACACGCCGCTGACGGTCATGCTTTGATCCTGGCGGATCAATTCACTGATTTTTACCGGACGATCGGTTGGGATCCAGCGCGGCGCATCATACGGTTTGCCGACCGGAATAGCCTGCGGATCCACATTCAAGCTGGGGGTCTGCGGGGCAAAATCGCCGCGAGTCAGCCGCCAGGCCGCCATCCGCAGCGCAGCGTCATTTTGGCCGACGATCAGCAGCAGCTTATAGGCCGGGTTGCCGGGGTTCTCAACGATCTGCAACAACGGTTTATCGGTTTGCGGCAGCGTCAGGCCGCCAACCTGCTCGCCGGGATGACCAATAATAATGCCGTGCTTCTCCGGCAATCGATCGCGCAGTGCGTCGAATGCAATACCGCGATAATCGGCCTGAATACCCAGCCATGACGACACCAGCGCCGCTGCGCTGAAGACGTCCGCCGTCGGTTTTTCCGGGTAAGCGATAGCAATATCCGCCGGGGTCATCTGCATGCTGTCGAAGAACGGACGCGGGAAGTGGCTTAAATCATTGCTGATATTGAGCTGCTGACTCTCCCAACTAAAGTGCGAGGTGGGCAAAATCGTCACTCGCGACGTGTCATGAATATCGAGGCGACACTGCATGGCGTCGCCGTCGTTAATCTTAAAGCTCAGGTTATTGCTCGATACCATCAGCGCAGCCGGAATATCCAGCTGGTAGTGTGAAATATCTTCCCCGTCAGCTCCCAGCGGCAAGGTACCGAGTGGCTGACCGTTGAGCATTAATTGCAACGTGGCGTTACGGGTGGCCATCTCCGGCGAGACCTTAACCTCCAACATCAGCTGGGCATGCGTCACCACCTGATCGGAAGGCAACGTAAAATCAGCGCCGCCCTGGCTTTGTCCGCCGCTGAGGATGATGCCGTCCGGCATTCCCATCTGCACCAGGTTCAGGTCCCCGCCCACAATCGGGGTTAATGGCACCGTATCAGGTACGCTGGGGGTGACCGGAGGCGGCATCGCGGGCAGTGAAGCCGGTTGCGCGGAATTCTCCGTGTCGGCCGACGAATTCGATTCATCCGCAGGCGCGGGGTCAGCAACTGGCGCGCTGTCGACCCCCGCGTTAAACAGCGGGAAATTGAGCTGCGGCAACGAGTCCGCAGGCGTTTCTTCACTATGTAGCGCAGGCGCGGAGAACATTCCGACCAGTAGCGCAAGCGTCGTTAAACGTTTCATAGGTGACCATCCTCCTGCGCGGGCTTCGCAGCAGGCGGCTGGCGACGCTGACTGCGGCGCGTTTTCCACGTCAGCCAGAACAGTTCAAACACACAACGCAAAATGGTGACGAAAGAGCGGAACGGGTTGTCCTGCGGGCGTGGCGGATTAATCCACGCATCGGCGCGGGCCAGCACCACGCGCACCAGTTCGCGACGGCGTGAAAGTGGAATGTTTTCATCGAATTGCAGACGAATAAAGCGATCGTCAGCGGTCACCTGGCGGACGGGAATCGAGATAGCGCCTGACTGGAGAATCAGCTCAATCTCTTCAATCTCATCCTGCTGGTGACGCTTATCCGGCGCGCTAATGCGGCAGCCGCCCATCGACAGGTCGGCGGTGTGGCTACGCGAGACAATGCCGCTGGCGTAGTGGATAAGCACCGGAATATCGACATCGATACGAATCGTTTTGCGCACCTGTCGGGTTTCGCGCGCCACGGCAATGGCGGCCAGCAGGAAGATCAGGCTGTAAATTCCCCAGCCAACGTTGAGCGCAATAACGTTAGGATCTGAACCAAAATAGTCGTGGCCGACAGCGCGGACGATGCCGACCACTACACCCAGGCCCAGCAGGCAGGCAACGACCAGATGCGGCCTGACGACGGTAAAGTCGAAGTAGCCAACGTCCAGCAGGCCGCCCTTATCGGTCACGTTGAATTTTCCGCGTTTGGGGAAAATCATCGTCACCAGCGTCGGCAGCACCAGGTGGAAGGCCAACACGATATCGTAGATTTCCCCCCAGAAGCTGTAGCGATAGCGGCCGTTCATCCGCGATCCCACGTAGATCGCCAGGAATAGATGCGGCAACGCGTAGGAGACAATCAGGCTCGCCGAGGAGTAGATAATATTCAGGTTAAACAGCAGGTAAGCCAGCGGCGCGGTAACAAACACCACGCGCGGCAGGGCAAACTGATAGTAAAGCATGGCGCTGAGGTAGCACAGACGCTGCTGGAACGTCAGCCCACGCCCCAGTAACGGGTTATCGAGGCGGAAAATTTGCGTCATCCCGCGCGCCCAGCGGGTACGCTGAATCACGTGCACCACCAGACGTTCAGTGGCTAAACCGGCCGCCAGCGGAATATCAAGGAACGCCGATTTCCAGCCCAGACGCTGGAACTTCAGCGCGGTGTGGGCGTCTTCGGTGACAGTTTCTACCGCAAAGCCGCCAATCTGCTCCAGCGCGGCGCGACGAATCACGGCGCAGGAGCCGCAGAAAAAGGTCGCGTTCCAGTTATCGTTACCCTGCTGGATTGGGCCATAGAACAGCATCCCTTCGTTAGGGATATTGCGGCCCACGGAGAGGTTGCGCTCGAACGGGTCCGGCGAATAGAAGTAGTGCGGGGTCTGCACCAGCGCCAGCATCGGATCATTGAGGAACCCGCCGACCGTCGCTTGTAAGAAGACGCGGGTCGCAACGTGGTCACAGTCAAAGACGCAGATCAGCTCGCCGTTGGTCAGGGTCATCGCGTGGTTGAGATTACCCGCCTTAGCGTGTTTGTTATCGTTACGGGTGATATACCCCACCCCGACGTCGGCGGCGAATACCGCAAATTCGTTGCGCTTACCATCATCCAGTAAATAGATTTTTAATTTATCTTTTGGATAATCAATGCACTGCGCGGCCAACACGGTATCACGCACCACATCAAGCGGTTCGTTATAGCTCGGAATATAGATATCCACCGTCGGCCAGGTGCTCATGTCATCCGGCAGCGGGACGATTTCGCGCTTCAGCGGCCACACCGTTTGCAGGTAGTTCAGCAGCAGCATCACCCAGATATAGACTTCTGCCAGGAACAGCCCCATCCCCAGAATCGCCTCGATTGTGGAGTTAAAATGCAAGGTCTGCGTCAGGCGGAAATACATATAACGGGTCGACATTAGCAGCGATGTCACGACCATAATGACCGAAACGCTGCGGTTTTTACTAAAACCCATGACGAAGAGAATACCGATGCTCAGCAAGCCAAAAATATACTGCTTTTGGCTGTCCATCGGCGTGATCACCACCAGCACGGCAATAGGCGAGAGCACCAGTACCAGCAACCAGAAAAGAGATTTTTTCATTCAGCGGCCCTGCAATTAAATTAATGCCCTGACATGCGAGGCTGGCTGTGCACCGTGCCGTCGCCAATATTAATACCCAACTGCGCAGAGATTTTTTTGGCAATAATTTCAATATCAAAGGCGGCTGCGGAGGATGAACTAAAGTCAAGAATCGACTTCTGGGAAGCATTCGCCTCTACCACGCTTTCATCACGATGAATGACGCCCAGCAGGCGGTCACCCAGTTTTTCTTCCATCAACGCGGTGACATCGCGACTCACCTGACGGCGATTATCGCTCTGGTTAATCACAAAATAGTGTCCGTGCTTATGGTTGAGCGCCCCCCCGGTTAAACGCTGCTTTTCGACCTGCGACAGGGTCGACATCGAGGCGGTATCCGCCAGCAGCGGCACCAGATGCATATCGGCAAGCGAAGTTAGCGCCGTCAACGCGGGCGAAGGCCCCGGCGGCAGGTCGGCGATGGTAATCAGCCCTGGATAATTGAGTAATGCCGCCAGACCACGGGTCAAAAAATGCTCGTCATGGGCCAGGTGCTCATCAAAAGCCTGGCGCTGCGCTTCACTCACGTCGCCATAGGGCAGGACGAAAATATTGCTCCCGGCGCTGAGCACGCACTGGCTCCAGTCATGCAGCTCCAGCGCTTTCGCGACATAGCCGCGCTCATCGCTAAGCGGCACGCCAAAATGCAGGCGCAGAGCGTTCTGCACATCAAAATCCAGAGCCAAAACTTTGCTGCCCGCGCGGGCCAGCGACCAGGCCAGATTTGCCGCGAGGGTCGTTTTTCCTACGCCGCCTTTCGGGGAACACACGCAGATCAACGGCATGTCGCAATCCTTTCTAAGAGTGATTTCAGGGGCTGGTCTTTATCTTTCGCTACGAGTTCCGGCTCCACGGTTTTCGTCGCGAAGAGATGGGCGTAGCCTTCCGCCGTCGGCGCAATGGCCTGACGAGGTTTGATTGCAGGTGCGGGCACGTTAACCGGCACTGATTGGGGAACCATCGCTTCAGGAACAGAAGTCGCAGCTTTTTCCGGCACAACGGGGGCCACAGCGACTGGCGCGGGTGTATCAATCACGGCAACGGGTGGTGACGGAGGTGCAGCCTGAACAGGCTCGCTTTCGACCCTGCGGAACATATCAACAGGTACCAGCTGTGGCAGGGGTAATGAAACCGACCCGCCCATAGCGATAGAGGATTCTTCCGCTACGGGAATAAGTTGATTGAGAATAACCCAATCCCCTTTTTCACTGGCGGCAGCTTCTGATGAGAGGTCCTTGAATTTTAGACTGTGTGTCCGCGTCTTTTCCTTGAAGCGCTGCAAATCATCATAATGGTTCATAGATAACCTCATGATTTTAAATATATCATATTTAATCTGTTTTAATTGTCATTCTATACCCGTCATACTTCGAGTTGCATGTGCGTTGGCTTCACTCGCTCACCCCAGTCACTTACTTATGTAAGCTCCTGGGGATTCTCTTGCTTGCCGCCTTCCTGCAATTCGAATTATTTTGGGTATACGCCGCTAAAGCATAGTTTAATTCTTTGTTTTTTTGACTGTCATCCGGCGTTATGCCCATCACAATACGCTAACTTTAGTATGGATTTAATAATTTTGAATAAGCCAGGTTGGTATAATTCCATAGTGGTAGTGCAGCTACACTATCAGTTTCTTTTCAAAATGATAGCCCCATTTTTTGGGCGGCAGCGCCGTCAAAACCCACGTAACCCGCCGGGTCATTCACATAGAGTAGTTTTTTATACTGTTTAAAATTTAAAACCTGGCGTAATACACGCCTGTAGAATACTAACGAAAATACATTTTAATATTTTTTAATCCATTTAGAAATCACTTAACTGAATTAATGGAGATAATAAATAAAGCTCAGACTTAAAATAAATAGCTCAGGATGTTATCTGAAAACCAGGAATATAATGCGTTGACCGAACAACAAAGAACAGCATCAGAAATCATTGCTGCCCCCCTTTTAGACCACCTGAAGGCTTGAACAGCGTAAAATAAAATATATTCATAGAGTTAGCTTAGTTGATAGACATAGTGATTTAAGATCCTCTATATTCGATAAATGTTCGTTTTATGTTCCCGATCGTGAAGGGGTTTTTCAGTCTATACACAAAATCATTCGAGATGCATCGAGGCGGCAAGGGAAGAAATCCCCAGGAACATAGATAACTATGTGACTGGGGTTTCTGAGTGCAGCCAACAAAGAGGCAGCTTGAAGGATGACGGGTATATCGGTAGGAAGAGGGTATGTTGATAAGCGTCCAGGCATTGAACGTCATCGTCACCATCGCGCGCTGTGGCAACTTTAGCGCTGCCGCCGAAGAGCTGCACAAGGTGCCCACGGCTCTCAGCTATACGGTACATAAGCTGGAAAACGAGCTGGGCGCCAAACTGTTTGAGCGCCAGGGCAAACAGCTGCTCCTGACGGAAGCGGGCCGTTATTTTATCAAAAAAGGGCAGTTGATCCTGAGCGAACTGGGAGAGTTACAGCACACCACTCGTCGCATTGCCAGCGGTACAGAGACGAGCTTAAGCCTCTCACTCAATAACATTATCAGCCTGCAACCTCTTTACGCGCTGCTGAAACAAAGTGAACACCACTTCCCGCAAACGGAAATTCAGTTGAGTATTGATGTGCATGATGGCGTCTGGGACGCGCTGCTGGAAAAGCGTGCGGACATCGCTATCGGCGCGCCTAACCAGGTGGTACGCCACGGTGAAGTCCTTTGTGCAGAAATGCCCGCCGTTGAGTGGCTGTTCGCCATTGCACCCGACCATCCGCTGGCGGCGGTTCACCGCCCGCTACAGGCAGAAGATCTGCGCCGCTACCCGGCAATCTGTATCCAGGATACCTCCGTGCAGCTCGAGCCACAGGTTGCCTGGCAACTGCGCGGCCAAAAAGCGCTGCTCGCTCCCGATTACCACAGCAAAATTACGATGCATCTCCACGGTCTGGGCATTGGCTTTCTTCCCCGCCATTTTTGCCAGCGCTACATTGACGACGGCAGACTCGTTAGCGTGCCGGTGGACGTCAGTAAACCGCCGACGCCGCTTTTTCTGGCCTGGCAAAACGAACCGCCCCGCCCTTGCTGCCACTGGTGGCTGACGCAGTTGCAGCGGGCGGATGTTATCGAAGGGTTTTTAACCGATCTCAGTTGATCGGGATGACTGATAAAACGCTGACCGCCGCCGCAATCCCGGCCAGCATATCCAACCCGGAGGTGTGACCATACCTGGCAACCGCAGGAAAATTGAACTCAGGGCTCGCCATCAGCGCTAACAAATGCTGGCTATAACGCCCCTGACACGCATGTCCCAGCATTTCCCGGCTGATATCCGTGGTAGCTGACAACTGCGGGGGAATGGCCCGGCGCAGCGAGGACAGCCGGGGATGTTGCCAGTTCTCCATAACCAGCAATACGCCCACCAGGAAATCATCGCCTGAGGGCGTTAGCCCCTCCCCGCGCCCAATCAGAAAACGCAGCAGGGGAACTACATCACCTTCACCATTCGTCAACCAGCGGGTAAAGCGTTGATAGACATCAGCCAGCGCGGGCTCTTGCTGCAAGGCCAGCCGAATACCATTGCAGGGTTGCCCTGCGAGGAAAACAGATAATGCGCTGGCGAAACGCCCTAAATTCGCGGCGTTCCCGGCAGAAATAAGCTGCGTGGAGACGGGACTCGAACCGAGCATCGACACATCGCCCCCGCAGGGTAAACAGGCCACGCTCATCCCGGCGGTAAAACGGAGTCGTAAATCGTCGACGTCGACAATGATACCGTTGGGGGCCAGCGGCATTTCGCGAGTTTGCACAACCCAGAGTTCGCCATTCGGCATAAGCAGATTACAGGCGTGGGTGAAGACCGAGTGCACGCGCCCCGCTTGCCCAGAAGTCAGCCTTGCGCAATGTTTTAGTGCATTCAAAGCCATACGTTAACCTTATTTCCCGAGGGGGGTCACACTTTTGCATATCCATTTTCGCCCCCTTGACCGACCGGCTGATATCCCCTGTTCGCCGTAACCCCCACGGCATCAGGACCCCAGCCATTTTGCCTTGCCGATAGGGATTTATCCCTCATATTTTTTGAGGGATAAGCAGAAAACCTTTCTGCGCAGCCATCGCGTTCTGTCCATACACTGCTAGTGTAGTCATAGCTAACAAGGGATCGTTTATGCGTACTATTCAAGCTCAACCTTTTGATTTCACGTTTGATCCTGCCAGCACTGCGCTGGTCATCATCGATATGCAGCGCGACTTTGTCGAACCCGCCGGTTTTGGCGAGGTGCTGGGTAATGACGTCTCGCATCTGCGCCGGACTATCGCGCCATGCCGTCAACTACTGGAACAAGCCCGAGCCTCAGGGTTATTTATTATTCATACCCGCGAAGGCCATCGCGTGGATATGGCGGACTGTCCCCCGGCCAAAAAAACACGCGGCGGGAAAACATTTATCGGCGAATCCGGCCCGATGGGGCGCATTTTAATTCGCGGCGAACAAGGGCACGACATCATCCCGGAGCTCGCACCACTCCCCGGTGAACCGATTATCGATAAACCCGGCAAGGGAGCATTTTACGCCACCGACCTGGGGCTGATTCTGCAAACTCGCGGCATTAAATCGCTGATCATCTGCGGCGTGACCACGGAAGTGTGCGTGCAAACCACGGCCAGAGAAGCCAACGACAGAGGCTACGAGCTGGTCATCCCGGAAGACTGCTGCGCCTCCTACTTTCCAGAATTCCACCGCGCCGCGCTCGACATGATGAAAGCCCAGGGCGCCATCGTCGGCTGGGTCAGCGATTCAGCCAGCATTATCGGCGCGCTGCAAAACTAATTTTTCGACAACTGGTAATAACCCCATTCCGCCACATCTGTGGCGGTGGCCTCTTATTGCCCGAGGACAGGAAATGACTCTGCATTACCAATGCTTCCCTAACCTGTATAAAGACTCCGTTTCACTGATGCAGGTTTCCGCAAAACTCAATGCCTTAGAGGGCGTTGAGCAAGCTTCTGTCGCCATGGCGACGGCGGCCAATATCGAACGCATGCGCGATGCGGGAATGCCCATTACGCTTGAAGCCCGACCTAACGATCTGCTTATTGCCCTGCTGGCCGATGACGAAACGGCAAAACAGGCGCTGACGCTGGCGGGTGAGTTACTGAGCCCTCCAGCCGCAACGGAAAACACCGAAGGTACAACCCGACACCCGGCCACCAGCATCGCCGCAGGTGTGGGGGTGTCGGCGCAGGCCAATCTGGCGCTGATTTCAGTTCCCGGCAGCTACGCCGCCGCCGAAGCGCTTAAAGCCCTGAGCGCCGGGCTGCACGTGATGCTCTTCAGCGATAACGTCCCGGAATGTCAGGAAGCGGCGATTAAGCAGTATGCCCGCGAGCGTAACCTGCTGGTGATGGGGCCGGACTGCGGTACCGCCATCATCAACGGAATGCCGCTGGGATTTGCCAACGTAGTCCGCCGCGGAGCAATTGGTCTGGTTGCCGCTTCCGGTACCGGCTTACAGGAAGTGAGCTGCCGCATTCACCACCTCGGTGAAGGTGTTTCGCAAGCCATCGGCACCGGCGGTCGCGATCTGCATGAAGAGATTGGTGGTCTGAGCATGCTGCAAGGGATCGCCATGCTGGCGGACGATCCCGAAACGCAGCTCATTGCGCTGATCTCCAAACCCCCGTCACCCGCCATCATGGAAAAAGTGCTGGAATCCGCCCGTCAGTGTGGCAAACCGGTTGTAGCCCATTTCCTCGGGACAAGCGATGCGGCGCTGCTGACGTATGGCATCATCCCAGCCCACAGTCTGCAGCATGCCGCGGATATCGCGGTCGCCACGCTGCGGGGAGAAACGGCCGCCGCCAGCCATTCCTTACCTGAAGCTTTACGGCAGCAAGCGATGCAATCGATTCGCGAGATGACCGCGGAACAAACCGACATTCGCGGCGTTTTCGCGGGCGGAACTTTCTGCTACGAAGCCCAGCTCGCGCTCCAGGCGGCAGGGCTATCCTGTGAATCCAATGCCCCAGTAACGGGCGCACGGGCGCTGCAGGATAAACATCATGGTCACGGCCACAGTCTGGTGGATATGGGCGATGATGAATTCACCCAGGGACGCCCGCATCCGATGATTGACCCGGAGCTGCGTAACGCGCGCCTGCTGTCGGAAGCGCAGGACCCGCGCACCGCCGTCCTGCTGTTCGACATTGTGCTGGGCTATGGCGCCAGCATCGAGCCGTGCAGCGCCCTGCTGCCCATTATCGAAGAAATTCAGCGCATTGAAGCCGCCGAGCAGCGCCATATTGTTTTGCTTGCCCACGTTTGCGGCACGGACGCCGATCCACAGGACAGAGCGCAGCAGATAACGCTGCTGCAAAGTGCTGGCGTCCTGGTGGCTGACAGCAATATCGAGGCCGCTCGCCTGGCGGCATTTATCGCGCAACAACGGAAATAAACTATGACGACCTTATTTCAACAACCGCTTTCGGTTATCAATCTCGGACTGGAAAGTTTTGCTGATAATCTGCGCGAAGCCGGTGGCGAAGTGCTTCATCTGCAATGGCAACCCGTGGCGCAGGGTGATGAACAGGCTGGCTGGACGCTGGCGACCCTGCTGGCCGACGAGCGTATAAAAGCCGCTAACGAACAGGCGCTACAGCGCTATCTGGATGCCCAGCCGGTACTGGTCGATGTCGCCAGGGCCTGCGAGGCGATCTCCGGCCTGAACGGCGTACGTAAAATTCTTCATGCCGGGCCACCGATCGCCTGGAGCGATATGTGCGGCCCGATGCAGGGCGCGATTGCTGGTGCGATTGTTTTTGAAGGCTGGGCCAGCAGCACGGAAGAAGCAATGCAAATGGCGGCGACAGGTAAGGTCGATCTCGAACCGTGCCATCATCACCACGCCACCGGGCCGATGGCAGGGATTATCAGTCCTTCCATGCCGGTGTGGATTGTAGAAAACCGCACTCACGGCAATCGCGCGTTTTGTAACTTCAACGAGGGGCTCGGCAAAGTTCTGCGCTTCGGAGCCAATAACGAGGATGTGCTGAGCCGCCTGAGCTGGATGGGGAACGTGCTGGCTCCCGCATTGAAGCAGGCGCTGGCGCTCAGCGGCGAAATCGAGCTCAAACCGCTGATTGCCCAGGCGCTGCATATGGGTGATGAGTGTCATAACCGCAACGCGGCAGCGAGCGGGCTGTCCTTTAAACGCCTGGCTCCGCATCTGGCGCGTATTCAACACGGCCCGGAAGCGCTGGAGTTTATCGCCGCCAACGACCATTTCTTCCTTAATCTTTCTATGGCAGCCTGTAAATCGATGCTGGATGCCGCCTGCGATGTCCCGCACAGCTCGCTGGTTACGGTAATGGCGCGCAACGGCGTTAACTTCGGCATTCGCCTCTCCGGTACCGGTGACCGTTGGTTCCAGGCCCCGGCTAACCCCGTCGATGGCCTGTTCTTCCCGGGCTACGGTATCGACGATGCGGCAGCCGATTTAGGCGACTCGGCAATTACCGAAACCGCCGGGATCGGCGGATTTGCCATGGCGGCCTCCCCGGCTATCGTTAAATTCGTCGGCGGCACGCCAGCCGATGCCGTCCGTCATAGCCTGACGATGCAGGAAATCACCCTCGCCACCCATCCGGCGTTCACGCTGCCCGCGCTGAACTTTGCCGGTAGCGGCTGCGGTATCGATGCCCGCTACGTGGTCGACCGCAATATTTTACCGGTCATCAACACCGGGATTGCGCATAAACGCGCGGGCGTAGGGCAGATCGGTGCAGGGATCACCACCGCACCGCTGGCCTGCTTTACCGCCGCGCTTCGCGCGCTGGCAGAAGGAGCTGACCATGAAAAAAACTAAAGTCGCCGTCGTCGCCGTCGGCGGTAATGCATTGATCCGCAACCCCGGAGAAAATGCGCTGGAACAGCAGTACGAAGCGGTGAAAGCCACCGCTGAAAATGTGGTTGATCTGATTGCCGCAGGCTGGCGCGTGGTGCTGACGCACGGCAATGGCCCGCAGGTGGGTTTTATCCTGCGCCGTAGCGAAATCGCCAAAGACGCCGTTCCTGCGGTGCCGCTGGAGTACGCGGTCGGCGATACCCAGGGCGCAATTGGTTTTATGTTCCAGAACGCGCTGAATAACGCGTTGACCGCACGCGGTCTTGATAGCATCCGCGCCGTCGCGCTGGTGACGCAAACGTTAATAGACCCAAACGATACCGCCTTCAGCCATCCTGATAAACCTATCGGCGACTATATGACTCAGGAAACGGCGGAGACGCTGGCGGCGGCTCAGGGCTGGGATATCGCAGAAGATTCGGGCCGCGGCTGGCGACGCGTCGTGGCATCACCGGCACCAAAAGAAGTCATCGAAACGCCGGTTATTCGCACCCTGCTTGAACAAAATGTCTTAGTTATTGCCTGCGGCGGCGGCGGTATTCCTGTCTGGCGCGATACGTCTGGCAAGCTTATTGCCGCCCAGGCGGTCATTGATAAAGACCGCGCATCGGCGCTGCTGGCCTGCGAATTGCAGGCAGACATGCTGCTGATTCCGACCGGCGTTGAGCAAGTCGCCATCAACTTTGGTACACCGGAGCAGCGCTGGCTCGACACTTTAACGTTAGCTGAAGCGCAGGCCATGCTGCAAAGCGGTCAGTTCGGCGCAGGCAGCATGGCGCCCAAAGTCGAAGCCATGCTGACCTTCCTGCGATGTAATCCTGCGGGGGTTGGGCTGATTACCAATCCGGAAACTATCGTTCGCGCCATTGACGGTAACGGCGGAACCCGGTTTACCGGTTAATTTTACGCCGCCATGCGCACGGCGAATGGCGGCCCTATATTCGGGTATAAATAAGGATAAAAACGATGTCAGATAGCAAAATCCTGCTTGCGGTTAACGGCACGCTAATGCGTGGCCTGAAGCTAAACCCCAACATGCTGGCAGTGAATGCCGAATTCGTTCGTGAGGATAAAACGGCTCCCTGCTACCGCTGTTGGAGCATCAACGACGATCATCCCGGAATGATTCGTTCACCGGATAACGGCGCAAACATCGCGCTGGAAATCTGGGCGGTTCCTCCTGCCGGACTGGGAAATATTCTGCAAAAAGAACCTGCCGGACTCTGTATCGGCAAAGTGTTACTGGACGACGGTAGTGAAGTGTTGGGCGTTCTGGCGGAATCCTGGCTGGTTGAAGGCCAGCCGGAGATCACCGACCTCGGCGGTTGGCGGGCATACACCGGCCACCACATGACTGAATAACTTCAGGAGAAGGATTATGGAGCAAGGAAAACTCACATTTCGTCCACGGCTATGGGTGACGGGCGATCTCAACGCTTTTTTCGGACTCTTTACCAACGTATTACTGAACGTGCTGGTCCTGTCAGGACTCGCTCTGTACGTCGCGCAAATCCCGGCGACCACCGTTTATGGCCGCATCCTACCGGCGTTAGGTATCGCGCTACCGCTGGGTAATCTGTTTTACGCCTGGCTTGCCTGGCGGATGGCAAAACGCGAGGGTCGCGACACAGTGACCGCCCTGCCATACGGGCCAAGCGTGCCGCACATGTTCATTGTGGTGTTCGTTGTCATGCTGCCAACGCTGCTTATCCATAAAGACTGGATGCTGGCGTGGAAGCTCGGGCTTATCTGGGCGATGATTGTCGGCCTTATTGTACTGGCAGGCGTGCTGGTTGGCCCGGCGATTCGTAAATATACGCCGCGCGCCGCAATGCTGGGGACGCTGGCGGGGATTGCAATTGCGTTTATCGCCATGCGCCCGGCGTATCAGATGTTTGATACCGCCTGGATTGGCATTGTCTGCTTCGCCATTATCCTGCTCAACTGGGTCGGTAACGTGCGGCTGCCGTTCGGTCTGCCGGGTGGGCTGGCGGTGGTTCTGGTGGGCTGCCTGCTGGGCTGGGGCGCGACCTGGCTTGGCTTTAGCGACATTATGAATCCGGCGGAAGTCAAAGAGGCGGCGGGCCGTTTCTCGCTCTATTTACCCACGCTTTCTACTGATGTCTTTAACGTCCCGATGAGCCTGGTCTGGCCGCTGCTGGTGACGGCGATCCCATTGGGGATTTTCAACTTCACCGAAATCCTCAATAACGTCGAATCCGCGGCGGTAGGGGGCGACAGCTACAACCTGCGCGCGGTACTGGCGGCTGACGGGCTGGGCGCGATTGTCGGCGCATTGTTGGGTTCGCCGTTTCCACCTGCGGTTTATATCGGTCATCCGGGCTGGAAAGCGATGGGCGGGCGCATCGGCTACTCGCTGGCAACCGGTGTTTGTATGGCAATCGTCTGCTTCCTGGGCCTCACCGCGCTGCTGCTCTCCATCATCCCACTGGTGGCGATTGTACCTATTCTGCTGTTTATCGGTCTGGTCATTGGCGCTCAGGCGTTCCAGGTTTCGCCGAAACGCCACGCTCCGGCGATCGTGTTGGCGCTGGTACCGAATATCGCCGAGTGGGCGAAGACCCAGGTCGATGGCGCGCTGGCGGCCGCCGGCGCGAATACCGTCAATCTCCCGGCGGATGTCGTCAATACGATGGCCAATAACGGCGTGCTGTATCACGGTATGGCAACCACCGGGGGCGGTGCGGTGTTGGCGGGGTTAATGATGGGTGCGATTGCCGCGTTCATTATCGACCGGCGCTTTAACTGGGCGGCGCTTTATGCCGCGGCGGCTACGGTGTTGTCGTTCTTCGGCTTTATTCACGGTCATCAGATGGCGCTCAACGCTTCACCCACGGTGACGTTTGGCTATGGCGTCGCAACATTGTTCCTGACCTTTATGGCCTGGCGACAGGTTAGGGAAGAAGGAAAAGTCGACTGGTCGCCGATTGATAACGGCGATGAAGTGGTGCATTAAGTCGCTTTCAGGAACTTCCCGGCTTGCGGCGTAAACGCCTTAGCCGGGCTACTCACTACGGGTCCGCAGACGATGGTGAACCCGTAGGCCGGGTAAGGCGCTAGCCGCCACCCGGCGGAAATACGAGCATAGTATCTACATCAGGTTTGCCATCGTTCTCAGCCGAAGCATAACTGCTTCGGCTTTTTTCATCGGCTATCCCAATCAGCTCAGCGGCTTCTCGCCGTTTTGATCCTGATCGACGGCAAAGCAGGCCACTAGTTGGCCGCCGTAGTCCTTCAGCTGCGGCTGGAGCTGGGTGCATGGGCCGAAGCGACGACGGCAGCGAGCGTTAAACGCGCAGCCCGGAGGCGGATTCAGCGGGCTTGGCAGCTCGCCGGTCAGCTTGATACGCTCGCGGCGATCGTCCGGGTTCAGGCGCGGCGTCGCTGACAGCAGCGCCTGAGTATACGGATGCTGCGGGTTATTGAAGATTTGGTCCTTCGACCCTTTCTCCACGCAGCGGCCTAAATACATCACCATCACTTCGTCAGCAATGTGCTCCACCACCGACAGGTCGTGGGAGATAAAGACGTAAGAAAGCCCCAGCTCCTGCTGTAAATCCATCATCAGGTTCAGCACCTGCGCACGTACTGACACGTCCAGCGCGGAGACCGGTTCGTCGGCGATCACCACGTCCGGGTCAAGCATCAGGCCGCGGGCAATGGCAATACGCTGACGCTGGCCGCCGGAGAACATATGCGGATAGCGGTCGTAGTGTTCCGTTTTCAGGCCCACTTTCGCCATCATCGCCAGCGCTTTCTCACGGCGCTGCTCTTTGCTTAAGCTGGTGTTGATCTGCAGCGGCTCCTCCAGAATCTGCCCCACCTTTTTACGCGGGTTCAGCGAACCGTAGGGGTTCTGGAACACAATCTGGATTTTCTGCCGACGCAGTTTTTGTGCGTGCGGGTCATGCTTAAGCAGGTCCTGCCCCTGGTAGTAAAGCTCGCCGCCGGTGGGGATTTCAATCATCGTCAGCAAGCGGCCGAGCGTTGACTTACCGCAGCCGGATTCCCCCACGACCGCCAGCGTTTTGCCGCGTTCAAGGGTAAACGAAACGCCATCCAGCGCTTTCACCAGGCGTTCCGGAGCGAACAGCCCCTTCTTCACCGGGTAGTATTTTTTCAGATCGGTGGCCAGCAACAGAGGCTGTTGCGTGGTGGCCTCATGCGTACTCATAATCCAGGCCTCCCGGCATCATCAAGTGGGTAGTGGCATTTCGACTGACGACCGTCATTAAGCAGGTTCAGTTCAGGCTCCTCACTGCGGCATTTATCGGTCGCATAGGGGCAGCGCGGGTTGAGCAGACAACCGTTCGGGCGGTCATATTTCCCCGGAACCACGCCCGGCAGCGAAGCCAGACGCGCTTTATCCTGAGCGAACTCAGGCAGCGCACGCAACAGCGCCTGGGTGTATGGATGACGCGGCGCGCGGAAAATATCTTTCGCGTCGCCGGTTTCCACTACCTGACCGGCGTACATCACAATAATTTTGTGCGCCGCTTCCGCTACCAGCGCCAGATCGTGAGTGATCAGGATCAGCGCCATATTCTCTTTCTGCTGTAGTTCAAGCAGTAGCTCGATGATCTGCGCCTGGATGGTGACGTCCAGCGCGGTTGTCGGTTCATCGGCAATCAGCAACTTTGGCCGACAGGCAATCGCCATCGCAATCATCACGCGCTGGCTCATGCCGCCGGAAAGCTGATGCGGATAGACGTCGAGACGCGAAGCCGGGTCGGGTATCCCCACCAGCGTCAGCAGGTCAATCGCCCGCTGAATACGCGTCTTTTTATTGCCGCCCTGATGCACCTTAATGGCTTCCATAATCTGGTAACCCACGGTGTAGCACGGGTTGAGGCTGGTCATGGGGTCCTGAAAGATCATCGCCACTTCCGCGCCCACCAGTTGGCGACGCTCTTTTTCGGAAATGCGCTTCAGGTCGCGACCGTTAAACTCCAGCTTTTCAGCCATCACCCGACCGGGATAATCAATCAGTCCCATAATCGCCAGCGAGCTGACCGATTTACCCGAACCAGACTCGCCGACAATGCCGACCACTTCACCCTGATTCACGCTGTAGCTCACGCGGTCTACGGCGCGGAACGGTGCCTTTTCATCGCCGAAATGCACCGATAATTTATCTATATTCAATAACGCCATCTCGAACCTCTTACTGCTTCAGTTTGGGATCGAGCGCGTCACGCAGACCGTCACCCATCAGGTTAAATGCCAGCACCGTCAGCAGGATCGCGACACCCGGGAAGGTGACGACCCACCAGGCGCTCTGCGCGAACTGCAACACGTCGGAGAGCATAGTGCCCCACTCCGGTGTCGGCGGCTGCGCACCCATGCCAAGGAAGCCAAGAGCGGCCATATCGAGAATGGCGTTAGAGAAGCCCAGCGACGCCTGAACAATCAGCGGCGCAAGACAGTTAGGAAGAATATTGACGAACATCTGGCGCATCGCACCAGCACCCGCCACGCGAGATGCGGTGACATAATCGCGGTTCACTTCCACCAGCACCGCAGCGCGGGTCAGACGGACGTAGTGCGGCAAGGCGACAAAGGTCAGCGCTATCGACGCGTTGACGATCGAGGGGCCAAAAATGGCCACCAGCACCAGCGCGAGCAGCAGGCTTGGCAGCGCCAGCATGATATCGACAACGCGCATGATGATTGAGTCAAGCACGCCGCCGAAATAGCCTGCGACCAGACCGAGCACCACGCCAAGGATCAGCGACAGCACCACCACCAGGCAGCCAACCAGCAGCGACAGGCGCGCGCCGTACATCAGGCGCGAAAGGATATCGCGGCCAACGTCATCAGTACCGAGCAGATGGGAGAAGCTCCCGCCATCCATCCAGACCGGGGGAGCCAGCAGCGTATCGCGGAACTGATCCGCAGGATTGTAAGGCGCAATGAAGTTGGCAAATACGGCGATAAAAATCATCACCACCACGTAGACCAGGCCGATAACGGCGCCTTTGTTGCGTTTAAAATAGTGCCAGAACTCCTGCAAAGGGGTCATTGGCACCGGTGCGGCGACAACTTTATTTTCAGTAACTTGTGACATGATGGCCCCTTACTTCTTATGCCGAATACGCGGGTTCACCACGCCGTACAACAGGTCTACCAGCAGATTGACGAGGATAATCATCGTCGCCACCAGCAGCACCCCGCCCTGCACAACCGGATAATCGCGGCGCTGGAGCGCATCAATCAGCCAGCGACCAAGGCCCGGCCAGGAGAAGATGGTTTCGGTCAGGATTGCGCCCGCCAGCAGCGTGCCTACCTGTAGACCGATAACCGTCACCACCGGCAGCATGGCGTTACGCAGAGCATGAATGATGATCACTCGCATACGCGTCAGCCCTTTGGCACGCGCGGTACGGATATAATCCTCACCCAGCACTTCCAGCATCGATGAACGGGTCATACGCACAATCACCGCCAGCGGGATGGTGCCCAGCACCACGGCAGGCAGGATCATATGCATCACTGCATCGATAAAGTCACCCGGCTCGCCCCAAATCGCGGTATCTATCAGCATAAAGCCGGTTAACGGTAGGGTATCGTCGAGGAAGACGGTGTCGCTGACGCGCCCGGAGACCGGCGTCAGGTTCCACTGCACCGAAACCAGCATAATCAGCATCATGCCCCACCAGAAGATAGGCATGGAGTAGCCAGTCAGCGCGAGGCCTACGGAGGTGTGGTCAAAGATAGAACCGCGTTTGACCGCAGCCAGCACACCAACCGGGATCCCAACGGCGACGGCGAAAATCATCGCGCAGACGCCCAGCTCCATGGTGGCCTTAAAGCGCGGCACGAACTCTTCCCATACAGGAATGCGGCTTTTCAGCGAGATGCCTAAATCGCCGTGCATCACGCCCCAAACATAGTGGGCGTATTGCT
Source organism: Klebsiella sp. RHBSTW-00484 (assembly GCF_013705725.1). Lineage (NCBI taxonomy): Bacteria > Pseudomonadati > Pseudomonadota > Gammaproteobacteria > Enterobacterales > Enterobacteriaceae > Klebsiella > Klebsiella sp. RHBSTW-00484. The sequence continues at coordinate 276,617 of NZ_CP055481.1, read as the reverse complement.
GCCACATCGGCTTATCAAGGCCCATTTCGGCCAGTAGCTGCGCGTGACGTTCAGGGGAAATACCACGTTCGCCCGCCATAATCAGCACCGGGTCACCGGGGATCATATGGACGAAGGCAAAAGTGAGAAGGGTAATACCGATAAATGTTGGGATGACAAGTCCCAAACGTCGGAGAATGAACTGCAACATAACCCGGATTCTCTCTAGTAACGACCCGCCTGGTGACAGGACGTCTGTATTGCTCACAAAAGTAAACACCCTCTCCCAGTTAGGGGGAAGGTAAGGGTGAGGGGCGGCTTATCCACCCTCACCCCGGCCCTCTCCCTCAAGGGAGAGGGGGACGTATTGCTTATTATTCGATAGAGACGTTATCGAAGTGGTGTTTACCTAATGGATCAACCACATAGCCTTTAACTTCTTTGCGCACTGGCTCATAAACGGTGGAGTGAGCGACGATCAGCGCCGGGGCCTGGTCATGCATCACCACCTGAGCCTGCTTGTACAGCTCAATGCGTTTGTTGTGGTCATCAGTAGCGCGAGCCGGTTGAATCAGGTCTTCAAACGGCTTGTAGCACCAGCGAGAGTAGTTAGAACCATCTTTCGCCGCAGCGCAGCTGAACAGGGTGGCGAAGAAGTTATCCGGATCCCCATTATCACCGGTCCAGCCCATCATAACGGTCTGATGCTCGCCTGCTTTCGCACGCTTCAGGTATTCGCCCCACTCGAAGGTGACAATTTTGGCTTTGACGCCAACTTTGGCCCAGTCAGCCTGAATCATCTCTGCCATACGGCGCGCGTTCGGGTTGTACGGACGCTGTACCGGCATCGCCCACAGGTCAATGCTGAAGCCTTGCTCCAGGCCCGCTTCTTTCAGCAGCGCTTTCGCTTTCTCCGGATCGTAGGTGTAGTCTTTAACGTCGTCGTTATAGCCCCACATGGTCGGCGGGATCAGGTTCTTCGCAGACTGACCTGCGCCCTGATAAACGGCTTTGATGATCGCTTCTTTGTTCACCGCGTAGGTCAGCGCCTGGCGAACTTTCACCTCATCCAGCGGTTTCTTCTCGGTGTTGAAGGAGAGGTAACCGACGTTCAGACCCGGCTGCTCCAGCAGATTAATGTTTTTATCTTCCTTCATGCGCGCGATGTCTGCCGGGTTCGGGTACGGCATTATCTGACATTCGTTTTTCTGCAGTTTCGCGTAGCGCACGGAAGCATCAGGGGTGATGGAGAAGACCAGACGATCGATCTGCGGCTTGGTGCCCCAGTAGCCCGGGAAGGCTTTATAGAGAATACGGGAGTCTTTTTGATATTGCAGCAGCTGGAATGGGCCGGTACCGATTGGGTTCAGGTCCACTTTCTCCGGCGTACCGGCTTTCAGCATGTTGTCGGCATACTCTTTTGACAGAATAGAGGCGAAGTCCATGGCGAGGTCAGCGAGGAACGGGGATTCCGGACGAGTCAGCACGAACTGGACTGTATTATCGTCCACTTTCTTCACTTCGCTAATCAGGTCGGAAAGGCCCATGCCTTCAAAGTATTCATAGCTGCCGCCAGACACTTTATGGTACGGGTTATTGACATTTTTTTGTCTGTCGAACGAGAAGACAACGTCATCGGCGTTCAGCGCGCGAGTCGGTTTAAAATCTTTATTATCCTGCCACTTCACGTCTTTACGCAGATGGAAGGTATAAGTTTTACCGTCTTCGCTGACTTCCCATTTCTCGGCCAGGCCCGGAATAACTTCCGTGGTACCGGTTTTGAATTCAACCAGGCGGTTATAAATCGGCACTGAGCTGGCATCATAGGTGGTGCCAGAGGTGAAGAGCTGCGGGTTAAAGCCTTCCGGCGAGCCTTCTGAACAATAAACCAGGGTCTTCGCTTGTACGCTTGCTGCGACGGTCATGGCAACCAGGCTCAGACCAAGCTTCAGCATCCCTGACCTTTTCAAGGAAATACTCATTATTCTGCTCCAAATGTGATGTTGTTTGCATATATCCGCCAGACCTTTATTTATGTTATACCCGGTCCGGTCGGTGGTGCCCGAAGGCATTGAGAGAGATGGGGATTCCTTTCGCAAAAACGACTGAGTTGCAGTACGGATTCTCCATGAAATGCCCCTCATGCCCTACAATCTGTCAACAGAATGGGGAAACGTCAATACAGCCAACCAGGTTTTACATCCGGGGTGAGAATCGACGGGCAAAGATTAAAAAAAGTGCACAGCCCTATTTCCAGCAGAGAAATTTATGCTAGCGGCCAATAGACAGAATAAATCCCTTAATATTTTTCGAGATGTAGTGATAAGCAATTATGGGAAATGGTAAAAATTTCTTGCGATGTGACCAATATGTGAGCGATAAATAGCGTGAACGTTAAAACGCACAGCGGAAAATGCTGAAGTTATCCATAAGCTTCGCGAAAAAAGATTGATGTATATATAAAAAAATACAATGGAAGATGTCACAAAATAGCGAATAAGCGGCAGGAAATGGGGATGGGCGAGTTTTTTAGCAGTCTGGGGCGCTCAGTATCTTCCCGGAGGCGGTGCTGCGCGCCTGTCCGGGCTACCGGCCTGTAGACGACTGTGAACCTGTAGCCCGGCTAAGCGCAGCGCGAGCCGGGAATTTAGCGGGGCTATAGATGCAAAAAAGCCCGCTCAAAGAGCAGGCTTTTCGAATTTGGTCGGTGATAGAGGATGACTCGCCACTACGTGGCTCGCCCTGCGGGCCGTTGCTGACGCAACGTTCTCTCGCTCCGCTCGAGTCGAACCTCTTCCCCCGGAGGTTCTCATCCTCATGAACTACATGACTAGTCCTGATATAGGTTGACAGTTTTCTGTCGATAAAACGCCTGATGAACATCATCGGGCGTTTTGTACTTCAGGGCCAGATGTGGCCGCTCATGGTTATAAATTCCCACCGACTCTTTTACCATCATTCTGGCTTGTGCCAGATCGGCTGGACGCGAGAGTAAAAACTCATTTTTCAGGATACCGTTTATTCGCTCTGCCAGTGCATTCTGGTAGCAGTCGTAACCATCGGTCATTGAACAGGTTATCCCGTTTCTTTCATGGACTGACTGATAGAGCGCTGAACAGTATTGCAGCCCTCTGTCAGAATGATGTACCAGCGGACCTGTCGTTTTTCTCCGCCTCAGCGCCTGTCTGAACGCTTTTACCACGTTTTCTGTCTGCAGGTTTTCCCCGACATGGTAACCCACGATTTTTCTGGAGCAGGCATCGGTGACCAGACTCAGATAGGCCGTGCCGCTACGTAGCGGAAGGTAAGTAATATCGGCAACCCAGACCTGCTCCGGCTCAAGGGCGATAACCTGTTCAGGGCCGGGTTTCAGCAGGTTAGGATGCCAGTGAAAGCGATGATGGCTGTTGGTGGTTTTGTGATATGCCCGTTTCACCGGCACCAGGAGCCGGTATTCATCCAGCAAGTTAAACAGCTGGTCCCGCCCGATATTCAGCGTTTTATCGGCCTGAGTATTCAGCAGATAGTGCAGTTTACGCGTACCGATTCTCGGCTGACGACACCGGATGCGGGCAACAAATTCCAGAACCTGAGCATGATGTTCCTGCCGTTTTCTGCGCCTTGTGTTGTCCTGGTACCATGCCTGTCTGCTGTGCCCCAGGAACTGGCATGCACGCGTAACGGTTATTTTCGGGATCGGACTTTGCGCGAGGACTTGCCGGGCCGCTTTTTTACGATGCTCACCCCATAATCATTTTTCAGAACATTGATAACCGACTCAAAAAACTCAGCTTTCTGGTTTGCCAGCTCAAGCTGTTCTTCAAGTTCCCTGATTCTTTGCTCGGGTGTAAGCGGGACAGTCGTCTGAGCCACAGGCAGTTTCCTCTTCACCAGGTCAGGAAGTCCGGGGCTCCAGTCAAGCCGGCCATATTTACGCAGCCAGACAAGAACGGTGGAGCGCCCCTGAATGCCATACCGCTGCTGAGCCTGTTTATAGGTCATCTCGCCTTTTTCAACCTGTTCAACAACGGCTATTTTAAAGGATAGAGGATAATCACGTTGGGTGCGTTTGAACTCAGTCATCATCACGTTCTCCGGATTTAAGTCAGGAACGTGTCAACGCTATTCAGGACGGGTCAACAGATGCAAAAAAGCCCGCTCAAAGAGCAGGCTTTTCGAATTTGGTCGGTGATAGAGGATTCGAACCTCCGACCCCTTCGTCCCGAACGAAGTGCGCTACCAGGCTGCGCCAATCACCGAATGCGGGGCGCATCTTACTGCTGAGATGCAAACCCGTCAATGCCTTATTATGAAAAAGTCATTCAAGCGGCGAGAAACTCAGCAACATGTCGCACGCTACGCTTTTTTCAGTTTTTCAATGGCACGCAACGTCAAATTCTTGCCGGTGCTCCGATACCGTGCAGGTTACCGTCTGCCCCATATATTGCGTTCCATCAGGCTTAAATTGTAAGCGGCCCAGCAGCATGGTCAATAGCCCCAGCCCCGGACACTCTTGCCGATGCATCATCATATCAGGACGAGTGTCGCCGCTAATCGAGCGGGCAATATCCGAATAGGCCAGTGAGTCAGCTAACTTCTCTGCGCAGAACTGCAGCTCGCTTTGCGCCATCAGCGCTGCCTGCCCCGTTAAATCAGCCTGATTCTCTATCAACAACTGGCGAATCTCTCCGCTACGGCTATACCCTACCGCCGCATAACCCGCTTTGTTTTTAAGATTAACGTTAGCGCCAGCAGCAAGCAGCGCAGCCACGCTCGATTTTTTCTCCATTTTCACGGCTAACATCAGCGCGGTGAAATCTTTCGGCGAGAGAAAATCGACCTTTGCCCCACGCTCCACCAGCGCGGTGATTACGGCTGGCGCGCCATAGGCGGCTGCGACCTGCAAGGGTGTCAGTCCATCGCGATTGGTTTTATCGATATCCAGCCCCGGTACTGCCAGCGACTTTATCAATTCAGGGTCAGTGTTTGCCGCAGCCAGCATCAGAGGCGTGGTTCCTTCCTTGTCCGCCTTGTTCACATCCGCACCAGCATCTGTCAGCGCTTTAATCATCGCAGCGGAACGACTGTGATTCACCGCCTGGTAAAACACCGTCTCGCCATCGTTGTTGACCGCGTTCACATCCGCTCCGGACTTCAAAAGCAGCGCCACAATCTCTTCGCCATTTTTCTTCAAAACACCGGGAGCGACTTTTAATGCCATATCTTCAGTCATTAGCGCGCGGCCGTTTTTGGCCAGTGATTTTTCCGCTGACGCCGCGAGGACTTTCTCGAGCGCGCTCTCTTCCTTCTGCGGTTCGTCCGGCTTTTTCAACTCGATGATATGCAGATAATCATCCTTGATCTCCTCGCCGTCCGAAATCGCGGACATCAACGCCGTACTCTTGTCGCGCGCGGCCAGATTCACATCCGCTTTGGCATTAATCAAATCCGAGATAATGGTAACATCGCTTCCCCTGGCGGAGGCCAGCATAAGCGCCGAGGTACCGGATCGAGTCTGAATATTTGGCTTAGCCTGATGCTTCAACAACAGTTCCACCACCTCGCGACGATTTTCCGCCGCCGCCACCATTAACCCGGTAATTCCAGCTTTGCTTTCGCCATCAACATCAATTCCGTTGTTCAGCATGGTTTCAATATTGGCAACGCTGTCGTATTTACAGGCTAATAAAAACTTTTGGGTATCTTCTTCTGACTGACAACCAGCAAGTAAAAAAAGCGCGCCAATTCCCAGGCACTTAATGAAATTCATCCTTATCTCCACAAAGTATGGGCACGGACTGGAAGGAAAAAGCAGGGAAAATGGCGGGAATAGGGGGAGGAAAAGAAAAAACAGGCTATTCCTTTTACCTGTATAAACACGTCCAGTGTGCTTGAAAAATGATAGTTCCCACACGACGAACCGTCGCATGGGATATCAGTTTATCCCGATTGCAGAGCAGAAAGACAGCCTTATAAAACGGCCGTCACTCCTTGCGGTGACACCAGTTGTTGTACTGGTTTATCCCGCCATCCGGTGAGGTGTAACCAAGACAACCCATGATGGTGTCATACAGCTCAACGTGACGACGCGGTACCTTCATCGCCGCCTGCTGTTTCAGGTGCGCAAAAGAAGCCGCATGGTCAGGCGATTCCAGATACTTATCCGACATCCACACCAGCATCGGCACACGGAACTGCTCCGGCGGCGCCATCATGCGCGGCGTACCGTGCAGGTGCTCACGCTCGTTGATGGACTCACCGTGGTCAGCCGCGTAGAAAACAATCGCTTTCTTATCCCGCAGTTGGTCCAGCACGCTGACGATAAAGTGATCGACATAGGTCACGCTGTTATCGTACGAATTAATCAGCTCAGCCTTCGAGCACTTGTTATCAACGCCCACGCATTCCGGCTGCCATTGGGCAAAACTGCGCGGATATCGCTGGGTGTAGTTAAAGTGCGAGCCTTTGGTATGCAGAATAATCAGGTGTTTACCGTTGGGGTTTTTCAGCAACCCGCGCTTCATTTCATCCACCAGCAGCATGTCGTCAACACTCTTGCCGCGGTTACGCGGTTCGGCGCCAATCTGCTCGCGATAGGCAATGTTGTTAACCATCGTGTTGCTGTAGAACCACATCTCGCTCTGCATGGCATACAGATCGCCGGTAAAACCGAGCTGATGCAGAACCGCGAACACGTTTTGTTCTTTCAGCGTCCGCTGTGGATTATCATCCGCCCCGCCCTGACGCACAAACATGCAGCGCAGCGACAGCTTCGTGGCGGTATCGCAGGAGTAGCCGCGGAAGGCGACCAGGTTTTTCTCCTGCGCCAGCTTCGGCGTGGTGTTCCGGTTATAACCCAGAATGCCCATATGATCCCAGCGGGTGGTTTCGCCGATGATAAACACCACATAGGTGTCATCCAGCCCTTCAGGCGCGACGTAGGTGAATTTCTTTGCCGGGTTAATCAGGGATTTATTATCTGAAGACTCATCGACCTGCGCCCAGGCATACAACCCCAGCGCCGAAAGCCAGTTAGACGGCAGATAGGAGTTGGCCACCACCCCGCCGTAGCTTGGCAGATCAACCTCTGAGCTACGTTCAAAGTTCTTCTGACGGACTTCCAGCAGGCGAATTGGCCCCCAGACCATCAGACCGGCCAGCACCACGATGGTAATATTCTTCATCCGCTGACCAGGCGTACGAATTTGCCGTAACAGCGTGAAGCGGCAGCGGTTACTCCAGATAAGCAGCAGCGGCAGCGCGCTCATCAGTACCAGCCAGAGAATCAGATGCCAGCCGATGACCTCTCTGGACAAGTCGATGTCCGTGGTCATCACCGACGCAATAATCCCGTAGCCAATCACCACGTTCAGGAAGGTCATGTAATAACTGGCGGCGGCAGAGAATATAACGACTAAGGTTGCAAGGATGCGCCAGACGCGGCGTCCGAATAGCGACAAAATACGCAGCAGAAAGAAGGTGACCAGCGCGGTCCCTACCAATTCTACTGCACCTGAGAGTCCTTTCCAGATGGTAAATTCCTGAGCGTAACCTTCGAAGCGACGAAAGAATACGGCAGCGTTCATAAACCAGCCGATGTACAGCGCCAGCCAGATACTGAGCTTCAGCTGCGTCATCGTTTTAATGTATTTCATGCAAAAAAACCTGGAAAACGAAGAGATAAAACCGCCCGACTTAAGCGATATAAGTAAGCAGGTTAATAAAGTGCGTTTAGCTTGGTTATAAGAAACCTCTACAAAGCGCGCTAAGTAGACCACAGCAGAAGGAAAAAGTATCAGGAGGGAATGTGATCCAACCAAACATTTACAAAACATTTGGTTGGATAGGCACTATTTGCTTAGGTGATTAATTATTAATACTACGACGTCCCGCCTCAGGCATGGGCCTCGCGGTAAACCTCGCTTTTCGGCTGGCGAATGGTGGTAGAAAGCGCCAGTGAAAGAATCAGCAGCGCGAAGATAACGCAGAAGGTCACATAGAAACCGCCGAACAGGGAAGCAATCAGCGAACCACAGATACTACCAATACCAAAGCCCAGATAAATCACACCGTAGTTTTTCGCCAGGTTATTCAGGCCAAAGAACTCGCTAATCAGTGATGGGAACACGGTAATCGTCCCGCCGAAATTGAAAGCGACGCAGGCAATGGCGGCGAAGAAAGTGGTAGCGTTGAGCGGTGCGAACAGCAGCGCGGCCATACCGATGAGCGATACAACCTGGCCGATGGTAATCACCCGGATACGCGAGATTTTATCTGACAGAATACCCAGTACCAGACGACCGCTAAGGTTGGCAATGGAAATCACGGTGACCGCATTTGCTGCCGTCGTGATATCAAGATGCACCATCCCCTGAGCAATATCTTTCGCCACGCCAATCACGTACAGGCCGCTCATACAGGCAGTCAGGAACATCACCGCCAACATCCAGTACTGCGGTTTACGCATCGATTCGGCAAGAGTGAAGTCATTTTCAACAACGCCATTGCTTGCAGTGGCGGTATGGTTCGGTGCGTCAGTCATCAGCGTCGCGCCAAAGACAATCATCACCAGCACAATAGCGCCCCAGATGATAAAGGTTTTCTCAAGACCGACTGTCGCCAGCAGATGGGTATCAATAAATTTAAAACCGAGGCTGCCGAGGCCATAAGAACCGATAGAGAAGGCCGAAATCAGTCCCTTACGTTCCGGAAACCATTTGACGCAGTTCGACAGCGTCAGCAGATAACCTGCGCCGTCCGCCAGCCCCACCAGCAGGCCCGCGCTCAGCCACAGCATCATCAGGCTATTCGAATGAGCGGTGAGGAAGAAACCGAGGCCCAGCAGAACGCCGGAAGCCATGGTGACGCGTTTGACGCCAAAACGTTCCTGTAATTTACCCGCAACGGATGAGGAGAGCGCCAGGCCGAGGCTTAACAGACCAAATGAGAACGCCACCTGGCTCACCGGTTCATCCAGCTTGGCGGAAAGAGAACTATTGAACAAACTCCATGTATAAACCGATCCCAGCGCGAATTGCGTAATGATGGTGCCGAGCAGCGTAAGCCAGCGGGTGTATTGACGGTTTGCAGCGTTCATAGCAGTTGTCCTGAAGAATTAACTGCCGCCACAATAACGAAGTCCCCGGTAAACCTGGGGGAAAAAGGCATGAGCTGCCGTCACCACGGAATGAAATGCATTAAAGACGGAATGAATGACATTGAAAAACATTCACGTCTTAAATAACTTCCAAAAAGTTAGTACCTGCTATCGCAGGAAGGTGCTTCATTCCTGTGATTGATAAGTTAAATAATTGCATCATACATGATGCGGATAAATTAAAAATTGGCGCTCACCCCCATCAGATAGAGATAATTCGCCCCGGTGGGCAAATTATCCGCCTGCGACAGCGCCGCCCAGGCGGCAAGGTGGGAGTTGAGCGACATATCTGCACCGAAGGTCACGTCTCTCCAGGCTCCGTCCTGCGTGCGATTCGCGCCCACAGGATCGGCTGAGAGCGTCTGGTTATAGCTCACCTGCGCCCACGGGTGAACCCCCCACAGTTCCTGATAATCGACCCGCCAGCCAAGCGTATTCACGTAGCCTGTTCCGGTAGCATTACGGGAATCGGGAGGCGACGTCAGATCGCTACGTAAACTGGCCACCGGGCCAGAGGTGATACCGTTTGCCACGGCGAAGTTCCAGCCGACGCTCATACCATGTACGTTATCTGGTGGCGATACCGCCTGATTGAATGCCAGGCCGGCAGGATCGTCGGACGCATTGATCCGCTCCGCAAGGATATCTTCGTAGCGCGGTTGGTGATCGCTATCCCATGTATAGCGTTCCGGAGTATTACTTTTTGTATCGATAGCGATATATTCCTGTTGCCAGGCATTCGCTCCGGCAACACACGACGCCCAGACGGATACGCACGCCGGGATGATAACCCCCCGGAGGCCATTGCATTTCTTTATTATCATTAATGCGACTCCAAAAAGAGCCGAAACGGCAAGGTTGCTGTGTTTTTTTATGGGGTGTCCTATACCCTAAATAATTCGAGTTGCTTAAAGGCGGCAAGGGAGTGAACCCCAGGAGCATAGATAACTATGTGACTGGGGTGAGTGAGCGTAGCCAACACATAAGCAACTTGAAGTATGACGGGTATATCCCTGTATTGGGAATAATAACCCTGTATTAACTATTATCTTTATCTTTCAGCCGTCAAGGTGAACAGACAACTTTTATGACAAAAGGGAGAGGCAAATGGAACGTTGTGGATGGGTGAGTCAAGATCCTTTATACATTCAGTACCACGATAGCGAGTGGGGCGTCGCCGAAAAGAACCCTGCCCGGCTGTTTGAAATGATTTGCCTTGAGGGTCAGCAGGCAGGGCTGTCGTGGATAACGGTGCTGAAAAAGCGTGAAAACTATCGCCGTGCCTTTCACCAGTTCGACCCGGTTCTCGTAGCGGCCATGGATGAGGCGGATGTTGAACGCTTGGTTCTTGATGCCGGCATTATTCGCCACCGCGGGAAAATTCAGGCCATCATCGGCAACGCCCGCGCTTTTCTGGCGATGGAAGAAAATGGCGAGCCTTTCGCAGATTTTGTCTGGTCGTTCGTCGACAATCATCCTCAGGTCACCACTGCGGCTACGCTGGCAGAAATCCCGACCACCACTCCAGCTTCTGACGCTTTGTCGAAAGCGCTGAAAAAGCGCGGCTTTAAGTTCGTCGGCTCAACTATCTGCTACTCCTTTATGCAGGCCTGTGGCCTGGTCAACGACCATGTTACCGGCTGCTTCTGTCACCCCGGAGGTCAGGATGATCCGCAATTGGGACGCTAACGAAACCGGCCAGCTCCTTGGGCTATGGCTGGAAAGTACGATCTACGCGCACCCGTTTATCGCCGAAAGCTACTGGCATGAAAGTCTGCCGATAGTGCGCGACGTTTATCTGCCCGCAGCCCAAACATGGGTATGGGAAGAGGATGGCGTATTAAAGGGCTTTATCAGCGTGATGGAGTCGCGCTTTATCGGCGCGCTGTTCGTCGCGCCGGATGCCGCCCGGCAGGGCATCGGCAGCGCGTTGATCAACGAAGTCAAAAAGTACTACGGCTGGCTAAGCCTTGAGGTATACCAGAAAAACGTCCGGGCGGTGAATTTCTACCATGCACAGGGCTTTCGCATTGAAGACTGCGCATGGCAGGATGAAACCCAGCATCCGACCTGGATTATGCATTGGTCGGCGGATCAAATGCCGTCAGCGTAAGCTCAGGTCCGGTATATTTTTCCAGCCAGGCCAGCGCCGTATTTCCGGCGCAGCCGTTGCCCAGTCGCGACGTTGGAATATCTTTAGTCAGCACGTTTACCGCGCCGTTTTTGCAGATGCCAGCCTGGGCGTCGAGATCCGGCCACGCCCCCTCATGCAAGCAAATGACGCCAGGACGGATGCCGTCGGTCACCACCGCCCCGGCCAGCACCTGACCGCGTGAATTCCACACCCGCACTACGTCCCCGTCAGCGATATTGCGCGCCTGCGCATCCTGCGGGTGAAGCGTTAGCGGTTCACGGCCCGCCACCGCGTACTGCTCGCGCAGTGAGGTATGATTGAGCTGACTGTGAAGGCGATGCGCCGGATGCGCTGACAGCACCTGTAGCTGACCTTCCTGCGCGTTGCCGTGCCACTCATCCGGCTCCAGCCACATAGGGTGCGGCGGGCAATCTGGATAAGCAAAACCGGCGATAGTCGCGGAGTGAATCTCAATTTTGCCACTGGCGGTTTTCAGCGGATTCGCCTGCGGATCGGCCCTGAAGGCGGCAAAGCGGGCGAAACGCGCATTTTCCGGGCTTTCCGGCATCTCAATGAACTGATTCGCCTGCCAGAACTGCGTGAACGGCGGCAACGTCACCTGTTGCGCAGCCCCGCGCTGGGCGGCAATCTGGTAGAAAGTTTCCAGCCACTGCACATCGCTTTTCCCTTCGGTAAAGCGCTCACGACCGCCCTCTTCCCAGCGTTCGCTGAGGTCGGCAAACACATCGAAATCATCGCGCGCTTCATCGCGCGGCGCGACCACCCGCTTCATCGGCACCAGATGCTGGTTGCTGTAATCGCCTGTCATGGTCATATCATTGCGTTCAAATGACGTCGTTGCGGGCAGCACGATATCGGCATGGCGCGCCGCCGCGGTCCAGAAGCATTCGGAAATCACGATAAGCTCCGGCTTCTGCCAGGCGCGAATCAGTCGATTGGTATCCTGATGATGAGTAAAGTTGGCACCGCCCGCCCACCAGATAAAACGAATATCCGGGAAGCTGCGCTCCATACCGTTGTGCTGATAAGCCGCACCGGGGTTTTCCAGCGCCTCGACGATGCGCGCGACCGGAATTTTTTCTACCGCATCGGTGCCACCCGCCACGCTGCCCTGCATTGAAGCCAGCACCGCCGCGCGGCGCGTGGGGTTGCCACCGTTGGCAAAATGGTAGGAAAGGCCAAAGCCCCCGCCCTCGGTGCCAATCTGCCCGAGCATCGCCGCCAACGTCACCAGCATCCAGTGTTTGTGCTCACCAAACTGCTGACGCTGCATCCCCCAACCGGACATCAGCATAGTTGTGTTTTCGTGGAATAATTTTGCCAGTTCGCGAATTTTATCCGCACTAACGCCGCAGATCGCCGCCGCCCACTCTGCCGTTTTTGGCGTCTCGTCGCTTTCACCGTTCAGATAGCGGGTAAAAACGTCGTAGCCGCTGGTACAGCGGGCCAAAAACGCATCATCCTGCCAGCCGTTTTCCACCAGCGTATGGGCGATGCCTAGCATCAACGCAACGTCGGTGCCCATGTGCGGGGCGATCCACTCCGCCGCGTCGCCGAAGAATTCCGCCGTTTCCGATCGCATCGGATCGATGCAAATCACTCGTTTCCCGCTCTGGCGCAATTGGTCGAACCATGGGATCCCCTGCTCATCGGAGGCATTCCAGGCAATTTTTAGCGTATTCAGCGGGTTGGCGCTCCACAGCACCACCACATCGCTATGCTCAAGTACCATCGGCCAGCTGGTCTGCTGCTGATAAACCTCATTGCCACCTACCACATACGGCATGATCGCCTGCGCCGCGCCGGTGGAATAATCCCCCAGATGCCCGGTATAGCCGCCCGCCAGGCTCATATAACGCTGAAGCAACGTCGCCGCTTTGTGCAGCACGCCGTTGGAACGCCAGCCGTAGGAACCCGCAAAGATGGATTCGGGGCCATAGTTGTCACGAATACGTTGGTGCTGAGCGTGAATCAAATCCAGCGCCTGTTCCCAGCTCACCCGTACGAACTCATCCTGACCGCGCACACCCTGCGGGCTTTCCGGCGAGACGAGAAATCCCTTGCGTACCATCGGATAGCGCACGCGAGTTTTGCTGTGCACCTGATCGCGCACGGCGGTTTGCAGCGAGTTTGCGAAAGGCGTATCGAGCGCCCCGCGCGAGGAGAGGACGTTTTCGCCATCCGTTTCAACCAGCATTGGCCCCCAGTGGGCTGCGGTGAGGATGGTTTTAGTGGCAGATGAGGTTGGCAAAGCAGGCTCCTGGTCAGCGATAGCAGGTGTGGTGACGGTCTGTTATTCGGCCGTTCAATGTTATTTACAAATTGAGATGTTATCTGCGGAATTTTCTCCGTCTTCGGGCGTCATAATCAACCGTCACGGTCGCTGTGGCAAAGAATAAAAAAGATTAAGGAAATAAGATGAAAAAAAGCGTACTCATGATTGCGGCTATCGTTAGCGGCACGCTGATCATTTCAGGCTGTACCACCAACCCTTACACCGGCGAGCGCGAGGCGGGTAAATCCGGCATCGGCGCAGGTGTCGGTTCGTTAGTCGGCGCGGGTATTGGCGCCCTCTCCTCCTCAAAACATGACCGTGGCAAAGGCGCGCTGATCGGCGCGGCGGCAGGGGCAGCGCTCGGAGGCGGTATCGGCTACTACATGGACGTGCAGGAAGCGAAACTGCGCGAGAAAATGCAGGGAACCGGGGTGAGCGTGACGCGAAATGGCGACAACATCGTGCTGAATATGCCAAGCAATGTGACCTTTGATAGCAGCAGCGCCAACCTCAAACCAGCGGGTGCTAATACCCTGACAGGGGTGGCGATGGTACTGAAAGAGTACGAGAAAACTGCCGTCAACGTCGTTGGCTACACCGACAGCACCGGCAGCCAGGAGCTGAATATGCGTCTCTCCCAGCAGCGTGCCGACAGCGTCGCCAGCGCGCTGATCACCCAGGGCGTGGCGGCAAACCGCATCCGCACCACCGGCATGGGTCCGGCTAATCCGGTCGCCAGCAATAGCACCGCAGAAGGTAAAGCGCAGAACCGTCGCGTCGAAATCACCCTCAGCCCGTTGCAGTAACTCCCCCTTTGCCCGGCACTCGCCGGGCAAAATGCTTGATATAGCGGATTTTCGCGCTAAGGTGTGTGCAGATTTCAGCAAAGGAAGCCACCATGGCGAAAGCGGCGCGAGCAACCATTAGCGATGTGGCGAAAGCCGCAAAGACCGGCAAAACCAGCATTTCACGCTATCTGAACGGCGAAAAGCATCTGCTTTCCGACGATCTGCTAGGGCGAATTGAAAAAGCGATTGCCGAGCTCGATTACCGTCCTAGTCTGATGGCCCGCGGCCTGAAGCATGGCCGCACCCGGCTGATTGGTCTGATCATCGCTGATATCACCAACCCCTACTCCGTCAACGTGCTCAGCGGTATCGAAGCCGCCTGTCGCGAAAAAGGCTTTACCCTGCTGGTGTGTAACACCAATAACGAGCTGGACCAGGAGCTGCACTATCTCGACCTGCTGCGCAGTTACCAGGTGGAGGGGATTGTGGTCAATGCGGTCGGGATGCGTGAAGACGGTCTAAACCGGCTACAGCAGTCGGCGCTGCCGATGGTGCTTATCGACCGCAAAATTCCTGAGTTCGCCTGTGATGTCGTCGGTCTCGATAATACCCAGGCCGCCGCCACCGCCACCGAACATCTGGTGGAAAAAGGCTTCGAAGCCTTACTGTTCCTCAGCGAACCGCTCGGCTCGGTAAACACTCGCCGCGAGCGCCTGAGCGCCTTTCGCAACACGCTCCAGCATCATGCTGGCATCATCGCGGAAAATGCCGAAGTCCCGCTCAACGACGGTGCGATGCTGGATAACGTCCTGCGCCATTTCCACTCCCACCACCGCGGAATGCGCAAAGCGGTGATTTCCGCCAACGGCGCGCTGACCCTGCAAGTTGCGCGCTCTCTTAAGCGTATTGGCCTGATTTGGGGCAGCGATATCGGCCTGCTGGGCTTCGATGAGCTGGAGTGGGCCGAGCTGGCGGGCGTGGGGATTACCACCCTCAAGCAGCCAACCTGGCAGATTGGTTTCGCCGCCGTTGAGCAGGTGGTGCGCCGCATTGCGGGCAGCAATGACCCGGTCTGTGAACGGGTGTTTTCCGGCGAGCTAATCGTCAGAGGCTCTACCTCCCGCTAACGATCCTTCGTGATGGCGATCATAAATTGAACATCTTAACCTTTGCTTTGGAACCGATACCATCTAGCGTAATAAACAACGCATTAGATAATCGCCGGGAGTGTTGGGATGGCCAGAAAAATAATTGTCGTAACCGCCGCGTACGGGAATGACCACATTAAGGCGCTGGGTGGACAGTCCGCCGTACTGCCATTTATCGCCGGTTCCGGTGCGGACGGCGTGGAAATTCGCCGCGAACTGTTCAGCGCTGATGAACTGAATCACCTGCCAGAACTGGCCGCAGACATTGAGCATCGCGGCCTGCTGGCCTGTTACTCTGCGCCAGAAGCCCTGTTTGCCGCTGACGGCTCGCTCAATCCGCACCTCTCTGGCTTTTTACAGGAAGCGCAGACCCTTAACGCGCTTTGGCTAAAGCTCTCGCTGGGCCACTTTCGTCACCACAATGATCTGGAAACCCTGCGCGATATTCTGCAGGAGAGCGGAATGGCGCTGGTGGTGGAAAACGATCAGACCGACTGCGGCCAGCTGGCGCCGATGCAGCGCTTCAAAGCCGCCTGCCGGGTTAATCAGCTGCCGGTCACTCTCACCTTTGATATGGGCAACTGGCTGTGGGTCGGCGATTCGCCGGAAGAAGCCGCACGCCAACTGGCCCCCGCGGTCAGCTATATCCACGTTAAGGCAGCGGAACCGCACCATTCGCACTTTCGTGCCGTGCCGCCGGACGAAGCGTCCGACCGCTGGCTGGCGCTGCTCGACAATCTGCCCGCCGATGCTCCACGCGGGATTGAATTTCCGCTGACTGGCCATGACCTGACGGCCGTGACCCGCCGCTACGTCAACCTGTTACGCGAGGATTAAGTTATGCAAAAAACGTTAGATGTCATCACCATAGGCGAAGCCATGGCGATGTTTGTCGCTACCGAAACCGGCGAACTGGCTGAAGTAGAGCACTTTATGAAACGTGTCGCGGGCGCAGAGTTGAACGTCGCTACCGGCCTGGCCCGCCTGGGCTTAAGCGTCGGCTGGGTGAGCCGTGTCGGCGAGGATAGCTTTGGTCGCTTCGTCCTCAACGCGCTGGCGAAAGAGGGGATCGATGCGCGCGGCGTGAGCAAAGATGGCCGCTACGCTACCGGTTTTCAGCTGAAATCTAAAGTCGAAAATGGAACCGATCCCATTGTGGAATATTTCCGCAAAGGTTCCGCTGCCAGCTATCTTTCGCCGGATGATTTTAACGAAGCCTATTTCGCCAGCGCTCGTCACCTGCACTTAAGCGGTGTAGCCGCCGCGCTGTCGGAAAGCTCGTACGCCCTGCTGGATCATGCGGCCCGTACCATGAAGGCTCAGGGAAAAACCCTCTCATTCGACCCTAATCTGCGTCCTACGCTGTGGAAAAGCGAAGCCGAGATGGTGGAAAAACTGAACCAGCTTGCTTTTCAGGCCGACTGGGTTCTTCCCGGCTTAAAAGAGGGGATGATTCTGACTGGTCAGCAGACGCCGGAAGCCATCGCGGACTTCTATCTCACCCGCGGCGTACGCACGGTAGTGATTAAGACCGGCTCTGATGGCGCCTGGTATAAAACCGCCGATGGCGAACAAGGAGCCGTGGCGGCGATAAAAGTGGATAACGTCGTCGATACCGTCGGCGCGGGCGATGGTTTTGCCGTCGGGGTGATTAGCGCCCTGCTGGAGGGCAAGTCGCTGCGCCAGGCGGTACAACGCGGTAACAAAATTGGTTCGTTGGCCATCCAGGTCCAGGGGGATAGCGAAGGATTACCGACCCGCGAGGCGCTGGGCGAATAATCCGGTTCAGCACAATGTCATAGCCGTCCTGTACCCTACATGCAGCGCGGCGTAACGCACCTTATCGATGATGAGTGTCACCTCACTAACAGAGGCAAGCCTATGAAAAGCTCGACAAACGCAACAAAACGCTGGTGGTACATCATGCCCATCATATTTATCACCTACAGCCTGGCGTACCTCGACCGTGCCAACTTCAGCTTCGCTTCGGCGGCCGGGATTAATGAAGACCTGGGGATAACCAAAGGCGTCTCCTCACTGCTGGGAGCGCTGTTCTTTCTTGGCTATTTCTTCTTCCAGATCCCCGGCGCCATTTATGCGGAACGCCGCAGCGTACGCAAACTGATTTTTATCTGCCTGATTCTGTGGGGCGGCTGCGCCTCGCTGACCGGGATGGTACACAACATTCCCGCACTGGCGGCGATCCGCTTTATTCTTGGCGTCGTTGAAGCAGCGGTGATGCCGGCGATGCTGATTTACATCAGCAACTGGTTTACTAAATCCGAACGTTCGCGGGCCAATACCTTCCTGATCCTCGGCAATCCGGTCACGGTACTGTGGATGTCGGTGGTTTCCGGCTATCTGATTCAGGCCTTAGGCTGGCGTGAAATGTTTATCATCGAAGGTGTCCCGGCGATCCTTTGGGCTTTCTGCTGGTGGGTGCTGGTGAAGGATAAACCATCCCAGGTGAACTGGCTGGCCGAAAGCGAGAAAGCCGCGCTGCAGGAACAACTGGAACGCGAACAGCAGGGTATTAAAGCCGTACGTAACTACAAAGAAGCCTTTCGCTCACGCAACGTTGTTCTGCTGTGCATGCAGTACTTTGCCTGGAGCATCGGGGTTTACGGCTTCGTTCTGTGGCTGCCGTCGATTATCCGTAGCGGCGGCGAGAATATGGGTATGGTCGAGGTTGGCTGGCTCTCATCCGTTCCTTACCTGGCAGCAACTATTGCAATGATCGTTGTCTCGTGGGCATCCGACAAAATGCAGAACCGTAAGCTGTTCGTCTGGCCGCTGTTGCTGATTGCCGCCTTTGCTTTTATGGGGTCCTGGGCCGTTGGCAGCGATCATTTCTGGGTGTCTTATATTCTGCTGGTTATTGCCGGTGCGGCGATGTACGCCCCTTACGGGCCTTTCTTCGCCATCATCCCTGAGATGCTGCCGCGCAACGTTGCTGGCGGCGCGATGGCGCTGATCAACAGCATGGGTGCACTCGGTTCCTTCTTCGGTTCATGGTTTGTGGGCTATCTTAACGGCACCACCGGCAGCCCTTCGGCCTCGTACATTTTTATGGGAGTGGCGCTTTTCGTCTCGGTATGGCTTACTTTGATTGTTAAGCCTGCTAATAATCAAACCCTTCCGCTTGGCACACGTCACGCCTGAACCCTTAACACAACGGAGATCCGCATGAAGCCGTCAGTTATTCTCTACAAAACGCTTCCCGACGACCTGCAACAGCGTCTGGAACAACACTTTACCGTCACTCAGGTCAAAAACCTGAGTCCGGAGACCGTTTCGCAGCACGTCTCGGCGTTCGCTGAAGCGGTAGGTCTGCTGGGTTCCAGCGAAAAAGTCGATACCGCGTTACTGGAGAAAATGCCCAAGCTTCGTGCGACCTCAACCATCTCCGTCGGCTACGACAACTTCGACGTCGATGCGCTGAATGCCCATAAGGTGCTGTTGATGCACACCCCGACCGTGCTGACCGAAACCGTCGCCGATACCGTAATGGCGCTGGTGTTAAGCACCGCGCGTCGGGTGGTTGAAGTTGCTAATCGCGTGAAGGCCGGAGAGTGGACCAAAAGCATCGGCCCGGACTGGTTTGGCAACGATGTGCATCACAAAACCCTCGGGATCGTCGGCATGGGTCGTATCGGGATGGCGCTCGCCCAGCGTGCGCATGCGGGCTTCGGCATGCCGATTCTCTATAACGCTCGCCGCCAGCACCCACAGGCGGAAGAGCGCTTTAACGCCCGCTATTGCGATCTCGACACCCTGTTACAGGAAGCGGATTTTGTCTGCCTGATCCTGCCGTTGACCGAAGAAACCCACCACCTGTTTGGTAAAGAGCAGTTTGCCAAAATGAAATCTTCCGCCATCTTTATCAACGCCGGACGCGGTCCGGTAGTTGACGAGAAAGCGCTGATTACCGCCCTACAGGAAGGTGAAATTTATGCCGCCGGGCTGGATGTGTTTGAACAAGAGCCGCTGGCGAAAGACTCCCCACTGTTAAGCCTGCCGAACGTCGTCGCGGTGCCGCATATTGGCTCAGCAACGCATGAGACTCGCTATAACATGGCGGCCTGCGCAGTGGATAATCTGATTGATGCCCTGAACGGCAAAGTCGAGAAGAACTGCGTGAATCCGCAGGTGAAGTGAGAAAATAAATATCCTCCGGCATAGCCGGAGGTTTTTCATATGCGCCTATAAGGCTCTGTTGCCAGCCGCGCCCTAACAGGCGCATCGCGATCTGACATTTGCATTTATGGATTACTTACGGCCCGTAAACGGGCTGCCCGGATAGGGGATCGAGAGTTGCTCACCCATTTTATCCTCTTCCAACTGGTGCTTTATGTATTCTTGTATCCTGGCTGTATTTTTCCCAACCGTATCAACGTAATACCCTCGGCACCAGAATTCCCTGTTACGGTATTTGAACTTCAAATCGCCAAACTGCTCATAAAGCATCAGGCTGCTCTTTCCCTTCAGGTATCCCATAAAGCCCGACACACTCATTTTGGGCGGGATTTCCAAAAGCATATGGATGTGATCCACACAGCATTCTGCTTCCAAAATATTCACGTTTTTCCATTCGCACAGCTTTCTTAAGATACTGCCTATCGCTTTGCGCTTTTCCCCGTAGAACACCTTTCTTCGGTACTTCGGCGCAAAAACTATGTGATATTTACAGTTCCATCGCGTGTGCGCTAAGCTCTTTTCGTCCCTCATTGGGACCCCCTTTTGATTTCTTGTTGAACGTTTGCAGTTGCCAGACCGCAAACTGTTTTAACAAATCAAAAGGGGTTTTTATAACTGGCTCAAAGCTGAAAGCTTTACAGAACCTCCAGCCTAGCTGGAGGTTTTCTGTGCACAAAGAAAACCCGGGCCAGGGTCAAGCCGTGCCCGGGTTGCCAGAACCGTTAACGGGTTGCGTTAACTGCCGCAGTCCATGCCTGGTTAAAGGCCTGGTGCTGAGCGGCCAGCGGCCCAATCAGCGTATTATACTGACTGGCCTGCTGTGAAGTCGGGAACTGAATACCGTTCGCCACGAAGCTCACCTGCGCTTCCTGCTGAGCAACAAAATCGCCCACCTGCACCAGCTGCTGGGTAAATACCTGCGCGGCTGGAATCAGCGGCTGTAGCGCATTCGCCGGAGCGGTCACCACTTTGTTATAAACCTGATCGAAGACCGGCTTGAGATCGTCACCCTGTTTCAGCGCACCGTGTGCAGCGTCCGCCTGCATTTTTGCGTTTTCCAACTGTTGGCTTAATACGCCTAAAGCGCCGTTTGCCTGACGTAGCGGTTCACGCTGAGTCATATAATCCTGCGGGACACGAATCGCATTTACGCTATCAACCACCGGACGCAGACCGGCATCCATCGCCTGGCTCACCTGCTGTGAATAGCCATAAATCACCGCATAATCGGAGACGAAAGGCCCGAACTGTTTTTTCTGATCGGCGGTCAGCGTCGGCAGACGTTCGCCGCTACGCATTGCCGTATTTTGCAGGAAGTCGATGAACGCTTTGCGCTGATCGCCTTCTTTATCAAAACATCCACTCAGGCTAACCACCATTAACAGGGCTGCAATAGCCGCAAACCAGCGAGAGCAGGACTTTCCTGTCGCCATTTTTTTACTCCTTTCAGCCAAAAAAAGCGCAAACAGGCACACACGTGCCAGACGCTGACAAGGATAGTCCAGGTCGGCCTTGCAGGATACCTTTTCCTGACAATCTTCCGCCTTAAAATGCCGGTTATCGCTGTTTTAGCGCGCAATAATATCGTCTGTTAAGTTCATCACAATTACCGCCATCTCTCGCCCAGGCCAAGACCGAATTAACAAACTGATTTTATTTAAATTTATTGCGTATCTTTGCTTTTACATTAGCAAAGCGGACGATAATCGCACGCTTCCCGACTAGCCTACATTGCCTGAAATGCCGTTCGATGATTTTATTAAATGAGCGATTAACGACAGTTCGTTCGATAATCGCACAAACAACATCAACGCCCGCGAGGGAGATAATAATAATCTATTGCTGTCCCCCGCTCTGCCTGCCAGGAATGCCGCATGAAGAAAACAACCATCGATATTCAGGCTTTTATCAATGAACATCCCTTCACTAAATACCAGTGGATGATTCTGGCCTTATGTTTTATCACCGTCGCTATGGACGGGTTCGATACCGCGATAATCGGCTTTATTGCCTCCGACCTTGTACAGGAATGGGGGGTCGAAAAGTCAGCGTTAGGCCCGGTGATGAGCGCCGCGTTAGTGGGGCTTGCCGTCGGTGCATTGACAGCCGGACCGCTAGCCGACCGCGTTGGGCGTAAGAAAGTGCTGATTATGTCAATCGTGGTTTTCGGTAGTTTCAGCCTGCTGACCGCCTTTGCCACCAGTCTCAATCAACTGACGCTACTGCGTTTTCTGACCGGACTTGGACTGGGCGCCGCCATGCCAAACGCCGCGACGCTGATGAGCGAATATGCCCCCGAGCGCCGTCGGGCGCTGATGGTTAACCTGATGTTTGTCGGCTTTCCGATGGGCTCATCGCTGGGAGGCTTCCTCTCCGCCTGTATGATCCCTCACTACGGCTGGCAAAGCGTGCTGGTGCTTGGTGGCGTGATGCCGCTGCTGCTAGCGGTAGTGCTGATCTTTCTCTTACCCGAATCAGCACGATATATGGTGGTGAAACAGCAGCCAGCACAGCATATTGCTGCCATTTTGCGCCGCATCGCTCCCGTTCCTGAACACGCTGAATTTGAACTACGCGAAGCGGGCCAGGTAAAAGAGAAATCGGCCATTGGGGTCATTTTCTCCCCACGCTATGCCGTGGGGACCGTAATGCTCTGCCTGACCTACTTCATGGGCCTGCTGATTTTCTATTTACTGACCAGTTGGCTGCCGCTGTTAATTCGCGAAACCGGCGCAACCATGAGCCAGGCCTCGATTATTACCGCGTTGTTCCCGCTGGGTGGCGGCATTGGCGTGCTCATCCTCGGCGCATTGATGGATAAGATCAACCCGAACAAGGTCGTCGCCGTAGGTTGGCTGCTGACCGGGGTATTCGTTTGTCTGGTCGGTTTCTCAACCAGCAGCCTGCTGTTGATGGGTGTGATGGTGTTTATCGCGGGCAGTATTATGAACGGCGCGCAATCGTCGATGCCTGCGCTGGCTGCTGGATTCTATCCAACACAAGGCCGTGCGACCGGCGTTGCCTGGATGCTGGGCATTGGGCGCTTTGGCGGCATTCTTGGCGCATTTAGCGGCGTATTCCTAATGGAAGCTCAGCTATCATTCGAGACTATTTTTACTCTATTGGCCATCCCGGCGTTCTTGTCCGCCATCGCATTATTGGTGAAATACAAACTGAGCCAACGACAATCCACGGCCCCACAGGGCGAAGTCGATAAGCTGCAAAAGGCGTAATCCATAAGGCCAGCGGGAACGCGCTGGCCTTTTCTGCTTTTCTTCTTAACTGTTTACAATAATTTTCTAAACAGGCTGGCCCCATTATTAATCATCATCTTATCCAGACCATGCCCCATCAGAAGAAACCGCGTCGGCAAATAATCACCTACGTGATCATTCTTAGATCTTTTTTGCGACTATTCTTAAGAGGCTCTACAAATTTCAACCTCCGCTGTATGAAAGAGAGGAGCTCTCAATGGAATATAAAGATCCTGTATTTGAATTAATGAGCAACCTGGAACAGATTATTTTTAAAGATCAAGCACAGGCGGCAACCCTGACGCGCAAGTCCGCCGCATTCAGCGAATTTGAACAGCTACGCAAAGGTACCGGGCTCAAGATAGATGATTTCGCCAATGCCATGGGCGTCAGCGTAGCAATGGTACAAGAGTGGGAATCGAGACGCCTGAAACCCTCTTCCACCGAGATGAAATTAATGCGCCTTATTCAGGCGAACCCACAGCTTTCAAGACAGATCATCGAGTGACAATTTAGGCTATACTTCGTTCAGGCTGACGGTCCTGTTAAGGACCGTTTTTAAGCCAGTGAAAAAAAAGTTTGCTATCACGGCGCGAAAATGCGTTAATGCTCGCAGGTTTGATTTAAAGACCACAGAGTATTCGAATAGAGCAGTCCTTCAAAGGTTATCGTTGATACCCCGGTAGTGAACTTTCCCTTTATCGCTTCAAATCTGTAGTCCAGACCGTAACGCCGAAAGGCTCATTTATTTTTTAAAGGTAATTCGCTATGTCCGGTAAAATGACTGGTATCGTAAAATGGTTCAACGCTGACAAAGGTTTCGGCTTCATCACTCCTGACGATGGTTCTAAAGACGTGTTCGTACACTTCTCTGCTATCCAGAACGAAGGCTACAAATCTCTGGACGAAGGTCAGAAAGTTTCCTTCACCATCGAAAGCGGCGCTAAAGGCCCGGCAGCTGGTAACGTAAACAGCCTGTAAGCTTAATAAGCTCAAAATTTCAAGTCCCTGCCAAACGGCGGGGATTTTTTTATCTGCGATAACCTTTAAAACGCAGGGAAGAGCAGTCACAGGGACATTCCAAATCCGGCAGAGGGATTCTCGGTAATGAATCCGGCAGATAAGTGCAACACTGGCCATCACAGCCCGAAAGGCCACAATCATCACACTCCTTTTTACGTTTCGGATCGTCTTTAGGCTTTTGTTTTTGCAAAGTTTCAGCCGCAAGCCGACAGTCACTGAAACGCTGACGAATCTCTCCCCAACCGCCAATCACACCTTTCTGTTGGATAATCTCTTTGACCGCCCCCGAGCATCCTTGCGTATGATGCAGAGCGCCATAAGCACAGCGATATCCTTTACGGGGAGAGATAACACGCTGATAGAAAACGATGAATTTTAAAATCAGGTTATTCATATAGGCCTTTTATGCCGAATGCGACATGAACGGCAATAATAACCACCATTTCTATAAGACTAATATAAATGGATTCTCAAAAAATAATTTGCTCAATCGAGAACCCATCTATCACTATTCAATACGCGCCAGCAAACCAGCCGCTTTCCCGCCACTCAAGAAAGTGGGTCAGATTCAGCGCTTGTAAAAAAGCTTCATCATGCGACACAACCAGTATCGCGCCGGGAAACTGTTCTAGCGCTTTTTCAATCGCCTGAGTGGACGCGAGGTCGAGATGATTCGTGGGTTCATCAAGTAACAGTAGTTGCGTAGCTTCCCGCCGCCAGAGCACGCAGGCCAGCGCCGCCTTCAGCCGCTCTCCTCCGCTTAAGGCCGATAATGGTAGATGGACTTTATCCGCCCCCAGCTGTAATTGCGCCAATTGGCTGCGTAGTGCACCTTCTTCTAATGGCGTATCGCCGAGATTCAGATGCATCATCACCGATAGCGACAAATCTAACTGGCTCAGGTGCTGATCTAAATACGCTGCGTGAACCGATAAGCGACTAACTCCTGACTGAGCAGGTTCCAGTCCCAGCAGCGTTTTAAGCAGTGTCGTCTTACCGCAACCATTGGGGCCGCGCAGCGCCACCCGCATCGGCCCATCAAGCCGCCAGCTCAAAGGTAGCATATGCGCATGCGCCAACTGCAACGCTTCCAGCTCCAGCACCTGTTTTCCCGCAGCGACCTGGCTACCGGGCAAAGTAAACATCACCGGGCTGTCCTCCTCTACCCACTCACGCGCCCGTACTACCGCATCGTTGAGCACGCTATTTTGTTCACGATGCTGGCGCTTAAGGGTGCCGGGGCGCTCTTTCGCCGCCCCTTTGTAAGCCACCCGTTCGAATGAGGCGATATTTAGCGTGTCGACAGTCCGTAACGTCTGCGCAGAACGCCGCTGACAGGCATCATGCTCTTTTTGCATACGTGCGCGGGTACGTCTTCGCTCAGTGGCGGCATGTTCCAGCGCGGCGCGAGCCGCCTGTTGTTCCAGCTCGCGCTGCTGCTGATAATCCGCGTAGTTTCCGCCATAGCTGCGCAGAGCCGCGGGCGTCAGCTCAAGGATGCGCGGCATTCTGGCCAGCAATTCCCGGTCATGGCTGGCAATCAGCGCCCCGCCACGCCAGCGTTCAAGCTGCTGATACAGCCACTCGCGGCCCTGTCGGTCCAGATGGTTGGTGGGTTCATCAAGCAGTAAATAGTCCGCGCCACTGAGAAATGCTCTGCATAACAGCGCTTTCACGCGTTCACCACCGCTCAGCGAAGAGGCCGGACGTTCGGGGGAAAATTCACCTAAACCAGCATCAATAAATCCTGTACTCAAGCGATCCGGAAGATCCCAAAAACAATCAAGATGTTCAAGGTCGTCAGCACGTCCTTCACCTCGATTCAGGCGAGCCAGAGCAGTGAAAACGGATTCAAAGCCTAATAACTCAGCCAGTGTAGTATTTGGGGTCATCGCATGCTGCTGCGCCACGTAGCTAACTGAAGCAATACGCTCGATACTTCCGCCAGACGGTGAGTCAACCCCCGCCAGCAAACGCAGAAGCCTGGTTTTTCCGACGCCATTGCGCCCAACCAGGCCACAGAGGGTGCCTTCGAGCGATAAATTCAGCGGACCAAAAAGCGTATCTCCTGTCGCAAACTGACAGGTGACCTGATGCAAAATAAAAGAAGGGGACTGGGCACAATGAGCCATAAGCACTCCTGAATGAAATTAATACCTCCCCTGCCCGCAAATAGCGCTAAGCAAGGAGCGAAATTCATCAGTCGTGTTTGTTCATTTGTTGCGTGCTCTCCAGTAAGACGAGGGATTCGTCGGGACATAGGATAGCCACATCGCGGCAGGGATTTCAAGCCTGTTTTTTCAACAGGTAGACAGACAAGGGGAAAAAGGCCTCCTGATATCAGGAGGCAAAATATTTATTTGATGAAAAATGAATGGGTGCATTGAGAATACTTAACACCAAAAAAATGGTGGGGATAACTCCCCACCAGACACTCTTACTGTTTAATTTCACAGGCTAAGAATGCCACCAGCTCAATATTTCCCTGTCTGAGCTGTAATTCACACAGCGAATCACGAACCATCCAGGTAAATAATAAAACAGTGAAGCAAATCACTATTAAGCCAAACAACAGATACTTTTGCGGCATTCCTCGCCTCCAGTGTTGATTTTCAACAGGTAAGAGGCTACTCTTATGGTGTTCATGCATAGGGGGAGCCTCACTTTGATTACCATCAGGTGGGGCTTTTCTCTGTTTGTCTCCTGCAGAATACCTGAGACAAACAGTCTCAAGCACCCGCAAGTATTCTACCTTAAATATCCAACAAGACGGCGTTGATATATTCCTAAAAAATTTTCTACTGCTGAATGAAATTAACAAAAGCATTAATTAGAGAATTATTAACGGTTCGCTTATTTATATTTCAGACATAAAAAAACCTGCCCAGAGGCAGGTTTTTTATTATTAACGATACGCTTACTGCAGCAGAGAAATATCCGCTACCTGCAGGAACAGATCGCGCAGCTTAGACAGCAGCGTCAGGCGGTTTACGCGCACGTTCTGATCTTCAGCGTTAACCATCACGTTCTCGAAGAATTCATCTACCGGTTCACGCAGAGAGGCCAGCTCAATCAGAGCTTCCTGATAACGGCCCTCAGCGAAGTACGGTTGCAGTTTATCGCGCAGCACGACTAAATGGCCTGCCAGCTTAATTTCTGCCGCGTCTTTCAGCACGGAAGCATGAACGATATCGTTCAGCGTTACGTCTGATTTCGCCAGAATGTTGGAGACTCGCTTGTTCGCTGCCGCCAGCGCAGCAGACTCTTCGAGGGTACGGAAGTGCGAAACCGCCTTCATACGCGCATCAAAGTCTGCCGGACGAGTCGGACGACGCGCCAGTACCGCCTGAATGATATCAACGGTATAGCCTTCGTCCTGATACCAGGCACGGAAACGACCGAGCATGAAATCGATAACTTCATCGACAACTTTCGCATTAGTCAGCTTGTCACCGTACAGACGTACCGCTTCTTCGGTCAGCGTTTGCAGATCCAGATTCAGGTTCTTCTCGACGATGATGCGCAGCACGCCCAGCGCTGCACGACGCAGCGCAAACGGGTCTTTATCGCCTTTCGGATGCTGACCGATACCAAAGATACCCGCTAGGGTGTCCATCTTATCGGCAATCGCGACCGCACAGGCAACCGGGTTGGACGGCAGGTCATCACCGGCAAAGCGCGGCTGATACTGCTCGTTCAGCGCGACAGCCACATCTTCCGCTTCGCCATCGTGACGCGCGTAGTGCATCCCCATCACGCCCTGAGTGTCGGTGAACTCAAAGACCATGTTGGTCATCAGGTCGCACTTGGACAACAGGCCCGCGCGGGTGGCGTGATTAACGTCCGCGCCAATCTGCTCAGCAATCCAGCCCGCCAGCGCCTGAATACGGTCAGTCTTGTCGCGCAACGTACCTAGCTGTTGCTGGAACAGCACGGTTTGCAGACGCGGCAGATGGTCTTCCAGGCGTTTTTTACGGTCGGTATTAAAGAAGAATTCGGCATCCGCCAGACGTGGGCGCACAACCTTCTCGTTGCCGGAAATAATCTGAATCGGATCTTTCGATTCGATATTAGCGACGAAGATAAAGTTCGGCAGCAGTTTGCCGTCGTTCGCGTAAACCGGGAAGTACTTCTGGTCACCTTTCATGGTGTGAACCAGCGCTTCAGACGGTACGGCGAGGAATTTCTCTTCGAATTTTGCGGTCAGAACAACCGGCCATTCAACCAGGGAAGTCACTTCTTCCAGCAGGCTTTCGCTCAGATCGGCATTACCGCCAATTTTACGCGCAGCTTCTTCAGCATCGGCTTTGATTTTCGCTTTACGCTCGGCGTAATCGGCAATCACTTTGCCGCGCTGGCGCAGGATTTCAGGATACTGGTCGGCATTGTCGATGGTGAATTCAGGCTCGCCCATAAAGCGATGACCACGAATCACACGGTCAGACTGGATACCCAGAATCGTTGCCGGAATAACTTTGTCGCCCAGCAGCAGGGTCACGGTGTGAACCGGACGCACAAAGTGCACGTCTGACGCGCCCCAGCGCATCAGCTTCGGGATTGGCAGCTTCGCCAGCGAGGTCGCAATCATGTTCGGCAGCAGCGCTTCGGTGCTTTCGCCCTTCACGTGTGCGCGATACAGCAGCCATTCGCCTTTGTCGGTGGTCAAACGCTCAGCCTGATCGACGGTGATACCGCAGCCACGCGCCCAACCTTCTGCCGCTTTGCTCGCTTTGCCTTCGGCATCGAACGCCTGGGCAATCGCCGGGCCGCGTTTTTCGACTTCGCGATCGGCTTGCGCCGCCGCCAGATTTGCCACTTTCAGCGCCAGACGACGCGGAGCAGCAAACCATTCAACTTTACCGTGCGCGAGGCCAGCGTTATCCAGCTCCGCAGTCACGTTCGCAGCAAAGGATTCAGCCAGGCTGCGCAGTGCTTTTGGTGGCAACTCTTCAGTGCCGATTTCCACCAGGAAAGTTTTCTCAGACATGGCCGCCTCTTATTTATTCTTGTTGCACATCGGGAAGCCAAGGGCTTCACGGGAAGCATAGTAAGCTTCAGCCACTGCTTTGGTCAGAGTGCGGATGCGCAGAATATAGCGCTGACGCTCGGTGACGGAGATGGCTTTACGCGCGTCCAGCAGGTTAAAGCTATGGGCGGCTTTCAGAATGCGCTCGTAGGCAGGCAGCGGCAGCGGGCTTTCCAGCGCCAACAGCTGCTGAGCTTCTTTCTCATACTGCTCAAAGCAGGAGAACAAGAAGTCGACGTCTGCGTATTCGAAGTTGTAAGTCGATTGCTCGACTTCGTTCTGATGGAACACGTCGCCGTAGGTGGTTTTACCCAGCGGGCCGTCGCTCCAGACCAGGTCGTAAACGCTGTCTACGCCCTGAATGTACATTGCCAGGCGCTCCAGACCGTAGGTGATCTCACCGGTCACCGGTTTACATTCCATGCCGCCGACCTGCTGGAAGTAGGTAAACTGCGTCACTTCCATACCATTCAGCCACACTTCCCAACCCAGACCCCAGGCACCCAGCGTTGGGTTCTCCCAGTTATCTTCCACGAAACGAATATCGTGAATGGTTGGATCCATACCCAGCTCTTTCAGAGACCCGAGGTACAGCTCCTGGATGTTGTCCGGAGACGGTTTAATCACTACCTGGAATTGATAGTAGTGCTGTAAACGGTTCGGGTTTTCGCCATAGCGGCCATCGGTTGGACGGCGGGATGGTTGCACGTAGGCAGTTGCCATCGGCTCTGGCCCCAGCGCGCGCAGGCAAGTCATGGGGTGAGAGGTGCCGGCGCCAACTTCCATGTCCAATGGTTGAACAATGGTGCAGCCCTGGCGAGCCCAGTAATCCTGTAAGGTCAGGATCAAGCCCTGGAAGGTCCTGGTATCAAACTTTTGCATATTATTTCGTGCTGGATACGTGTGGATTTAAAGGAAGGGATCAGTATACCCGCTGACTG
The DNA here is from genome assembly GCF_013705725.1 of Klebsiella sp. RHBSTW-00484. NCBI lineage: Bacteria > Pseudomonadati > Pseudomonadota > Gammaproteobacteria > Enterobacterales > Enterobacteriaceae > Klebsiella > Klebsiella sp. RHBSTW-00484. The sequence goes on along the minus strand of NZ_CP055481.1, from coordinate 246,674 downwards.
AGAGATATACAGTATGAAACGGGGTTGTTTAGGGAAAATTGCGGAAATTAACGCCATCGTGCGGCACCAGAGCCGCATTTAGCGCATGGAAAGATGCAAAAACTGCCCGTCCGGATCAAAAGAACAGATAAAGCGCTCATTCTGCGAGGTCATACCCGAAAGCTCATAGCTTCCCTGGAACTGTTCAACATGGCTAACATCAACCTGCCGAATACCTGTACTGTAACGTATTGCCGCATTATCCTTGCACAGTTGCTCCATATTGAGAGTCGTTTGCGGCGTTATCCGCGCTCTTTGTGCTTTTTGCGCTGGCTGAGACGGCGTCTGACTACAGCCCGCCAGCAGGAGCAACAGCAGTCCAGAAAATACATATTTCATCACCACTTTTCTCGACCGCCTTGTGGGTAAATTGTTATTGTGCAGATTGCGTAAATTAACCCAGCCATTGTGCAAATCAGTCCATGTCACGACAAGTCTATGACGATAAACTCAGATTATTCCACTGAGATACCGGCGAATAATCGAAGTCAGACCTTTTCTAAGAGGGCGTAATTGAGGCACTGATGCAGGAAAAAATTAACTGGATTACCAATTTGCGCGGTATTGCTTGCCTGATGGTGGTGATGATTCATAGCACCACTTGGTACATCACTCACCCGCATACTATCAGCCTGCTGGATTGGGACATTGCTAATTTCCTTAACTCAGCATCCCGCGTCAGCGTACCGCTATTTTTCATGATTTCAGGCTATTTATTTTTCGGTGAGCGTAGCGCTCAGCCCCGACATTTTCTGCGCATTGGCCTGTGCATCCTCTTTTACAGCGCGCTGTCTCTGCTCTATATCACGCTGTTCACCCATATCAACGTCGAACTGTCGCTAAAGAATGTGCTGCAAAAACCGGTGTTCTATCACCTGTGGTTTTTCTTCGCCATCTCGGTGATTTATCTGCTCTCGCCGCTGATTCAGGTTAAACAGGTCAGCGGTAAGATGCTGCTGACGCTGATGCTGGTTATTGGCATCATGGCAAATCCCAACATGGTGGCGGTGAAAGCAGGTGGCATCGAATGGCTGCCAGTTAATCTCTATATCAGCGGCGATGCCTTTTATTACGTGCTGTACGGCATTCTGGGCCGGGCGATTGGGATGATGGACACCGATAGAAAATGGCTGACGCCACTGTGCGCAGCGCTCTTTCTGGCAACAGTATGGGTGATATCACGCGGCACGCTGTACGAGCTGCGCTGGCGCGGCGACTTTGGCGATACCTGGTATTTATACTGCGGACCCGCAGTTTTTATCTGCGCGATTACCCTACTGACGCTGGCGAAAAATACGCTCAATACGCGGCCAATATCGTTTCTTTCACCGATCGCCCGCCATTCCTTAGGGATTTACGGCTTTCACGCGCTGATCATCCACGCGCTTCGCGCCAGCGGGCTTGAACTGACGCGCTGGCCATTGCTGGATATCGTGTGGATTTTTAGCGCCGCGCTGCTGGGAAGCTTGCTGCTCTCAACCCTGGTTCAACGGTTTGATAGCCGTCGCCTGGTGAGCTAGGGTTATTCTGCGGAGTCTTGCTGCGCCACGCGTTTCGATGCTGTTTTACCGGGCAATGTTGATGCGCCGTATAAACACACAAACCACGCCGCCACGTAGATGATCTTCTCATCCCAACCAGCGGGCACAAACATGGCGCCGACCATTAATAAACCAACTGATAGCAGGAGTACCAGGCGACATAACGAAGCAAAGCCATCATCTTTTTTACGTTCTTCTTGCATCGTACGCTGATGCGCCAGCATGGCGAACATTCCCATCACCAGAACGCCGAGAAAATAGCCTTTACCGCTAAATAACGGGCAGGTACGCCAAATACCCACCAGATAAATCAGCGCTCCAATGGCCATCAATAATCTAGAAATAATATTATTTTTCATGAGACCGCCCCAGCAAAAGACAGTCTTCATTATGTACTTGCGAAACGTGATTATCGGCACTTTTCGCAACTGAAATGACAAATTCAGAATATATAAATGCACCAGAGTAATTAATCAGCAATGAGTCATTGATAAAATAAATTCGCCCCTACAAGGGGGCGAAAGAATTACGACATCAACGGTAAAAGCTGCTGATAAATTTGCCGGAAGGTTTCCCGACGAGGGGCATAACGGGCAAAACGTTCGGCATCCGGACGATGAGCCTGTTCCAACGGGAGTTGTGGGAGCAGATCAGAGAATGCAACATTTTTATGTAGTGCCAACTGCGCCAGCCTCGCCGCGCCAAGCGCCGGGCCGACATCGCCGCCAGTGCGGAAATCAAGCTGTTGACCGCTAATATCCGCGAGCATTTGCCGCCAGTACGCGCTGCGCGCACCGCCGCCAATCAGCGTTACGCTCTGCGGTTTAACGCCGCAGGCATGAACAACATCCATCCCATCTGCCAGGGCATAGCCAACGCCCTCCAATACCGCTCGCGCCAGTTCCGCTGGGCCATGCTGATGGGTCAAGCCGAAAAAGACGCCTTTCGCCTGCGGATTGTTATACGGCGTACGTTCTCCGGATAAGTAGGGCAAGAACCAGACCGGATCGGCATCGTCGTTAGCCGATTCCGCCGCTGCAATCAGCGCTGGAACCGTACCGAGACCGGTTAATTTCGCCGCCCAATCGAGGCAAGATGCTGCGCTCAGCATCACCGACATCAGATGCCAGCGTCCGGGCAGCGCGTGACAGAAACTGTGAACGGCGCTTTCCGGTTTGCTAAGAAAACCGTCGCTGACGGCAAAGTAGACGCCCGATGTTCCCAGCGACAGCATCGCCTGACCGGCATCCGCCATGCCCACGCCAACCGCACCCGCCGCGTTATCGCCACCACCTGCCACCACCAGCGCTTCCGGCATATTCCACGACTGCGCGATAGCCGGGCGAAGCGCGCCGGTAACTTCACAGCCTTCGAACAGCGCAGGCATATTGTCGCGGCTCAGTCCGCAAGCCGCGAGCATTTCATCGCTCCAGTCGCGTCGCGCCACGTCCATCCACATCGTACCGGCAGCATCAGACATATCGCTGGCAAACTCGCCGGTCATCCGTAAACGTAAATAGTCTTTTGGCAGTAAAACTTTATCAACCTGGCGGAAGATTTCAGGCTCGTAGCGTTGAACCCACAACAGCTTCGGCGCGGTAAATCCGGGCATCATCAGGTTGCCAGTTATCTCCCGCGAACGGCTGACTTTCTCTTCCAGCAGCGCGCACTCTTCGCCACAGCGGCCGTCATTCCATAAAATCGCCGGGCGCAGAACGCGCTGTTGTTTATCCAGCAGCGTTGCGCCGTGCATCTGCCCGGCAATGCCTAAGGCTTTGACCTCGCGCAGAGAGTGTTGCGCGCCCAGCGCTTTCATTGCGCAGTCCGTTGCCTGCCACCAGTGTTCAGGATCTTGTTCAGACCATAGAGGGTGCGGACGCGATACGTCGAGCTTTTCGGTATGTGAAGCCACGACCTCGCCCTGCTCGTTGAGCAAAATGGCCTTAACACCCGAGGTACCCAGATCAATCCCGATATACATACAGTCTCTCCTTACTGGCGCGAATAAGCATCTGCTATAGCCAATGCCCGGGCTAGCCGGGCATCATCATTAATTATCAAACAGATAGCGATTAACAACGTTTTCCAGCAGCTCCTGATGGCCACTTTGATGCTGCGGAGCCAGGTTATGTTGAGTCGCATACTGAGCGATTTCAGTCAGATTCATCTGCCCTTTAAGGATTTGCTGGCCCAGCTCACCGTTCCAACCGGCATAACGTTTGGCAACGCGTTTATCCAGATCACCGCCTTCAATCATACGTGCTGCCACTTTTAAGGCCAGCGCCATAGTGTCCATCGCGCCAATGTGGCCGTAGAACAGGTCGTATTTATCGGTGCTCTGACGACGCACTTTAGCATCAAAGTTCAGACCGCCGGTGGTGAAGCCGCCCGCTTTAAGGATTTCGTACATCACCAGCGCGTTTTCTTCAACGCTATTCGGGAACTGGTCGGTATCCCAACCCAGCTGCGGGTCACCACGGTTAGCATCAACGGAGCCAAACAGGCCAAGAGCGATGGCGGTAGCAATTTCGTGATGGAAAGTGTGACCCGCCAGCGTCGCGTGGTTTGCTTCGATATTCAGTTTGATCTCTTTTTCCAGACCGAACTGCTTGAGGAAACCGTACACGGTAGAAGCGTCGTAATCGTACTGATGCTTTGTCGGCTCCTGCGGTTTTGGCTCGATCAGCAGCGTGCCCTGGAAGCCAATTTTGTGTTTGTGCTCAACAACCAGTTGCATAAAGCGGCCAATCTGCTCGCGTTCCTGGCGCAGATCGGTATTCAGTAAGGTTTCATAACCTTCACGACCGCCCCACAGAACGTAGTTTTCGCCACCCAGTTTATGGGTCGCATCCATCGCAGTAACCACCTGAGTCGCTGCCCAGCTGAATACTTCCGGATCAGGGTTCGTCGCAGCACCAGCGCCGTAACGCGGGTTAGTAAAGCAGTTCGCCGTGCCCCACAGCAGCTTGACGCCGCTCTGCTGCTGTTTTTCTGCCAGCACATCAACCATCTGCGCGAAGTTATTGGCATATTCTTTCAGGGACGCGCCTTCCGGAGAGACGTCGATATCGTGGAAGCAGTAATAAGGCACGTTCAGCTTGTGGAAAAACTCAAAAGCGACATCGGCTTTACGCTTCGCCATTTCCAGCGCTTCGCCCGGCTGCTGCCAGGGACGATTAAAGGAACCCACACCGAACATGTCAGCACCATTCCAGCAGAAGGTGTGCCAGTAGCAGGCCGCAAAGCGCAGGTGGTCTTCCATGCGTTTGCCCAGCACCAGCTCATCCGGATTGTAATGACGGAAAGCCAATGGGTTAGCGGATTTTGGGCCTTCATAACGAACGCGATCAAGTTGATCGAAATAGGTCTGCATAATGAACTCCATATTCAGGGGTGCGGCGAGTAATAAGTCATAATCCAATATAGAATTCTCCTTTTACTTTCCTCAATTACGTTATTTCACACCGCAATTGAGAGAATTCACAAACGTGCGCCAGGTCGCAAAAATAATACGTGAAACGCCTAATTCCGCTGCTTACATGATGAGAGATCAATGAAATACGATGATAATTGATTATTAAAGTACGATCGCGGTCATAAATTCACAAATAAACAAAATTTCATAACCGTAAAATAAGCATAGATAATTGCCATCGCCCGTTTCCGAGTTAAAAATCTTCTATGTATCAGGCCGTTTATTTTCATCACCCTTCTTATCCTGCACTTTACAAAAAAGGTGTTATTATTATGAAGATAAAGAACCTTTGCCTTACGCTCTGTGCCGCGCTGGTCCTCACTAGCTTTTCGGGTATCGCTAAAGAAATTAAAATTGGCATGGCTATTGATGACCTCCGTCTTGAGCGCTGGCAAAAAGATCGTGATATTTTTGTCAATAAAGCTGAATCATTAGGTGCGAAAGTATTCGTACAATCAGCAAATGGCAACGAAGAAACCCAAATGTCGCAAATCGAAAACATGATAAATCGCGGCGTCGACGTTCTGGTTATTATTCCGTACAACGGTCAGGTGCTCAGCAATGTGATTAAAGAAGCAAAACAAGAGGGTATTAAAGTTCTTGCTTATGACCGACTAATCAATAATGCCGATATTGATTTTTATATTTCCTTTAATAATGAAAAAGTGGGTGAAATGCAGGCCCAAAGCCTGGTCGATAAAGTCCCTCAGGGAAACTATTTTCTGATGGGCGGCTCCCCTGTCGATAATAACGCCAAGCTGTTCCGCGCTGGACAGATGAAAGTCCTCAAGCCCTATATTGATGATGGCAAAATTAAAATCGTTGGCGATCAGTGGGTCGACGGCTGGCTACCAGAAAATGCGCTGAAAATTATGGAGAACGCCCTGACCGCCAACAATAACAAAATTGATGCGGTCGTCGCCTCTAATGACGCTACCGCCGGCGGTGCTATTCAGGCCTTAAGCGCCCAGGGTCTTGCGGGTAAAGTGGCAATTTCCGGCCAGGACGCCGATCTCGCGGGCGTAAAACGCATTATCGCAGGCACCCAGACTATGACCGTCTACAAACCGATCACCACCCTTGCCACCACGGCGGCGGAGATCGCCGTCGAACTGGGCAACGATAAACAACCCCAGGCAGACGCCACGCTCAACAACGGGCTGAAAGATGTACCGTCGCGGCTGCTGACGCCTATCGAAGTCAATAAAGACAATATTGATCAGACGGTGATTAAAGACGGCTTTCACAAAAAGAGCGAACTGTAATTGCTGACGCCCCTTTCCGGGGCGTTATCCTCATCCAGCCGGATATCGCTTATGCGGAGCATCTATGTCCTGGTTACTCGAAATGAAAAACATTAGCAAAACCTTCGGTGTGGTGAAGGCGATTGATAATGTCAGCCTGCGGCTGAACGCCGGGGAAGTGGTTTCCTTATGCGGAGAAAATGGCTCCGGAAAATCCACGCTGATGAAGGTACTTTGCGGAATATATCCGCACGGAAGTTATGAAGGAGAGATTATTTTTTCCGGGGAAATATTACAGCCCGGCCATATTCGCGATACCGAGCGTAAGGGGATCGCTATCATTCACCAGGAGCTGGCGCTGGTAAAACACCTGACCGTTCTGGAGAATATTTTTCTCGGCGCGGAGATCTCTCGCTACGGCTTGCTGGATTATGAAACCATGACCTTACGCTGTGAGAAACTGCTGGCTCAGGTCAATTTATCTATTTCACCCGATACCCGTGTCGGAGATTTAGGTCTCGGTCAGCAGCAACTGGTCGAAATAGCCAAAGCGCTAAATAAACAGGTACGGCTGTTAATTCTCGATGAACCCACCGCATCATTAACTGAACAAGAAACAGCCATTCTGCTGACTATTATTCGCGATCTGCAAAATCACGGTATCGCCTGTATTTATATTTCCCATAAACTCAATGAAGTCAAAGCCATATCGAACACCATCTGCGTGATCCGCGACGGCCAGCATATCGGCACTCGCAACGCCGATGGCATGAATGAAGATGACATCATCACCATGATGGTGGGCCGCGAGCTCACGGCACTTTATCCCAATGAAGCCCACAGCTGCGGCGATGAAATCCTGCGGGTAGAAAACTTAACCGCCTGGCACCCGGTCAATCGCCATATCAAGCGAGTCAACGATGTCTCTTTTTCACTGCGTCGTGGGGAAATTCTGGGTATTGCCGGGCTGGTCGGCGCGGGTCGTACCGAAGCGGTTCAATGCTTATTTGGCGTCTGGCCGGGCCGCTGGCAGGGAAAAATTTTTATTGATGGTCAGCAGGTAGCGATTCACAACTGCCAGCAGGCTATCGCGCTGGGCATTGCCATGGTGCCGGAGGACAGGAAAAAAGACGGTATCGTGCCAGTTATGGCAGTAGGTAAGAACATCACGCTCGCTACCCTGAGCCAATTTACCGGCCCGCTGAGCAGCCTTGACGATGCCGGTGAGCAACACTGCATTCAGCAATCCATCCAGCGCCTGAAAATCAAAACCTCATCACCGGAACTGGCGATTGGTCGCCTGAGCGGCGGCAATCAGCAAAAGGCAATCCTCGCCCGCTGCCTGCTGCTGAATCCGCGCATTCTGATCCTCGATGAGCCCACCCGCGGCATCGACATCGGCGCTAAATACGAAATCTACAAGCTGATTAATCAGCTAGTGCAGCAGGGGATCGCCGTCATTGTCATTTCATCCGAGCTTCCCGAAGTGCTTGGGCTAAGCGACCGGGTGCTGGTGATGCATGAAGGCAAGCTGAAAGCCAATTTGATCAACCAGGACCTGACCCAGGAACAGGTGATGGAAGCCGCACTGAGGAGCGAACGCCATGTCGAAGAACACGTCGTCTGAAATAAAACTCACCCCGCCAGCCCCTGCCGCACTGTCAGGGCTAAAAGGAATGAATCTCCAGGTTTTCGTGATGATCGCCGCCATCGTGGCGATTATGCTTTTTTTCACCTGGACCACTGAAGGCGCTTATCTGAGCGCGCGCAACATCTCCAACCTACTGCGCCAGACCGCTATCACCGGCATTCTCGCGGTTGGGATGGTCTTTGTGATTATTTCCGCCGAGATCGATCTCTCCGTCGGTTCAATGATGGGCCTGCTCGGCGGCGTGGCGGCAATTTTCGATGTCTGGCTCGGCTGGCCACTGCCGCTGACGATTGCGGTAACGTTGGTATTGGGCCTGCTGCTCGGCGCCTGGAACGGTTGGTGGGTCGCCTATCGCAAAGTCCCCTCGTTTATCGTGACCCTTGCCGGAATGCTGGCGTTTCGCGGCATTCTGATCGGCATTACCAATGGAACCACCGTTTCCCCCACCAGCCCGGCAATGTCACAAATCGGCCAGAGCTATCTCCCTGACGGCATTGGCTTCACTATCGGCGTCGTGGGAATGGCGGCGTTTATTATCTGGCAATGGCGTGGGCGTATGCGACGTCAGACCCTGGGCCTCTCCACGCCAACATCTACCGCAACCGTAGGCCGTCAGACGATTACTGCTGTTATTGTACTGGGCGCGATCTGGCTGCTAAATGATTATCGCGGCGTACCGACGCCGGTATTAATCCTCGCCGCTCTGCTGCTGGTAGGCATGTTTATGGCCACGCGAACCGCTTTTGGGCGGCGCATCTACGCCATCGGCGGAAACCTGGAAGCCGCGCGCTTGTCGGGCATCAGCGTTGAACGCACCAAGCTGGCGGTATTTGCCATTAATGGCCTGATGGTAGCTATCGCCGGGCTGATCCTCAGCTCACGACTCGGAGCCGGGTCACCTTCTGCCGGTAACATTGCCGAACTGGATGCCATTGCCGCCTGCGTGATCGGCGGTACCAGCCTTGCGGGTGGCGTTGGCAGCGTCGCAGGGGCCGTTATGGGGGCATTTATCATGTCCGCGCTGGATAACGGCATGAGCATGATGGACGTCGCCACCTTCTGGCAGTACATCGTCAAAGGCGTCATTCTATTACTGGCGGTGTGGATGGATTCAGCCACTAAACGTCGAAGCTGATCGCATTAAAAATAAATATGCCCGAATTATTTGCGCTACCGCCAAACTTAGGCACAAGTAGCTTGAAATAATTCGGACATTGGTCGGTATTGTACGACCAGCGAAAGAGACCAGGAACAACACTATGTATGAAAGGCGTCACCGTATTACGCTGTTATTCAACGCCAACAAAGCCTACGACCGCCAGGTTGTTGAAGGCGTTGGTGAATATTTGCAGGCATCGCAATTGGAATGGGACATCTTCATTGAGGAAGATTTCCGGGCGCGAATTGAAAACATTAAGGAGTGGTTAGGCGACGGCGTCATTGCCGATTACGACGACCCGGAAATTGAAAATCTGCTGATCGGCGTCGATGTCCCGATTGTCGGCGTCGGCGGCTCTTTCCATCGTCCGGAATGCTATCCGCCGGTTCACTACATCGCTACCGATAACGCCGCGCTGGTCGAAAGCGCGTTTCTCCATCTGAAAGAAAAAGGCATCAACCGCTTCGCCTTTTACGGTCTGCCCACTTCCAGCTGTAAAGGCTGGGCCGCCGAGCGCGAGCACGCGTTTTGCCAGTTGGTCGCCAGAGAAAAATATCGCGGCGTGGTGTATCAGGGTCTTGAGACAGCGCCGGAAAACTGGCAGCATGCGCAAAATCGGCTTGCCGACTGGCTACAAACATTGCCGCCGCAAACCGGAATTATCGCCGTCACCGATGCCCGCGCACGCCACGTGTTACAGGCCTGCGAGCGGCTGCATATTCCGGTCCCGGAAAAGCTGTGCGTGATTGGCATTGATAACGAAGAGCTTACCCGCTACCTGTCGCGCGTCGCTCTGTCATCCGTCGCCCAGGGCACCCGCCAGATGGGCTATCAGGCCGCGAAGCTGCTGCATCGTCTGCTGGAAAACGAAGACTTACCGTTGCAGCGCCAATTGATTCCGCCGATGCGCGTAATAGAGCGTCGTTCCACCGACTATCGTTCGCTGTCCGATCCGTCAGTTATTCAGGCAATGCACTATATCCGTAACAACGCCTGTAAAGGGATTAAGGTCGAGCAGGTGCTGGATGCCGTCGGTATCTCCCGTTCGAACCTTGAAAAGCGCTTCAAGGAGGAGGTGGGCGAGACGATTCATACTATGATCCACAGCGAAAAGTTAGAAAAAGCGCGCAGCCTGCTGGTATCGACTACGCTGTCGATTAACGAAATTTCGCAGATGTGCGGCTATCCGTCGCTGCAATATTTCTATTCGGTGTTTAAGAAAGAGTACGACGTGACGCCGAAGGAGTACCGCGATCGGCACAGTGAAGTGATGATGTAGAACGTAAAGAAAAATGCCCGGGCTTGCGCACCGGGCATTAGACGACATGTATGAGCAATTACATGTGTGCGGCAATTAACCGCTGGTTATCCTGATACATCGCGAAGAGATAGTTGTTATAGCTCGACCCTTTGGTCGAATAGCCCTTCAGCTTGTGAATCATCGTGCTGGCGGTCAGCTCCTGATCGGCCTGGCGCATTTGCGCACGCGATTTACGGAACGACGAATAGGCCGGATGCGTATTCAGATTTCTCACGTAGGCCTGAACGGACTCCTCTACAGAATCAAACTGGGAGTAGCCCTTCACCGCACCGCGACAGTTTCCACCGCCACACTTCATACCAAACAGATTGTTGTTCACCCGCGCCAGCTTTGATGTTCCCCAGCCGCTTTCCGCAGCCGCCATGGTTGCTACCATGCTATTCGGAATAATGTCGACGCGCTCAAGCAGCGAATTCCATGGAATATGGCGAGTATTGCCAGACCATTTCACTTTATAGCGTGAAGCGATCTCTTTCAGGCGCGCGCGCTCGCTCGGCGACCAGCGTGCATCGTACTGCTTGGTTACAAGCCAGTTACGATCGGCGGTAATCACCTGATTCTGTTTCGTAATATAAGGCATTACCGTCCGGAGAAACGCTTTTTTCCTTGGTGTCCCGGAAGGGTATTTTCGCAAATCAGGAAGTGAACTGCTCTTTACACTATTGCGAGAATACTCTTGTTTACTGCTTACCTTGCTTACTTTAACCGTACTTTTCTTCTTAACTTCTGAGGCTTTATGACTCGTTGTTGCTGTGTGTGTTGTTGCCAGCACACTACCTGAAAATAAACAGGTAAGTAACATGAGTATCGCAGCCCCATATCGTCGCATGGGAATCGATATCATTAGGTCTCCTGGTCGGATTTAATCATTCCAACACCTTGTTTTTCGCAAAAAATCGATGGTTGAATCGCGAATAGTATCAAAAATACCCAGATGACGCACCCACAGAAATAGTCCAATTCCGAAAAGCTGTCACCTGAAATCGGTTTCTGCGGCATTACAACCGCTCAAAAATGCGACAACCATCGCATTTCTCGCTCATTTTTTGAGCGCGATCACTCACCCTTATTCATCCTCCCAGGAAAAGCAGAGACGGGATGAGTTCATTGGATAAGCAAACGCGCACACTGAACAAAACACCGCACACAGGACTCCGGAATGAAACTCGCTGCGCTTGCGTCGCTGCTGTTGCCTGGGATGGCCTTCGCCGCCTGGACCACCGCAGATTTCCCCGCCTTTACCGAAGAAGGCACCGGCAGATTTATCAGTCAAAATGAGGTAGCGAAGGGTACGCGCCCTCTGCGAATTAATTTTGACCAACAGTGCTGGCAGCCCGCTGGCATCATCAAACTCAACCAGATGCTTTCCATGGAGCCCTGTCGCGATCCAGCACCGCAGTGGCGCGTATTCCGCGATGGCCGCTATACCCTGGAAGTCGATACCCGTTCGGGCACGCCAACCCTGATGGTTTCCCTGGAGGAGAAGCAAACTGCCGCCGCCACCGCGCCACAGCTGAAGCAGTGTCCGAAATGGGATGGCAAACCGTTGACCATCGACGTCAGCAAATCCTTCGCCGAAGGCAGTAAAGTTCGCGACTTCTATAGCGGCAATGTCGCCACCGTCAGCGGCGGTAAAATTACCCTCCAGCCCGCGTTTAACAGCAATGGTCTGCTGTTGCTTGAACGTGCAGAGACGCAAGCTGCCGCACCATTTAACTGGCACAACGCTACTGTCTATTTCGTCCTCACCGACCGCTTTGTTAACGGCAACCCGGCCAACGACAATAGTTATGGCCGCCACAAAGACGGTATGCAGGAAATCGGCACCTTCCACGGCGGCGACCTGCAAGGCTTGACCAGTAAACTTGATTATCTCCAGCAGCTCGGCGTCAACGCGCTGTGGATCAGCTCGCCGCTGGAGCAAATCCACGGCTGGGTTGGCGGCGGCACTAAGGGCGATTTCCCGCATTACGCCTATCACGGTTATTACACCCAGGACTGGACGAAGCTCGATGCCAATATGGGGACAGAAGACGATCTGCGCCGCCTGATTGATGAGGCCCATAAGCGTGGGATCCGCATTCTGTTCGACGTGGTGATGAACCATACCGGCTACGCGACTCTGGCAGACATGCAGGAGTTCCAGTTCGGTTCTTTGTACATCCAGGGCGACGAACTGAAAAAGACTTTAGGCGAGCGCTGGACCGACTGGAAGCCGCGCGCGGGTCAGAGCTGGCACAGCTTTAACGACTACATCAACTTCAGCGATAAAGCCGGATGGGAGAAATGGTGGGGTAAAAAATGGATCCGCACCGATATCGGCGACTACGACAACCCCGGCTTTGACGATCTAACCATGTCACTGGCTTTCCTGCCGGACCTGAAAACCGAATCCACGGAGCCTTCCGGCCTGCCGAACTTCTATCGCCATAAACCGGATACCGCGGCCAAAGAGATCCCCGGCCACACGCCGCGCGATTATCTGACCCACTGGCTAAGCCAATGGGTACGTGATTACGGTATTGATGGTTTCCGCGTCGATACCGCCAAACACGTTGAACAGGCCGCCTGGCAGCAATTAAAAACCCAGGCTACCGAAGCGCTGGCAGAATGGAAAAAGGCCAACCCGGAAAAAACGCTGGATAACGCGCCGTTCTGGATGACCGGCGAGGCATGGGGCCACGGCGTAATGCAGAGCGATTACTATCGCCACGGTTTTGACGCGATGCTAAACTTCGATTATCAGGATCAGGCGTCGAAAGCGGCAAGCTGCATGTCCACGATGGATCTGACCTGGCAACAAATGGCGGAGAAACTTCAGGACTTCAACGTATTAAGCTATCTCTCCTCGCACGACACCAGCCTGTTCCGTGAAGGCGGCAGCACGGCGGCGGAACTGCTGCTGCTCGCGCCAGGCGCCGTGCAAATCTTCTACGGTGATGAATCCTCACGGCCGTTTGGCCCGACGGGGTCAGACCCATTGCAAGGCACGCGTTCGGATATGAACTGGCAGGATGTGAGCGGTAAAGCCGCACGCAGCGTCACCCACTGGGAGAAACTGGGCCAGTTCCGCGCCCGCCATCCGGCGATTGGCATGGGCAAGCAAACCACGCTATCGATGCCAAAAGGCTACGCTTTTATCCGCGAGAGCGGCGACGATAAAGTGATGGTGGTGTGGGCAGGCCAGCAGTAATCACATAACAGCACGCTCCCCTGATTATCAGGGGAGCGTTTTCAGGATAAATATCCAAAAAACACTTCTCTGGCAGCACAAAACCGAAATATCCTTCCAGTCCCTCGATTTGCACCCTGTCTGCGCTGGCGTTATGGTTACCCACTTTCCAGGGATACCGACAGATTAATCGCGATGACATTTTCACTTTTTGGCGACAAATTTACCCGTCATTCGGGCATCACCCGCTTGATGGAAGACCTTAATGACGGCCTGCGCACGCCGGGCGCCATCATGCTGGGCGGCGGTAATCCCGCACAGATTCCGGAAATGAATGATTACTTCCATAGCCTGCTAGCCGACATGCTGAATAGCGGCAAGGCCCTTGATGCGCTTTGTAATTATGACGGCCCGCAGGGTAAAAGCGAGCTGCTGGTCCTGCTGGCGAAAATGCTACGTGATGAACTGGGCTGGGAGATCGAGCCACAGAATATTGCGCTGACAAATGGCAGTCAGAGCGCGTTTTTCTACTTGTTTAACCTCTTCGCAGGCCGTCGTGCGGATGGAACTACCCGTAAGGTGCTGTTTCCGTTGACGCCTGAGTACATCGGCTATGCCGATTCCGGCCTCGAAGAAGACCTGTTTGTCGCCACACGTCCGAACATTGAGTTGCTGCCGGAAGGCCAGTTTAAATATCACGTGGATTTCGAGCATTTGCAGGTAACGGACGAGACGGGGATGATCTGCGTTTCTCGCCCCACCAACCCGACCGGCAACGTTATTACCGACGACGAGCTGATCAAGCTGGATGCGCTGGCCAATCAGCACGGCATCCCTCTGGTTATTGATAATGCCTACGGCGTTCCGTTCCCGGGGATTATTTTCAGTGACGCCAGGCCGCTGTGGAATCCGAATATCGTCCTGTGCATGAGCCTCTCCAAGCTCGGCCTACCGGGAAGCCGCTGCGGGATTATCATCGCCAACGAGAAAATCATCACCGCCATCAGCAATATGAACGGCATTATCAGCCTCGCCCCCGGTGGAATGGGGCCAGCGATGATGTGTGAGATGATTAAGCGCAACGACCTGCTGCGCCTGTCGGAAACGGTGATCAAGCCGTTCTACTACCAGCGCGTACAGGAAACTATCGCCATTATTCGCCGCTATCTGCCGCAAGAGCGCTGCCTGATTCACAAGCCGGAAGGGGCAATTTTCCTCTGGTTGTGGTTTAAGGATCTGCCGATTTCCACCGAGCTGCTGTATCAACGCCTGAAGAAACGCGGCGTCCTGATGGTGCCGGGCGACTACTTCTTCCCGGGACTGGATAAACCGTGGCCGCACACGCATCAATGCATGCGCATGAACTACGTGCCGGACCCGGAGAAGATTGAAGTTGGCGTGAAGATTCTCGCCGAAGAGGTTGAACGTGCCTGGGGTGAGCAGGACGCGTAATAAGCCAGATCTATTCCCTGCTCGCGCTGCGCTTAGCCGGGCTACAGGTTTTCAGCCGTCTGCGGACCAGTAGCCCGGAAAAGGCGCGCCAAGCGCCGCCTCCGGGGAACACGTTACATCGCCAACGCCGTCCGTCTACGGCGCTCGGCGCTTATTCTTTCCAGCTCCACCGGCTCCATGCAATGCAGCGCCTGAGTCGGACACGCCGCCACGCAGGCAGGGCCCTCTTCGCGATGGCTGCACAAATCGCACTTCAACGCCTGTACGCCATCATCCACCAGCATCACGGTCATTGCGCCGTAGGGACACGCTATCATGCAGCTTTTGCATCCGATGCAGCGCCGCTGATCCACACGCCAGACTGAGTTTTCACGGCGGATAGCGCCTTCAGGACACACATTCGCGCAGGGTGCATCCTCGCACTGGCGGCACAGCGTTGCCGTCGAGATATCGTCATTTTTCACCACGCGGATCCGCGGCGCAAAGTGCGTGGCGGAGACGCCAGAACAGTCCTGGTCCTGCTGATGGGACACCACGCAGGCGACTTCACAGGTACGGCAGCCAATGCATTTTTGCGCATCTGCGATAATAAACCGGTTCATCCTTGCTCCATTGGAGATAAAAATGCAGGTTGCCAGAAAAAGCCGGTCCCGCGCCTTGATCCTGAATGGAGTCAGCGGCTTTTTTTATCAGATATCCGCTACGATCTGGGCATTTGCCTTAATTTTCGCGCACGGAAAACCCCAGTTCACGGGAAATAGCCTCTGCCGTATCGCGCAGCGGTTTGAGTAAATTTTTTTCCCCCACCTGCTTAAGGCGCGATGTCGATAGAGAAATGGAGATAGCGTAAGGCACCCGTCGATGAATATCGAAAACCGGCACCGCCAGGCAGGAAACGCCTAACTCATTCTCTTCCCTGTCCATTGCCATATTACGCTCGCGGATCTGCGCCAGTTCATCATGCATCGCAGGCAGGCCGGTAATGGTATTGCGGGTCAACGGCTGAATAATGTCCTGATGAGTATTCCAGTAGCTCTCAACATAATCAGGATGACCAAACGCCATGTAGATCTTGCCCATCGCCGAGCAGTACAACGGCATGTGCTGACCAATGTAGGCGCGAGTGCGCAGCATACCGGTCGTCGGTTCCAGCTTATAAATCAAAATCGCATGGTCATCTTCACGGCTGGAAAAGTTCACCGTCTCACCGGTCGCCAGGTTGAGCACCTCAAGGTGTGGTGCCGCGACGTGGATGATATTGAGCGATGACAAGGCCTTCTGACCGACAGCAATAAACTTCGTTGTCAGGCGATAGCTCCCCGCAGCCGGGGCCGGCGTCACGTAGCCGCAAGATTGCAGCCCCTGCAATAAACGATGGACTGTACTTTTGTTCAACCCTGCCAACTCCGACAGGTGCGCCAGCGGGCAGCCGTTTGGATAATTACTCAGAATTTCTATCAACGTCAGGCCACGAAACAGGCTCTGACTCCCCGCAGGTTTCTCTTTTTCATCGTTCAGGCTCATCAGAAACATCTCTCCTTTTCTTGGCATTCAGATGGTAGCTCAAAGTGTGTCGCAGTTCACGATATCAGCATTAAAAACATAACGATTTGATTTTAATGAATTTTAAAAAAGTTACATATCGTTGCCTTGTTAATTTCCGATCTATATATTTGGAATCAGATTTCGCATTGTGAAATTTAGAGATAAAAAAACATACCATCATTCTTAAGAATCGGCCAGGAGAGCTGGGATGAAAGTAACTTTCGAAGAGTTAAAAGAGGCATTCAATCGAGTACTGCTGGCGCGCGGTATCGCAGAGGAAACCGCCGACGCCTGCGCGGAAATGTTCGCACGCACCACCGAATCTGGCGTCTATTCCCATGGCGTAAATCGCTTCCCGCGCTTTATTCAGCAACTGGAAAACGGCGATATCATTCCTGACGCGCAGCCACAACGCATCACCACGCTGGGAGCAATAGAACAGTGGGATGCCCAACGCTCTATCGGCAACCTCACCGCCAAAAAAATGATGGACAGAGCCATCGAACTGGCTTCAGACCACGGTATTGGGCTTGTCGCAGTACGCAACGCTAACCACTGGATGCGTGGCGGTAGCTACGGCTGGCAGGCAGCAGAAAAAGGCTACATCGGCATTTGCTGGACCAACTCCATCGCCGTGATGCCGCCATGGGGAGCGAAAGAGTGCCGCATCGGCACCAACCCGCTGATCGTCGCCATTCCGTCGACGCCGATCACAATGGTTGATATGTCGATGTCGATGTTCTCCTACGGCATGTTAGAAGTTAACCGCCTGGCGGGTCGTGAGCTGCCGGTAGATGGCGGGTTCGACGACGACGGTAACTTAACCAAAGAACCTGGCGTGATTGAGAAAAACAGGCGCATTCTGCCGATGGGCTACTGGAAAGGCTCTGGTATGTCTATCGTGCTGGACATGATAGCGACACTACTCTCCGATGGCGCATCGGTTGCCGAGGTTACCGAAGATAACAGCGATGAATACGGGATCTCGCAGATTTTTATCGCTATCGAAGTTGATAAGTTGATTGATGGCGCCAGCCGCGACGCCAAGCTGCAACGCATTATGGACTTTATCACCACCGCCGAACGCGCCGATGAAAACGTAGCGATCCGCCTGCCGGGCCATGAGTTCACTCGCTTGTTAGAGGAGAATCGTCGCAACGGTATCACCGTTGATGACAGCGTATGGGCGAAGATCAAAGCGCTGTAAGGAGAAACATCATGATTTTTGGTCATATTTCACAGCCTAATCCCTGCCGATTTCCGGCAGCGATTGAAAAAGCACTCGATTTCCTGCGTACCACTGATTTTCATACGCTGGAGCCCGGGGTAGTTGAGATTGAAGGGAAAACGATTTATGCCCAAATTCTCGATCTCACGACTCGCCCCTACACGGAAATATTACCTGAAGTACATCGCCAATATCTGGATATTCAGTTTATGGCATGGGGTGAGGAAAATATTGGGCTGGCTATCGATACCGGGAATAATGAAATTAGCGAATCACTTCTGGAGCAGCGCGACATTATTTATTATCACGACAGTGAACACGAATCATTTTTTGAAATGATTCCAGGCAGCTATGCCATCTTTTTCCCACAAGATGTGCATCGTCCCGGTTGTAATAAAACAAAAGCAACGGCAATAAGGAAAGTTGTGGTCAAAGTCGCGCTAACTGCGCTGAATTAATCCAACTTCTCTTCAGGAGCGGTAAATGAAAATGAATCATACCGGTTTTATAATCGGTGCGTATCCCTGTGCGCCCTCATTTCACGAAAAGAGTGAAGAGGAAGAGATAGAATTCTGGCGACAACTCTCTGATACCCCGAATATCCGCGGGCTGGAGCAACCTTGCCTTGAGCATCTTCACCCACTCGGCGATGAGTGGTTATTACGCCATACTCCGCCAGAGTGGCAAATCGTGGTGACCGCGATTATGGAAACCATGCGTCGTCGCAGTGAAAACTGCGGCTTTGGGCTGGCCTCCAGCGATGAAGCCCAGCGTAAAGCCTGCGTCGAGTACTATCGCCACCTCTACCAGAAGATCAATAAACTCAATGTCCACAGCGCCGGGAAAGTTATCGCCCTTGAACTGCATGCCGCACCGCTGGCGGGTAATCCAAACGTGGCTCAGGCTACCGACGCCTTTGCCCGTTCACTGAAAGAGATTGCCGGTTGGGACTGGTCCTGCGATTTGGTGCTGGAACATTGCGATGCGATGACCGGCCCCGCTCCCCGTAAGGGTTTCCTGCCATTAGAAAACGTACTGGAAGTCAGTGCTGGTTATGACATCAGCGTCTGTATTAACTGGGCGCGTTCGGCAATTGAAGGACGCAACACCACCCTGCCGCTGACCCATGTGCAGCAAGCCAGGCAGGCGGGAAAATTGGGCGCACTGATGTTCTCCGGCACCACGCTAAACGGCGAATATGGTGAATGGCAGGATTTACACGCGCCGTTTGCCCCTCTCTGCCCGCAGAGTCTGATGACCACCGAACATGCCAAAGGACTTTTCACCGAAGTCGCCACCGAACCATTGCAATTTATCGGTATTAAATTACTGGAAATTAATGCCAGCGCCGATGTTAACCACCGTATCGCCATATTACGCGACGGTATCAACGCGATGGAAACAGCGACACGGCCAGCAAAATAATGCAAGCCAAAGCACTTTAGCCTTGCGGCCAAACGCCAGTCATTGCATTCAACTCAATATATTGATGAGGCATAAAAATTTCAGACATACCGTTCAATAGCAAAAAATAAATTTCGCCTAACATTCAGAACATGACCTGATGGAGTAGTTATGAAACGGGTACTCGAGGGCATTCTTGCGATATTAATTGCCGTGCTTTCCTGCATTGTATTTATTAATGTTGTTTTACGTTACGGTTTTGAGAGCAGTATTTTGTCAGTTGATGAACTGTCTCGTTACCTATTTGTTTGGCTGACGTTCATTGGCGCTATCGTTGCTTTTATGGATAACGCTCATGTTCAGGTCACGTTTCTGGTGGAAAAACTTTCACCGACCAATCAACGCCGACTTTCACTGCTAACGCACACGCTGATTTTATTGCTCTGCGTCGCATTAGGCTGGGGCAGCCTACAAAAAGCCTTACAGGACTGGAGCGATCACTCGCCCATTCTCGGCTTACCGATCGGCCTGATGTATATCGCCTGCCTGCCCACCAGCGTGGCAATCGCCCTAATCGAACTACGCCGTTTATATCGCTTAATCACGCATAGCGACTCTTTCCAACAACCGCAGCAAGGAGCTTAATCATGGCCGTGGTGATATTTCTCTGCTGTCTGCTTGGCGGGATCGCGATTGGTTTACCCATCGCCTGGTCATTGCTGCTATGTGGCGTTGCGCTGATGACATACCTGGATATGTTTAACGTACAAATTATGGCGCAAACCCTGGTTAACGGCGCGGACAGCTTCTCTCTGCTGGCGATTCCTTTTTTTGTTCTGGCCGGTGAAATCATGAACGCAGGCGGCCTGTCGAAGCGGATTGTCGACCTGCCAATGAAACTGGTCGGCCACAAACCGGGCGGCTTAGGGTACGTCGGCGTCATCGCGGCAATGATTATGGCCAGCCTTTCCGGCTCTGCGGTAGCGGATACCGCCGCCGTCGCCGCGCTGCTCGTACCGATGATGCGCTCGGCAAACTATCCTATAAACCGTTCCGTGGGGCTTATCGCTTCCGGTGGGATCATCGCGCCCATTATTCCGCCGTCAATTCCTTTTATTATCTTCGGTGTATCCAGCGGTCTGTCGATCAGCAAACTGTTTATGGCCGGGATCGCGCCGGGCATCATGATGGGCGCGGCGCTGATGCTCACCTGGTGGTGGCAGGCCGGGCGATTGAATCTCCCTTCCCAACCCAAAGCAGCGCCGCGTGAGATCTGGCAATCATTGGTTTCCGGTATCTGGGCGCTGTTTTTACCGGTGATCATTATTGGCGGCTTCCGTTCCGGGCTCTTTACACCGACGGAAGCAGGGGCAGTTGCCGCGTTTTACGCCCTGTTTGTCGCCACGGTTATCTATCGGGAATTAACCTTCGCCAACCTGTACCACGTGCTGGTTAATGCCGCAAAAACAACGTCAGTCGTGATGTTTCTGGTTGCCGCCGCGCAGGTATCCGCCTGGCTTATCACCATCGCGGAGCTGCCGATGATGGTATCTGATTTACTGCAACCGCTGGTCGATTCCCCACGGCTGCTATTTATCGTCATTATGCTGTCAATTTTTATCATCGGTATGGTGATGGATTTAACACCGACAGTGTTAATTCTCACCCCAGTATTATTACCGCTGGTAAAAGAGGCTGGCATTGACCCTATTTACTTCGGCGTCATGTTTATTATTAACTGCTCAATAGGATTAATCACCCCTCCTGTAGGCAACGTTCTCAATGTCATTTCCGGAGTAGCCAAATTAAAATTTGACGACGCAGTAAGAGGCGTTTTCCCTTATGTCTGTGTATTAATGGCATTGTTAATATTATTTATTTTCATTCCAGAACTCATCATTACACCACTTAAATGGATTAATTAAAGGAAAATAAAATGAAATTACACTTTATTGCCCGTTCATTATTTATCGCTGGTCTGACTGTTTTCTCTATTCCATCACAGGCAGCACAGTCGTTGCGCTTTGGCTATGAAACGCCGCAAACCGATTCCCAGCATATTGCGGCGAAAAAATTCAATGAATTATTGAAAGAAAAAACCAACGGAGAGTTGACGTTAAAACTCTTTCCAGACAGTACATTAGGCAACGCACAGGCGATGATCAGCGGCGTGCGCGGCGGAACGATTGATATGGAAATGTCCGGTTCGAACAATTTCACCGGATTAGCTCCCGTTATCAATTTACTCGATGTCCCATTCCTGTTTCGCGATACCCCACACGCGCATAAAACGCTCGACGGTAAAGTCGGTGATGAACTGAAAAAATCACTCGAGCCAAAAGGGCTAAAAGTATTGGCCTATTGGGAAAATGGCTGGCGCGACGTCACCAACTCTCGTGCGCCGGTAAAAACCCCGGCCGATCTGAAGGGTTTAAAAATCCGCACTAATAACAGCCCAATGAATATCGCCGCCTTTAAAATCTTCGGCGCTAATCCTATTCCGATGCCGTTCTCAGAAGTGTATACCGGGCTGGAAACCCGCACTATTGATGCTCAGGAACACCCAATTAACGTCGTCTGGTCAGCCAAGTTTTATGAAGTGCAAAAATACCTTTCGCTGACACATCACGCTTATTCCCCTTTGCTGTTGGTTATCAATAAATCCAAATTCGATGCCTTAAGCCCACAGCTCCAGGACGCGCTGCTGAGTTCCGCCAAAGAAGCCGGTGACTACCAGCGCAAACTGGTCGCCGAAGATCAGCAAAAAATTATCGATGGCATGAAAGAAGCGGGAGTGGAAGTGCTGACCGATATTGACCGTAAAGCGTTTAGCGACGCCCTGGGTAGCCAGGTACGCGATATGTTCCTGAAAGATAACCCGCAGGGCGCTGACCTCCTGAAAGCCGTTGATGAGGTGCAATAAGCCATGAGCGATTACTGGCTGGGGTTAGACTGCGGCGGAAGCTGGCTAAAAGCCGGATTGTACGACCGCGAAGGCCGGGAGGCAGGCGTAGAACGCCTGCCGTTGCGCACTCTCAGTCCGCAGCCAGGCAAAGCGGAGCGCGACATGTCCGAATTATGGCAACAGTGCGCCGCCGTTATCGCCGCGCTGCTCGCACGCACCGGTATCAACAGCGCGCAGATCCGAGGTGTAGGCATTTCCGCCCAGGGCAAAGGGCTTTTTTTACTCGATAAAAATGACCAGCCGCTGGACATGGCGGTTCTGTCATCCGATCGTCGCGCCATGACAATCGTCCAGCGCTGGCAAGAAGAGGCGGTTCCCCAAAAACTCTACCCGCTGACCCGACAAACGCTGTGGACCGGGCATCCTGTCTCTCTTTTACGCTGGATTAAAGACAATCAGCCGCAGCGCTACGCGCAAATTGGCTGCGTGATGATGACGCATGACTATCTGCGCTGGTGCTTAACCGACGTGAAGGGCTGCGAGGAGAGCAATATCTCCGAGTCCAATCTCTACAACATGGCGACGGGCCAGTACGACCCGCGCCTGACCGAATGGCTGGGCATCAGCGAAATCAACGGCGCGCTGCCGCCCATCGTCGGCTCAGCAGAAATATGCGGGGAAATCACCGCTCAGGCAGCCGCCATCACCGGTCTGGCGGCGGGTACCCCCGTCGTCGGCGGCCTGTTTGACGTGGTTTCCACCGCACTCTGCGCAGGTATTGAAGATGAATACACCCTCAACGCGGTAATGGGCACCTGGGCGGTCACCAGCGGGATCGCTCACGGCCTGCGCGAGCATGAGGCGCATCCCTACGTTTATGGACGCTACGTTAATGACGGGCAGTACATCGTTCACGAAGCCAGCCCGACCTCTTCCGGCAATCTGGAGTGGTTCACCGCCCAGTGGGGCGAGCTCTCCTTCGATGAGATAAATCAGGCCGTTGCCCGCCTGCCGAAAGCGGGCAGTGAGCTCTTTTTTCTGCCGTTTTTGTACGGCAGCAACGCCGGGCTGGAGATGACCTGCGGTTTTTACGGCATGCAGGCACTGCACACCCGCGCGCATCTGTTGCAGGCGGTTTACGAAGGCGTGGTGTTCAGCCACATGACCCATCTCAACCGTATGCGTGAACGCTTTACCGAGGTTCGCACCCTGCGCGTCACCGGCGGCCCGGCGCACTCCGACGTCTGGATGCAAATGCTGGCGGACGTCAGCGGCCTGCGCATTGAACTGCCGCAGGTGGAGGAGACTGGCTGCTTTGGCGCGGCCCTTGCGGCGCGTGTTGGCACCGGCGTTTACCACAACTTTAGCGACGCCCAGCGCTCCCTGAAGCACCCGGTGCGCACGCTGCTGCCGGACATGACCGCGCACGCCCTCTATCAGCGTAAATACCGCCAATACCAGGATTTGATTACCGCACTACAGGGCTATCACGCCCGTATTAAGGAGCACGCATTATGAGCCGACCATTACTGCAGCTGGCGCTCGACCACACCAATCTGGAAGCAGCCCAGCGCGATGTCGCCCTGCTACAGGATCATGTCGATATCGTCGAAGCTGGCACGATCCTCTGTTTAACCGAAGGCCTTCGCGCGGTGAACGCCCTGCGCGCCCAGTGCCCGGATAAAATCATCGTTGCCGACTGGAAGGTCGCCGATGCCGGAGAAACCCTGGCGCAGCAGGCCTTTGGCGCTGGCGCTAACTGGATGACCATCATCTGCGCCGCACCGCTCGCCACGATCGAGAAAGGCCACGCCGTCGCCCAGGACTGCGGCGGCGAAATTCAGATGGAGCTGTTCGGCAACTGGACGCTGGACGACGCCCGAGACTGGTATCGCGTCGGCGTACGCCAGGCGATTTACCACCGCGGACGCGATGCGCAGGCCAGCGGACAGCAGTGGGGCGAAGCGGATCTGGCACGTATGAAAGCATTGTCCGACATCGGCCTTGAACTATCGATTACCGGCGGCATTACCCCCGCCGATCTGCCACTGTTCCGCGACATTAACGTCAAGGCATTTATCGCCGGGCGCGCGCTGGCAGGTGCCGCCCATCCGGCGCAGGTCGCTGGCGAGTTCCACACGCAAATTGACGCCATCTGGGGAGAACAGCATGCGTAATCACCCATTAGGTATTTACGAGAAAGCATTGGCGAAAGAACTCAGTTGGCCGGAGCGGCTGGTGCTGGCAAAAAGCTGCGGCTTTGATTTTGTCGAGATGTCGGTGGATGAGACCGATGAACGCTTGTCACGCCTGGAGTGGACGCCAGCCCAGCGCGCATCGCTGGTAACCGCGATGCTGGAAAGCGGCGTCGCCATTCCGTCAATGTGCCTCTCCGCCCATCGTCGTTTCCCTTTTGGCAGCCGCGATGAAGCAGTTCGCGAGCGGGCGCGGGAGATCATGACCAAAGCCATCCGCCTGGCGCGCGATCTCGGTATCCGCACCATCCAGCTGGCAGGTTACGACGTCTATTACGAAGAACACGACG
Source organism: Klebsiella sp. RHBSTW-00484 (assembly GCF_013705725.1). Taxonomy (NCBI): domain Bacteria; kingdom Pseudomonadati; phylum Pseudomonadota; class Gammaproteobacteria; order Enterobacterales; family Enterobacteriaceae; genus Klebsiella; species Klebsiella sp. RHBSTW-00484. Next base: position 221,993 of record NZ_CP055481.1, on the reverse strand, counting down.
AAGGCACCCAGCAACGTTTCGCCGAAGGGCTGGCCTGGGCGGTGGAACAAGCCGCAGCGGCTCAAGTGATGCTGGCGGTGGAGATCATGGATACCGCCTTTATGAACTCGATCAGCAAGTGGAAAAAGTGGGATGAGATGCTTTCGTCACCGTGGTTCACGGTCTATCCGGACGTCGGCAACCTCAGCGCCTGGGGGAACGACGTGACCGCCGAGCTGAAACTGGGCATCGACCGTATCGCCGCAATCCATCTGAAAGATACGCTGCCGGTGACCGGCGATAGCCCCGGACAGTTCCGCGACGTGCCGTTTGGCGAAGGTTGCGTGGATTTTGTTGGCATTTTTAAAACGCTGCATGAGCTGAACTATCGCGGTTCATTTTTGATTGAGATGTGGACGGAGAAAGCCAGCGAGCCGGTGCTGGAAATTATCCAGGCCCGCCGCTGGATTGAATCACGGATGCAGGAAGGAGGTTTCACATGTTAGAGCAACTGAAAGCCGAGGTGCTGGCGGCAAACCTGGCGCTTCCGGCACACGGGCTGGTCACCTTTACCTGGGGCAACGTCAGCGCGGTCGATGAAACGCGCAAGCTGATGGTCATCAAGCCTTCCGGCGTTGAATATGAGGTGATGACCGCCGACGATATGGTGGTGGTAGAGATCGCCAGCGGTAAGGTCGTCGAAGGCAACAAAAAACCGTCGTCCGATACCGCGACCCATCTGGCGCTCTATCGCCGCTATCCGCAGATCGGTGGGATCGTGCATACTCATTCCCGCCATGCGACGATCTGGTCGCAGGCGGGGCTCGATCTGCCCGCCTGGGGAACCACCCACGCCGACTATTTCTATGGCGCAATCCCCTGCACCCGGCTGATGACCGTTGAGGAAATTAACGGCGAGTATGAGTATCAGACCGGCGAGGTGATTATTAAAACTTTTGAAGAACGGAACCTGAACCCGATGCAAGTACCGGCGGTATTAGTCCACTCGCACGGCCCGTTTGCCTGGGGTAAGGATGCCGCCGACGCCGTGCATAACGCCGTGGTGCTTGAGGAGTGTGCCTATATGGGGCTGTTCTCGCGTCAGCTCGACCCGCAACTACCGGACATGCAATCGGAGTTGCTCGATAAACACTATCTGCGTAAACACGGCGCGAATGCCTATTATGGGCAAAACTAACGCCCGACGGTCAGCGCAACACCGGATATCATCCCGGGGGCGGCGCTTGACGCGCCTTGCCCGGGCTACCAAACCTGCAGACGACTGTGAACTTGTAGCCCGGCTAAGCGTAGCGCGAGCCGGGAAGCAGCGGCGCCGAACTATCAGGCCCGGCACATTTCCCGGGGGCTGAACCCGGCCATGCTGCGTGACCGGGTTGTTGCAGACTTAACTCTCTTTGGTCGGTTTTATTGGCGGCAGGGCGCGATTCACCGGAACCGGAAGCCAGGCACGAATCAATAACCCGCCGCGCTCGCTGGAGCCCAGCTCCAGCTTGCCGTTATGGTTATCGACAATACGCTGGACGATAGCTAACCCCAGGCCCGTTCCGCTGATGGTGCGGGCGCTGTCACCACGAACGAACGGCTGGAACAGATGCTCGCGTTGCTCTGGTTTAATGCCCGGACCGTCATCCTCAACCTGAAACCATGCCCGACCACCTTCGCTCCCGCTGCTGACTTTAATCCAACCGTTGCCGTAGCGGGCGGCGTTCACGACCATATTGGCCAGCGCGCGCTTGATCGACAGCGGATGTATCCGCAGCGGAATTTCACCATCCTGCAGGTCGGTGGCGATTTCACGCTCGTAGCCGCTTTCGGCCGCAATCACTTCACCCAACACCGAGTTGAGGTCCGCCAGCTCCATCGGCATCTCCTGGCCAGTGCGCAGGTAGTCAATAAACTGCTCGATGATGGCGTTGCACTCTTCGATATCTTTATTAATCGACTCGGCGAGGTAACCGTCCTCTTCGCCCATCATCTCCGTCGCCAGGCGAATACGCGTCAGCGGGGTACGCAGATCGTGGCTCACCCCGGCCATCAGCAGCGTGCGGTCATCTGCCAGCTGTTTGACGCCCGCCGCCATATGGTTAAAGGCACGGGTCACCGAGCGCACCTCCGACGCACCATACTCGCGCAGCGGCGGTGGAATAATGCCTTTACCGACCTGAAGCGCTGCATGCTCCAGGTCGACAAGAGGTCGGTTCTGAATTCGAATAAAGAGCCAGGCGCCGCCAATCGCCAGCAGCATAATCGCCAGGGTATAGCGGAACAGCGGCGAGAAATCGCCCTGATGGATTTCGGTCAGCGGGACGCGCACCCAGATATTGGGCGAGAGCCAGGTTTTCAGCCAGACCACGGGGGAGCTTTTGTTCACCTCAACCCGCACTTCGGTCGGCCCGCCCAGCTGATGCGCCATCTGCTGACTTAAGAATTCGTAATGCTGCGCCCAGCGCAGGCCTGCGTCTTCCGCCGCTTCATTGGAATAAAGCGAAATGCCCAGCTCGCGGTAAATCTCGCGCCGAAACGCCGGCGGTACCACTAGTTGGGTGCCATCTTCCAGTTGCAGCTTATCGGTCATCAGCATACGGACTTCGTAGGCCAGAACCTTATTAAACTGCTGAAGACTCGGCAGGATCGCGAAATTCAGCACCACTAAATAGGTCGTCACCAGGCTGACGAACAGCAAGGTGACAATCAGTAGCAGAGTGCGGGCAAATGAGCTTCGCGGCGAAAAGCGCACGCGTTTCATGCCTTAGCGCCGTCCGGTACGAAGACGTAGCCCAGGCCCCAAACGGTCTGGATATAGCGTGGATGTGCTGGATCTTCTTCCACCATGCGGCGCAGGCGGGAGATTTGTACGTCGATGGAACGCTCCATTGCCGAGTACTCACGGCCACGAGCGAGGTTCATCAGCTTATCGCGGGACAGCGGCTCGCGCGGGTGGCTAACCAGCGCTTTCAGCACCGCGAATTCACCGCTGGTTAGCGGCATCGGTTCATCTTCACGGAACATCTCGCGGGTGCCGAGGTTCAGTTTGAACTTACCGAAGGCGATAACCGCTTCTTCCTGTGATGGCGCGCCCGGCAGTTCGTTGGCCTGACGGCGCAGCACGGCGCGAATACGGGCCAGCAGTTCACGCGGGTTAAACGGTTTTGGAATGTAGTCGTCAGCGCCGATTTCCAGGCCAACGATACGGTCAACTTCTTCCCCTTTCGCCGTTACCATAATGATCGGCATCGGGTTGCTTTGGCTGCGCAGACGACGGCAAATGGACAGGCCATCTTCGCCAGGCAGCATGAGATCCAACACCATCAGGTGGAAGGACTCGCGGGTCAGCAGGCGATCCATCTGTTCAGCGTTCGCCACGCTACGAACCTGGAAGCCCTGCTCGGTCAGATAACGTTCGAGTAGCGCACGCAGGCGCATGTCGTCATCGACAACCAGAATCTTATAATTCTCTTGCATTGTTTATACTCCCAAAGGTTCACTGCATTTGTCAGTGCGTATTCTCAAAAAAGCCCGGGTCGCTCACCAGCGAAATCTGGTATATATTCCAGGCTAAATTGTTACAAAGCATATTTAACAGCAGCTTAAGTATACATTTAAGCATAAGACACATTATTTATCCTGTCGGTATTATTACGTGCGACGAATTGTGCGCACCATCGCACAAAGGTGTGTAACAGGAACCAGGACTCTCGATGAAAACGCCGCTGATCACCCGTGAAGGGTATGAAAAACTTAAAAAAGAGATGGATTATCTGTGGCGCGAAGAGCGCCCGGAAGTCACAAAAAAAGTGACCTGGGCGGCGAGCCTCGGCGACCGCAGCGAGAACGCCGACTACCAGTACAACAAAAAACGCCTGCGCGAAATAGACCGCCGGGTGCGCTACCTGACCAAATGCCTTGAGCATCTGAAAATCGTTGATTACTCCCCGCAGCAGGAAGGCAAGGTGTTCTTCGGCGCGTGGGTGGAGATTGAAAACGATGATGGCGATACCAAGCGCTTTCGCATCGTCGGCTACGATGAAATCTTCGGGCGCAACGACTACATCTCAATTGATTCGCCAATGGCGCGCGCGCTGCTGAAAAAAGAGGTCGGCGACCTGGCTATCGTTAACACACCTGCGGGGGAAGCCGCCTGGTATGTGAATGAGATTGAATACGTGAAATAAGCCTGGAACATTCCGAGAGGCTTAGAGCCTATCCCAGTAGGGTTATTGGCGCAGCCAGTTTGGACACGGACAGCGCACAGAAACCGGAGCGTACACGTAGTACGTGAGGATTTCGAGCACTGCCCAGGTCCAAAATGGCAAGTAAAATAGTCCTAATGGGATAGGCTCTTTGGTCGTGGCTGGCATTTTGCCGTGTCAGTCCGTATAACTATCCCCCTGATTTTTGATCCTAAAGATGAATTAAACCCATGATGAATGATTCGCTCTGCCGCATTATTGCGGGTGAACTTCAGGCCAGGGCTGAACAGGTAGAAGCTGCCGTTCGCCTGCTTGATGAAGGGAACACCGTGCCGTTTATCGCACGCTATCGTAAAGAAGTCACCGGCGGTCTGGATGACACGCAGCTGCGTAATCTGGAAACCCGCCTGGGTTATCTGCGTGAACTCGAAGACCGCCGCCAGACGATCCTCAAGTCCATCGGCGAACAAGGCAAACTGACCGAGGCGCTGGAAAAAGCCATCAACGGTACGTTGAGTAAAACCGAGCTCGAAGACCTCTATCTGCCGTACAAACAAAAACGCCGCACACGTGGGCAAATCGCCATTGAAGCCGGGCTGGAGCCGCTGGCTGAACTGCTGTGGAACGAACCGTCCCACGACCCGGAAACCGAAGCCGCCAAATATATCGACGCCGATAAAGGCGTAGCGGATAGCAAAGCCGCCCTCGACGGCGCGCGCTATATCCTGATGGAACGTTTCGCTGAAGACGCCGGACTGCTGGCTAAAGTGCGTGATTATCTGTGGAAGAACGCCCACCTGGTGGCGGCCGTCGTCAGCGGCAAAGAAGAGGAAGGGGCGAAATTCCGCGACTACTTCGATCACCACGAACCGATTTCTACCGTGCCGTCGCACCGTGCTCTGGCCATGTTCCGCGGTCGCAACGAAGGTGTGCTGCAACTCTCTCTGAATGCCGATCCGCAGTTTGACGAGCCACCGAAAGAGAGCCATGGCGAGCAAATTATTATCGACCATCTCGGCCTGCGCTTGAATAACGCTCCAGCGGATAGCTGGCGTAAAGGCGTGGTGAGCTGGACGTGGCGTATCAAGGTGCTGATGCACCTCGAAACCGAGCTGATGGGCACCGTGCGCGAACATGCGGAAGACGAAGCGATCAACGTTTTCGCCCGCAACCTGCATGACCTGCTGATGGCGGCCCCGGCCGGGCTACGCGCCACTATGGGTCTCGATCCGGGCCTGCGTACCGGCGTGAAGGTGGCGGTTGTCGACGGCACTGGCAAAGTGGTGGCGACCGACACGATCTATCCGCATACCGGGCAGGCCGCCAAAGCGGCGGTGGCGGTAGCTGCGTTGTGTGAAAAGCACAACGTTGAGCTGGTGGCGATCGGCAACGGCACCGCCTCGCGTGAAACCGAACGCTTCTTCCTCGACGTGCAACAACAGTTCCCGAAAGTGACCGCTCAGAAGGTGATCGTCAGCGAAGCGGGCGCTTCCGTCTATTCCGCCTCTGAACTGGCGGCGCTGGAGTTCCCGGACCTCGACGTTTCCCTGCGCGGCGCGGTTTCTATCGCCCGCCGTCTTCAGGATCCGCTGGCCGAACTGGTGAAAATCGACCCGAAATCCATCGGGGTTGGCCAGTATCAGCATGATGTCAGCCAGTCGCAGCTGGCGCGTAAGCTGGACGCGGTGGTGGAAGACTGCGTGAACGCCGTTGGCGTGGACCTCAACACGGCATCGGTACCGCTGCTCACCCGCGTTGCCGGTCTGACCCGCATGATGGCGCAGAATGTTGTCGCCTGGCGTGATGAAAACGGTCAGTTCCAGAACCGCCAGCAACTGCTTAAAGTCAGCCGTCTGGGGCCAAAAGCGTTTGAACAGTGCGCGGGCTTCCTGCGTATCAACCACGGCGACAACCCGCTGGACGCCTCAACCGTGCACCCGGAAGCCTATCCGGTGGTTGAGCGAATTCTGGCGGCGACGCAGCAGGCGCTGCAAGATCTGATGGGTAACAGCAGCGAATTACGCAACCTGCGAGCCGTTGATTTCACCGATGACAAATTCGGTGTGCCGACGGTTTCCGACATCATCAAAGAGCTGGAAAAACCGGGCCGCGACCCGCGTCCTGAGTTTAAAACCGCCCAGTTCGCCGATGGCGTCGAAACGATGAACGACCTGCTGCCGGGGATGATCCTCGAAGGCGCGGTCACCAACGTCACCAACTTCGGTGCGTTTGTTGATATTGGCGTCCATCAGGACGGTCTGGTGCACATCTCTTCGCTGTCGAATAAGTTCGTTGAAGACCCCCACACCGTGGTCAAAGCGGGCGATATCGTGAAGGTCAAAGTGATGGAAGTTGACCTGCAGCGTAAACGTATCGCCCTGACGATGCGCCTGGACGAACAGCCTGGCGAAACCAATGCCCGCCGCGGCGGCGGGAATAACGATCGTCCTCAGGGCAATCGCCCGGCGGCAAAAGCGGCTAAGCCACCACGCGGTCGTGACGCGCAGCCTGCGGGCAACAGCGCGATGATGGACGCGCTGGCCGCAGCAATGGGTAAAAAACGCTAACCCCCTTTTCGGCCCCTCTTGCTGAGGGGCCGCTTCTCCTCCGCCATTCGCCATATTGCGCAAACAAGCATCAGTATTTTCTTATAACTTCTTAATAAGCGCGAATTGAACTTCTGAGATTAATATTTTCATTTTGTTAACTAACGAAACCTTAATTAAACATTAAGTAATAAGAATAATTATTATCTCAGTGTCGATGACAAAATCGACTTTGCTCAATATCAACAAAAGCTCAATTTTCCGGCTAAACAAAGAATCTATCGCATTATATGTATTGATGATAAAAACTATTCTCATTATCATTATTCTCAGTGAGTATTTATTATTCTTCGTTGGCTACGGTCCCAGGCGCTGCACCTCCGGCGCATACGGAAAACTCTCTTTCAGTTAGCGATATACAAGTAGGTCCTATGCAATTCACACCTGATAGTGCGTGGAAAATCACTGGTTTCTCCCGCGATATTAGCCCGGCTTATCGGCAGAAACTTCTGTCCCTCGGGATGCTGCCCGGCTCCTCTTTTAATGTGGTTCGCGTGGCGCCGCTTGGCGATCCTATTCACATTGAAACCCGACGCGTGAGCCTGGTATTACGCAAAAAGGATTTAGCGTTAATTGAACTGGAAGCGGTTGCACAATAAAGCCTGACCGGCACTAAGAGTCTGAATATGAAAAAATTAACCATTGGTTTAATTGGTAACCCGAACTCCGGTAAGACGACGCTATTCAACCAGCTCACCGGCGCGCGTCAGCGTGTGGGCAACTGGGCCGGAGTCACCGTTGAGCGTAAAGAAGGCGGTTTCAATACCACCGACCATCAGGTCACGCTGGTGGACCTTCCTGGCACCTATTCCCTGACCACCATCTCTTCGCAAACCTCGCTGGATGAGCAGATTGCCTGTCACTACATCCTCAGTGGCGACGCCGACATGCTGATTAACGTGGTTGATGCATCCAATCTGGAACGTAACCTCTACCTGACCCTGCAACTGCTGGAACTAGGCATTCCCTGCGTAGTCGCGTTGAACATGCTTGATATCGCGGAAAAACAAAAAATCCGTATTGATGTCGATGCGCTGGCAGCGCGCCTCGGTTGCCCGGTTATTCCGCTGGTTTCCACCCGTGGACGCGGTATCGAAGCCTTAAAAATGGCTATCGACCGTCATCAGGAAAACCAATCCATTGAGCTGGTGCACTACCCGCAGCCGCTGCTGCGCGAAGCGGACAAGCTGGCGCAAGCGATGGCGCAGAACATCCCGGCACGTCAGCGTAGCTGGCTGGGTTTGCAGATGCTGGAAGGCGATATTTACAGCCGAGCTTATGCTGGTGATGCCGCCCACAAGCTGGACAGTGCGCTGGCGCATCTGAGCGAAGAGCTGGACGACCCGGCGCTGCATATCGCCGATGCGCGTTACCAAAGCATTGCCGCCATTTGTGATGCGGTCAGCAACACGTTGACCGCCGAGCCAAGTCGTTTCACTGCGGCGATGGATAAAATTATCCTCAACCGTTTCCTTGGGCTGCCGGTCTTTCTGTTCGTCATGTACCTGATGTTCTTACTGGCGATCAACATCGGCGGTGCACTGCAGCCAATCTTTGATGGCGGTTCTGTGGCTATCTTTATCCACGGCATTCAGTGGATCGGCTATACCCTGCATTTCCCGGACTGGCTGACCATTTTCCTCGCCCAGGGGATCGGCGGCGGTATTAATACCGTGCTGCCGCTGGTGCCGCAAATCGGCATGATGTACCTGTTCCTCTCCTTCCTTGAAGACTCCGGCTACATGGCGCGGGCGGCGTTTGTGATGGACCGCCTGATGCAGGCGCTGGGGCTGCCAGGGAAATCCTTCGTGCCGCTGATTGTTGGTTTTGGCTGTAACGTGCCGTCGGTGATGGGCGCGCGTACCCTTGATGCGCCGCGCGAGCGCCTGATGACCATCATGATGGCGCCGTTTATGTCCTGCGGCGCGCGGTTGGCAATCTTTGCTGTTTTTGCCGCCGCCTTTTTCGGCCAGAACGGCGCGCTGGCGGTCTTCTCGCTATACCTGTTAGGTATCGTCATGGCGATCCTCACCGGCCTGATGCTCAAGCACACAATTATGCGCGGCGAAGCTTCACCGTTCGTGATGGAGCTGCCGGTATACCACGTCCCGCATATTAAGAGTCTGATTATCCAGACCTGGCAGCGCCTGAAAGGCTTCGTGCTTCGTGCCGGTAAAGTGATCGTCATCGTCAGTATTTTCCTCAGCGCGCTTAACAGCTTCTCGCTGAGCGGAAAGATCGTCGATAACATCAATGATTCGGCGCTGGCATCGGTCAGTCGCGTAATTACCCCAGTGTTTAAGCCGATTGGCGTGCATGAGGATAACTGGCAGGCGACCGTCGGCCTGTTTACCGGCGCGATGGCGAAAGAGGTGGTGGTTGGTACGTTGAACACGCTCTACACCGCTGAAGATATCCAGAATGAAGCATTTAATCCGCAGGAGTTCCACCTCGGCGACGAACTGCTGGCCGCGGTGGATGAGACCTGGCAAAGCCTGAAAGACACCTTCAGCCTGAGCGTACTGGCGAACCCCATTGAAGCCAGCAAAGGCGATGGCGAAATGGAAACCGGCGCGATGGGCGTAATGGGCAGCAAATTCGGTAGCGCCGCAGCGGCGTACAGCTACCTGATTTTCGTTCTGCTCTATATTCCCTGCATTTCGGTGATGGGGGCGATTGCCCGCGAGTCGAGCCGCGGTTGGATGTCCTTCTCTATCCTATGGGGCCTGAATATCGCCTATTCACTCTCTACGCTGTATTACCAGACCGTCAGCTTCAGCCAGCATCCGCGCTATAGCCTGGTGTGCATTCTGGCGGTGGTGTTGTTCAATATTCTGGTCTTTGGTCTGCTGCGCAGAGCGCGTAGCCGGGTGGATGTCTCGCTGCTAGCGACGCGTAAAACGCCGTCTTCCTGCTGCCAGAGTCCGGCTGGCGATTGCCACTAAGGAGCGATGATGGCGTCGTTAATTGAGGTTCGCGATATGCTGGCCCTGCAAGGGCGGATGGAGGCAGCGCAGTTGAGCGCCCGCCTGCGTACGCCGCAGCCGATGATCGACGCCATGCTGGGCCGCCTGGAGGCGATGGGTAAAGCAGTAAAAGTGACCGAAGATGCTGATGGCTGTCTTTCCGGAAGCTGCAAAAGCTGCCCGGAAGGCAAGGCCTGCCTGCGGGAGTGGTGGTCGCTGCGCTGAAGGGGTGTCTGTTTGTACAGATGCTTTCCCCGGAGGCGATGCTGCGCATCTGTCCGGGCTACCAAACCCGCAGAACGCCCGAACCTGTAGCCCGGGCAAGGCGCGCTGAGCGCCGCCCCCGGGATGAAGCCACGCCGATACATCAGGTCCGGCACACACTAGCTAAACCCTACGCCGAATTAATATGCTCTTTGCAGTAACGACGCTTCCACGCCGCCGGGGTCAGGCTGGTGTGCTTGCGGAATATCTTGCGAAAGTAGCCCACGTCGTTAAATCCACATTTCATCGCCACTTCAGTCAGCGATAGCGAATCGCTAATGAGCAGCTTTTCCGCCGCCCTTACCCGCTGGCGATGCAGCGCTTCGGTTAACGTCAGTCGGAAAGCATGGCGATAAACGCGCCCCAGATAATCGGCGTTGCAGTGCAGTTCATGCGCCAGCGTTGAGGCGGAAATGGGCAGATGAAACTGAGTATGAATAATTTGTTGCGCTTTCCACGCCAGCGCATTGCCGGGGCTATCGGCGGGCTGCTCGCTGGCCGCCGCCGAAATTTGCTGCAAAATCAACAACAGGATCAATTCCAGCGCCACGCTGCGATGAATATTTTCCTGTTCGCGTAAGAATTGCCGGAACAGCGAAATAATATACTGCGGTTCGCTGACTCGCGTTTGCTGCGGGATCGAAAGCAACGGTTCAGGTAGAGAACCGCTTTCACCAGATTTCACTTCAAAATGCAGCCAATAAAACTTTAGGTCCGCCGGAAATTGCCCCACGCCAACATGTAAACGCTGCGGCCAGAGCAGCAAACTTTCCCCGGCATTGACGCTAAAAACTTCGCTCCCTTCGCGAATCGCTAATGTCCCTTTTTCCACAAAGATTATTTCCCAGGAGTGAAGTTGGCGTGCCGGATGACTACCAATGCCGCGGGAAATAAACAGCCCGCCGTTCTGCACCTTAATCGGAAGAGACATGGATAATTCAAGCATAGATATTCAATTTTCCGCTTTTAACATCATAGGCAATCACCCTTTACCTTTGATTATTCACGATAAAATCAACTTATGCCGGATCGAAATCACACTTTTACCATCAAGTCGGAATCGTCACCTTTTTATACTTTTCCCTTCCCTTGTTGCTCTTAATATTTAGTGCAGAATAAATAACGTACTTTGCAAATTACACAATAAAAACCCGCAACTTTTAGCGGGATACTTTTCCGCATATCCTCTCCGGGAGTTATTTATGACTTCGGCTCCGATTACGACAAGCGATTTGGCACAGCGTGCCCAGGACGACAAATTATCCCTCCGTGAAAAAATAGGTTACGGGTTAGGCGATGCAGGCGGGACGGTCATTACCTGCCTGATCATGAACTTTTTAACTTTTTTCTATACCGATGTCTTCGGCCTGACGCCCGCGCTGGTCGGAACCATGTTCCTCGCCCTGCGCGTTTTTGATGCCATTTCCGACCCGATCATGGGGGTGCTGGCCGACCGTACCCAAAGCCGCTGGGGACGCTTTCGCCCCTGGCAGCTGTGGATCGCCGTACCTATCGGCGTGATTGGCGTCCTGACCTTCACCGTCCCTGATGCCAGCATGGGAGTAAAAATCGCCTGGGCATTTGGTACCTATCTGCTGCTGTCGGTGAGCTACACCGCGATTAACGTACCGTACTGCGCATTGATCAACACTATGACCACGCGCCACAGCGAGGTGATCTCGTGCCAGTCCTGGCGCTTCGTTCTGTGCGGCGTGGCGGGTTTTTTGGTCTCCGTTGGGCTACCGTGGCTGGTTACCGCGCTCGGTCAGGGCAACACCGCCCAGGGCTATCAGTACGGCGTCGGCGTGCTGTGCGCTATTGCGGTGGTGATGTTCCTGTGCTGCTTCTTCTGGGTTCGCGAGCGCGTCTCGCTGGACATGATGGGTAAATTTACCCTGCGCGAGCATATCGCCGGGCTGCGTAAAAACGACCAGTTGCTGCTGATGCTGGTGATGTCATTCCTGCTGATCAACGTCTTTAATATTCGCGGTGGCGGCTACATGTACTTCATCACCTACGTCCTTGAGGGGTCCACCGGCTATACCTCATTATTTTTCACCATGGTGACCTTCGCATCGATTGGCGGTTCCGTCATCATCAACCTGCTGTCGCGCCGCTTTGATACCGTCAAACTCTACTACTACACCAACCTGGTGCTGGCCGCGCTGGCCGTTGCGATGTGGTTTTTACCGACCGGCCCGGCATATCAGACCCTGTGGCTAATGGTGATCCTCGGCAACGGCATTATTCTTGGCTTCACCCTGCCGCTGCACTTCTCGCTGATGGCTTTCTCCGATGATTACGGTGAGTGGAAAACCGGCGTGCGCTCTTCCGGCATGAACTTCGCCTTTAACCTGTTCTTCATCAAGCTGGCATGGGCCTCCAGCGCCGGTATTATCAGCCTGATTTTTATCTACGTGGCCTATCAGCCGGGGGCCGGCAATCAGACCGCTCTGTCGCTGGCCGGGATCTCCTCAATGGAAACCCTGCTGCCCGCCCTGTTCCACCTGCTGCTGGCCTTCTCGATCCGCGCCTGCAAACTCAATAATCCGATGATGGCGCGCATTGCCACTGACCTGCGCACGCGTCACGTTCAGTCTTAAGGAGTCCGTCATGTCTGTTATGGAAGTCAATCTGCACAAACTGAAAATTAACGACCCGTTCCTCGGCCAGTACCAGCAACTGGTGCGCGATGTCGTCATCCCCTACCAGTGGGATGCGCTTAATGACCGCATCGAGGAGGCGGATCCAAGCCATGCAATAGAAAACTTCCGCATCGCCGCCGGACAACAGGCGGGCGAATTCTACGGCATGGTCTTTCAGGATAGCGACGTAGCAAAATGGCTGGAAGCCGTGGCCTGGTCGCTGTGCCAGAAACCGGACGCCGAGCTGGAAAAGACCGCAGATGAGGTCATTGAACTGGTGGCCGCCGCCCAGTGCGAAGACGGCTACCTGAATACCTACTTCACGGTTAAAGCACCAGAGGAACGCTGGACCAACCTCGCCGAATGCCACGAACTGTACTGCGCCGGGCATATGATTGAAGCGGGCGTCGCCTTCTTCCAGGCCACCGGCAAGCGCCGCCTACTGGAGGTGGTCTGTCGCCTGGCTGACCATATCGATAGCGTATTCGGTCCTGGTGAAAACCAGTTGCACGGTTACCCTGGTCACCCGGAAATCGAGCTGGCGTTAATGCGCCTGTACGATGTGACCCAGGAGCCGCGCTATTTGGCGTTGGTGAACTACTTCGTTGAGGAGCGCGGAACCCAGCCGCATTTCTACGATATCGAATATGAAAAACGCGGCCAAACATCCTACTGGAACACCTACGGTCCGGCGTGGATGGTCAAAGACAAACCCTACAGCCAGGCACACCAGCCAATTGCCGAACAGCCGGTCGCCATCGGCCACGCGGTGCGCTTTGTCTACCTGATGACCGGCGTCGCCCATCTTGCCCGCTTAAGCCAGGACGAAGGCAAGCGCCAGGACTGCCTGCGTTTGTGGAACAATATGGCCCAGCGCCAGCTGTATATTACCGGAGGCATCGGTTCGCAGAGCAGCGGGGAGGCCTTCAGCAGCGACTACGATTTGCCAAACGACACGGTATACGCCGAAAGCTGCGCCTCCATCGGCCTGATGATGTTTGCCCGCCGAATGCTGGAAATGGAAGCCGACAGCCAGTACGCCGACGTGATGGAGCGGGCGCTGTATAACACCGTGCTGGGCGGAATGGCGCTGGACGGCAAACACTTCTTCTACGTTAACCCGCTGGAAGTGCATCCAAAGTCATTAAAATTCAACCATATTTACGACCACGTGAAGCCCGTTCGCCAGCGCTGGTTCGGCTGTGCCTGCTGCCCGCCGAACATCGCCCGCGTGCTGACCTCGCTGGGCCACTACATCTACACGCCGCATGACGACGCGCTGTACATCAACCTGTATGTCGGCAACAGCGCCGAGATCCCGGTTGGCGATGAAACATTGCGTCTGCGCATCAGCGGCAACTATCCGTGGCAGGAGCAGGTGAAAATCGCCATCGATTCATCCACCCCGATCAATCACACCCTGGCACTGCGTCTGCCGGACTGGTGCGATAAGCCGCAGGTGACGCTTAACGGCGTGGCGGTAGCACAGGATGTACGTAAAGGCTATCTGCACATTAGCCATCGCTGGCAGGAAGGCGACACGCTGGTGTTAACGCTGCCGATGCCGGTGCGGCGTATTTACGGTAATCCGCTGGTGCGCCATCAGGCAGGCCAAGTCGCCGTCCAGCGCGGTCCGCTGGTTTACTGCCTTGAGCAGGCGGATAACGGCGAGCAGTTGCATAACCTGCAACTGCCGCGCGATGCGCAGTTCAGCGCGTTTGAAGGCAAAGGGATTTTTGCTCACAAGACGCTCCTCCAGGCTCCGGGGTATAAGCAAACGGCGGAAAATGCCGAAAACCAGGCGCTGTGGAATTACGACCGCGCCCCGTCCACCCGTCAGCAACAGACTCTGACCTTTATCCCGTGGTTTAGCTGGGCCAACCGCGGCGAAGGCGAAATGCGCATCTGGGTGAAAGAAGCGGGCGAATAAGCGCTACGCTGACCGGGCTGCCGGTTCACGGACTGGTAGCCCAGACAAAACCGCCTCCACTTTTCTCCCGGCTCGCGCTGCGCTTAGCCGGGCTACTGGTTCACCACCGTCTGCAAACGGGTAGCCCGAACAGGCGCGTCAAGCGCCGCCTCCGGGCCAGGCTATGTTTCAAATGCCCCCTCTCTCCAAACAGATTGGTCCTACCAATTATTTGCTAAATCCCTCAGCGGTTCACATATCCATCATTTGTAGTCACATTAATATTGCTCACAGATAACATTTGATTAACCATTCGTTGTCGTTAATCCTACAATCGCAATTTGGCTGGGCCAATTTTACAAATGATGTGACCTTGCAAAGAGCATAAGACTCAGCATGACATCATGGCGGCCCGATGGAGACCTGCATGAACCTCTGGCAACAAAATTACGATCCGGCCGGTAATATCTGGCTATCGAGCCTCATCGCATCGCTACCAATTCTGTTTTTCTTTTTTGCCCTGATTAAGCTCAAGCTGAAGGGGTACGTCGCCGCCACCTGGACCGTGCTAATTGCGCTATCCGTCGCTCTGCTGTTCTACAAAATGCCGGTTGACCATGCACTGGCTTCCGTCATTTACGGTTTCTTCTACGGCCTGTGGCCCATCGCGTGGATTATCATCGCCGCGGTGTTCGTCTATAAAATCTCGGTGAAAACCGGGCAGTTCGACATTATCCGTTCATCGATTTTGTCGATTACCCCGGACCAGCGCCTGCAAATGCTCATCGTCGGCTTCTCCTTCGGCGCGTTTCTTGAGGGAGCCGCTGGTTTTGGCGCTCCGGTCGCCATTACCGCTGCATTGCTGGTAGGACTTGGCTTTAACCCGCTATATGCCGCTGGCCTGTGCCTGATCGTCAACACCGCACCGGTGGCGTTTGGCGCGATGGGCATTCCGATTCTGGTCGCCGGGCAGGTTACGGGGCTGGACAGCTTTGAAATCGGCCAGATGGTTGGCCGCCAACTGCCGTTCCTGACCATCATCGTGCTATTCTGGATCATGGCGATTATGGACGGCTGGCGCGGCGTCAAAGAGACCTGGCCTGCGGTTATGGTCGCCGGAGGCTCTTTTGCCATCGCTCAGTACCTCAGCTCTAACTTCCTCGGCCCGGAGCTGCCGGATATCATCTCTTCTCTGGTATCACTGGTCTGCCTGACGCTGTTCCTCAAACGCTGGCAACCGGTACGCATCTTCCGCTTCGGCGATATGGGCGCATCGCAGGTCGATATGACTCTGGCGCGCACTCGCTACACGCCGGGACAGGTTGTCCGCGCATGGTCACCGTTCCTGTTCCTGACCGCCACCGTGACTCTGTGGAGCGTGCCGCCGTTCAAAGCGCTGTTCGCTCCGGGCGGCGCAATGTACGACTTTGTCATTAATATTTCCGTGCCGTTCCTCGACAAGATGGTGGCCCGCATGCCGCCAGTGGTCAGCGAAGCCACGCCGTATGCCGCGGTCTATAAGTTCGACTGGCTCTCCGCCACCGGTACCGCCATTCTGTTCGCCGCGCTGCTTTCCATCGTCTGGCTGCGCATGAAGCCGAAAGACGCGATCTCGACCTTCGGCAGCACGCTGAAGGAACTGGCGCTGCCGATTTACTCCATCGGTATGGTGCTGGCGTTCGCCTTTATTTCCAACTATTCCGGGCTATCCTCAACTCTGGCCCTCGCGCTGGCGCACACTGGCCACGCGTTTACTTTCTTCTCGCCGTTCCTCGGCTGGCTGGGAGTATTCCTGACCGGTTCGGATACATCGTCTAATGCGCTGTTTGCCGCGCTACAGGCCACCGCAGCTCAACAGATTGGCGTCTCCGATATCCTGCTGGTCGCCGCAAACACCACCGGCGGCGTGACCGGCAAAATGATTTCGCCGCAGTCCATCGCCATCGCCTGTGCGGCGGTCGGTCTGGTGGGTAAAGAGTCTGACCTGTTCCGCTTTACCGTGAAGCACAGCCTGATTTTCACCTGTATGGTCGGCGTGATCACCACGCTGCAGGCGTATGTCTTAACCTGGATGATTCCGTGATAGTGATGCCAAAACGCCTTACCGACGACGTTGTTCGTCGCGTGCGGACGCTGATTGAAGAACAAAACCTGGAGGCGGGCATGCGATTGCCTGCCGAACGCCAGCTCGCCGCTCAGCTTGGCGTCTCGCGCAATTCACTGCGTGAAGCGCTGGCGATGCTGGTGAATGAGGGGGTGCTGCTCAGCCGTCGCGGCGGCGGCACTTTTGTCCGCTGGCAGCACGAACAATGGTCGGAGCAAAATATCGTTCAGCCGCTGAAAACGCTGCTCGCCGACGACCCCGACTACAGTTTCGATATCCTCGAAGCCCGCCACGCCATCGAGGCCAGCACTGCCTGGCATGCAGCGATGCGGGCGACTGAGGCCGAGAAAGAGAAAATCCGCCTCTGTTTTGAAGCGACCCTGAGTGAAGACCCGGATCTGGCCTCGCAGGCCGACGTGCGTTTCCATCTGGCGATTGCCGAAGCCTCGCACAACGTGGTGCTGCTGCAAACCATGCGCGGCTTTTTCGACCTCTTACAATCCTCGGTCAAGGAGAGCCGCCAACGGATGTACCTCGTCCCGCCGGTCTTCGCTCGCCTGACCGAACAGCACCAGGCGGTGATGGAGGCAATTATCGCCGGCGATCCTGAAGGTGCCAGGCAGGCGATGATGGCCCATTTGGGCTTTGTCCACGCCACGATCAAACGTTTTGATGAAGACCAGGCCCGCCAGGCGCGAATTACCCGCCTGCCCGGTGACCATAACGACAATTCCAGGGAGAACTTGTGATGATTATTTCCGCCGCCAGCGACTATCGCGCCGCCGCACAGCGTATCCTGCCACCGTTTCTTTTCCACTACATCGACGGCGGCGCTTACGCCGAGCACACCCTGCGCCGCAACGTTGAAGACTTGTCCGATGTGGCCCTGCGCCAGCGGATACTGAAGAACATGTCGGATCTGAGTCTGGAAACCACGCTGTTTAACGAAAAGCTTTCAATGCCAACGGCGCTGGCCCCTGTCGGCCTGTGCGGAATGTACGCACGCCGTGGTGAAGTGCAGGCAGCAGGTGCGGCGGATGAGAAAGGCATTCCCTTTACGCTCTCCACCGTTTCCGTTTGCCCGATTGAGGAAGTCGCCCCGACCATCAAGCGCCCAATGTGGTTCCAGCTCTACGTCCTGCGCGATCGCGGTTTTATGCGCAACGCGCTGGAGCGCGCCAAAGCGGCGGGCTGTTCAACGCTGGTCTTTACCGTCGATATGCCGACACCCGGCGCGCGCTATCGCGATGCGCACTCCGGAATGAGCGGCCCGAACGCGGCGATGCGTCGCTACTGGCAGGCGATGACCCATCCGCAGTGGGCGTGGGACGTTGGTTTAAACGGCCGCCCGCACGATTTAGGCAATATCTCCGCCTACCTCGGCAAACCAACTGGCCTTGAAGATTACATTGGCTGGCTGGCGAATAACTTCGATCCGTCGATTTCCTGGAAAGACCTCGAGTGGATCCGCGAATTCTGGGACGGCCCGATGGTGATCAAAGGGATCCTCGATCCAGAAGATGCGCGCGACGCAGTGCGCTTTGGTGCCGACGGGATTGTGGTCTCGAACCACGGTGGCCGCCAGCTTGATGGCGTGCTCTCCTCCGCCCGCGCCCTGCCCGCGATCGCTGATGCGGTGAAAGGCGATATCACCATTCTCGCCGACAGCGGTATTCGCAACGGCCTCGATGTCGTGCGCATGATTGCGCTAGGTGCGGATAGCGTGCTGCTGGGACGTGCCTATCTGTATGCGCTGGCGACCCACGGTAAGCAAGGGGTGGCAAATCTGCTGAACCTGATTGAGAAAGAGATGAAGGTGGCGATGACCCTGACCGGCGCGAAAACTATCGGTGAAATCAGCCGCGATTCTCTGGTGCAAAACGCCGATGCGCCGCGGACATTTGATGTGATCAAGGCGGGTAACGCGGCGTAATCTGCGGCTTTCTCCCCTCACCCTAACCCTCTCCCCAAAGAGGAGAGGGAATGGTATTCTGCCTGCCGCAACGTAATGAGCCTATCCCAGTAGGCGTACATTGTTGCAGCCAGTCTGGACACGGACAGCGCGGAACAACCGGAGCGTACACGTAGTACGTGAGGATTGTGAGCACTGCCCAGGTTCAGAATGGCAAATAAAATAGCCTAATGGGATAGGCTCAAGGGGGCAGCATGCTTAACATCATCTTATTCGAACCAGAAATCCCGCCGAACACCGGGAATATTATCCGCCTGTGCGCTAACACTGGCTTCAATCTACACATCATCGAACCGATGGGCTTTGCCTGGGACGATAAGCGCCTTCGCCGCGCCGGGCTGGATTACCACGAGTTCGCCGCCGTTCAGCGTCATGCTAATTATGCGGCATTTGTGGAACGCGCAAAGCCGCAGCGTCTGTTTGCCCTAACCACCAAAGGTACGCCAGCGCACAGCGCGGTGAGCTATCAGGACGGTGATTTTTTGATGTTTGGCCCGGAAACCCGCGGACTGCCTGCCAGTATTCTTGACGCCCTACCCGCAGCGCAAAAAATCCGTATTCCGATGATGCCGGACAGCCGCAGCATGAACCTGTCAAATGCGGTGTCGGTGGTGGTGTATGAAGCCTGGCGCCAACTGGGGTATCCAGGCGCAGTATTACGCAGCTGAGCTAGCTTTCTCCCGGAGGCGGCGCGTAGCGCCTGTCTGGGCTACCAGACAGCGCTCAGTGTTGTAGCCCGGACAGATGCACAGCATCGCCTCCGGGTAATCAATCAAATCCCGTCGCCATACTCAAAAGTATGGTGTATCCCATTAAAGTGCTGATCCATATCCATCGCGGGCTTATCGCTCTCCGGCTTGCCCACGATACGGGCCGGAACCCCTGCGGCAGTGGTATGCGGCGGCACCGGCTGTAGCACCACCGAACCTGCGCCAATTTTCGCCCCACGTCCCACTTCGATATTACCGAGGATCTTCGCCCCGGCGCCAATCATCACGCCCTCGCGAATTTTCGGGTGACGATCGCCGCTGGTTTTACCGGTACCGCCAAGGGTCACCGATTGCAGAATCGACACATCATCTTCAATGATCGCCGTTTCACCGACGACAATGCCGGTGGCGTGGTCAAGCATGATCCCGCGGCCAATTTTCGCTGCCGGGTGGATATCCACCTGGAACGAGACGGATACTTGATTTTGCAGGAAAATCGCCAGCGCCCGACGCCCCTGGTTCCACAGCCAGTGGCCAATACGATAAGCCTGTAGCGCGTGGAATCCTTTGAGGTATAGCAGCGGCGTCGAGTATTTATCTACCGCCGGGTCGCGGGTGCGCACGGCCTGAATATCGCAGGCGGCGGAGGCAATCATTTCCGGGTCGGCGGCGTACGCCTCTTCCACCACTTCACGAATCGCGATGGCAGGCATAATCGGGGAAGCCAGTTTGTTCGCCAGCATATAGCTCAGGGCGCTGCCGAGGTTTTCGTGCTTGAGCAGCGTAGCGTGGTAGAAACTGGCGAGCATCGGCTCACAGTCAGCTAAAGCCCGGGCTTCGGCTTTAATATTATTCCAGACGATATCCAGTTCTTCACACGGCATTGCTGACTCCAGGCGATATAATAATGACCGGCCAGTTCTTTGCTGGCCGGGTCATTCAGGTGATCCAGGTTCCATCGCGGTTAGTTGCTACGCTCGTCCTTGCGTGCACGACCTAATAAGGTCAATGCTGCCTCGCGCGCAATTTTTCCGCAATACAATACCTGATAAATTTCCTCGGTTATTGGCATTTCAACGCCTAAACGCTGTGCCAGAACGCGAACTTCTTTGGTATTGCGGTAGCCTTCAACCACCTGACCAATCTTATCCTGCGCGCCTTGCACATCCATGCCCTGACCGAGCATCATGCCGAAGCGGCGGTTACGTGATTGGTTATCGGTACAGGTCAGCACCAGATCGCCAAGGCCCGCCATCCCCATAAAGGTTTCCGGATCGGCGCCAAGCGCTTCTCCGAGGCGAGACATCTCAACTAATCCGCGCGTAATAAGCGCGGTACGGGCATTGGCGCCAAAGCCGATGCCGTCAGACATCCCGGCGCCGATGGCGATAACGTTTTTCACCGCGCCGCCAAGCTGAACGCCGATGAAATCCGGGTTGATGTAGACGCGGAAGCTCTTGCCGCAGTGCAGCAGACTCTGCAGATCGTCAGCAAACTGCGGGTCCGTAGAGGCCAGCGAGATAGCTGTCGGCAGGCCTGCGGCCAGCTCTTTGGCAAAAGTCGGGCCGGAAATCACCGCCAACGGGATATCATCGCCCAGCGCTTCACGCGCTACGTCCTGCAACAGGCGTCCGGTTTCCGCTTCGAGGCCTTTTGTCGCCCAAACCAGGCGTGCATCAGCGCGCATCAGCGGTTTAATCTGCCGCAGCACTTCGCCAAAAACATGGCTCGGCACAACAACCAGGATATCGCGGCTGGCAGCCAGCGCGATCGCCAGATCGCTTTCCAGATGCAGCGTATCAGGGAAAGGGACGTCAGGGAGGAATGCAGCGTTGCAGCGATCGTGCTGCAGCGTCGCAATATGTTTCGGGTCATGGCCCCACAGGACAACATGGTGGCCATTTCTTGCCAGGGTGATGGCAAGAGCGGTGCCGTAAGAGCCGGCACCGATCACAGTCATTGCAGCGTTAAGCGCGTTCATCAGGCATCCTGATGTTGTTCAGCACCTTCGCCAGACTGCTGCTGCAGATAGTTCATAAACAGCGCATCGAAGTTCACTGGCGCAAGGTTCAGTTGCGGGAAGGTACCGCGAGAAACCAGGCTGGTGATGCATTCGCGAGCATACGGGAACAGAATGTTCGGGCAGTATGCACCGAGGCAATGCGCCATCTGGGTACCGTCGATGCCTTCGATGGAGAAAATACCGCCCTGTTGTACTTCACACAGGAATGCAGTTTCTTCGCCAAGGGAAGCGGTTACGGTGACACGCAGCACCACTTCATACACGCCTTCAGCCAGCTGGCTGGAAGCCGTATCCAGATCAAGTTTAACTTCCGGCTGCCAATCTTTCTGGAAAACTTGCGGAGCGTTTGGCGCTTCGAAAGAAATATCTTTGGTGTAGATACGCTGGATCTGGAAAGTCATTTCGGTGCTGTTTTGTTCTGACATAGTAAAACCCTTTCGTGTTGTCCTTAAGTACGCCTGTCCAATGGGGATGGGCGCAAAAATTAGCGCAAGAGGGGATCGAGTCCACCACGTGAATCAAGCGCGTACAAGTCGTCACAGCCGCCAATGTGCTGCGCATCAATAAAAATCTGCGGAACCGTCGTCCGACCGCTGCGCTGAATCATCTCTTCACGCTTCGCAGCATTGCCATCGATTGGCAACTCGTTGAACGTCACGCCCTTGCTGTTCAGCAGCGCTTTCGCACGCACGCAGAACGGGCA
This sequence comes from Klebsiella sp. RHBSTW-00484, assembly GCF_013705725.1. Taxonomy (NCBI): domain Bacteria; kingdom Pseudomonadati; phylum Pseudomonadota; class Gammaproteobacteria; order Enterobacterales; family Enterobacteriaceae; genus Klebsiella; species Klebsiella sp. RHBSTW-00484. The sequence continues at coordinate 199,901 of NZ_CP055481.1, read as the reverse complement.
GGTCGCTTTGGTATAGATATCAATATTGGCCATGACTTCACTCCTGTTTTTACCCCCGAGGGTTTTACGCCGCAGCACCATTCTTCCCTTGGGGGGAAACGCGCTGCGTCATAAAGACGCGGGTAAATTATTTACCGCGTACCAGCGGAAGGTTCTCGCCGCTCCAGCCTGCGATGCCTTCTTTCAGTACGAAGACCTTTTCAAAACCGGCTTTGTTCAGCGCGCTGGCGGGTTCTTGTGCCTGCATACCGGAACCGTCTACCACTATAATGGGTTGCGATTTGTGCTTTTCCAACTCACCGACGTTATTTGCTTTGATATCGCTCGTCAGCAGGTTGATGGAGCCAGCAATATGGCCTTTACGGAAATCGTCACGCTGACGCAGGTCGACAACCACAGCGTCTTCTTTGTTGATCAGACGCGTCGCTTCACCACGGGTAATGACTTTAACTTTCGACATCAGCCCTTTAAAGGTGGTGAACAGCACCGCCACCAGCAGCGCGACCCACGCGATGCTCAGGACGGGGTGACGGCCGATGAATTGCATAATTTCTTGCATGGGGGGTTACAACTCCCGACTAAGTGATAAAAAAAACCAGGGAAGGAGTATACCTGTGCATTGCAGCAAATACAGCCAGTGAGCGCGATGTAATGTATTTTCTGCGGTCCGTCACGAAAAAAAACCGCTCCCTGTGGAGCAATGCGGCCTGACCGATCCCTTTCTTTGATCTTTTACGGTGATTTGATCGATTCAGCTGTAGTAAAATTACGCAAATTTTCTGTCTTTGAGCATGAGGTTGTCGCAATGTCGGTTTCTAAAAAACCTATGGTACTGGTGATTCTGGATGGCTACGGCTACCGCGAAGACCAGCAGGATAACGCTATTTACAGCGCTAAAACCCCCGTTATGGATGCATTGTGGGCGAAACGTCCGCATACCCTGATTGATGCCTCAGGCCTGGAAGTGGGTCTGCCGGATCGTCAAATGGGTAACTCCGAAGTGGGCCACGTCAACCTTGGCGCAGGCCGTATCGTGTACCAGGACCTGACACGTCTGGACGTTGAAATTAAAGAACGCACCTTCTTCGCCAATCCAGTGCTGGCCGCAGCGGTTGATAACGCCGTTGCCGCAGGCAAAGCTGTGCATATCATGGGTCTGATGTCTCCGGGCGGCGTTCACAGCCACGAAGATCACATCCTGGCGATGGTTGAACTGGCCGCTGAGCGCGGTGCAGAAAAAATCTACCTGCACGCTTTCCTCGACGGCCGTGATACCCCGCCGCGCAGTGCTGAAAAGACGCTGGCACGTTTCGAAGACAAATTTGCCGCTCTGGGCAAAGGCCGCATCGCCTCAATCATTGGCCGCTACTACGCCATGGACCGCGACAACCGCTGGGATCGCGTTGAACACGCTTACGATCTGATGACTCTGGCGAAGGGCGAGTTCCAGGCTGATACCGCCGTTGCAGGCCTGCAGGCTGCTTATGCGCGTGATGAAAACGACGAATTCGTTAAAGCGACCGTTATCCGCGCTGAAGGCCAGGCCGATGCGGCAATGGAAGACGGCGATGCGATGATTTTCATGAACTTCCGCGCCGACCGCGCCCGTGAAATCACCCGCGCCTTCGTCAACGCCGATTTCGACGGCTTTGCGCGTAAGAAAGTCGTTAACCTCGATTTCGTGATGCTGACCGAATACGCCGCCGATATCAAAGTTGCCTGTGCCTACCCACCGGCCTCGCTGGCGAACACCTTCGGCGAGTGGATGGCGAAAAACGACAAAACCCAGTTGCGTATCTCCGAAACTGAGAAATATGCGCACGTGACCTTCTTCTTTAACGGCGGCGTTGAAGAGCCGTTCAAAGGCGAAGAGCGCATTCTGATCAACTCGCCGAAAGTCGCGACCTACGATCTGCAGCCGGAAATGAGCTCCGCTGAGCTGACAGAAAAACTGGTTGCTGCTATCACTGGCGGTCAGTACGACACCATCATCTGTAACTACCCGAATGGCGATATGGTTGGCCACACCGGAGTGATGGAAGCGGCAGTCAAAGCGGTTGAAACTCTGGATCACTGCATCGATCAGGTGACCAAAGCCGTTGAATCCGTCGGCGGTCAGTTGCTGATCACCGCAGACCACGGCAACGCCGAGCAGATGCGTGACCCGGCCACTGGCCAGGCGCACACCGCTCACACCAACCTGCCTGTTCCGCTGATTTACGTTGGCGATAAAAACGTGAAAGTCGCTAACGGCGGTAAACTTTCCGACATCGCGCCAACCATGCTGACGCTGATGGGAATGGAAATCCCGCAAGAGATGACTGGCAAGCCGCTGTTCATCGTGGAATAATCCTTCCCCATGAGGGGAAAGGCGACTTATTCAAATACATGGATCGCAACGGCAGTTCGGTCCGTCCTGTACGCCAGCGCGCTTAGCGCTGGCGTATTGCTGTGCGCCGCATCTGCTCATGCCGATGACCGCGACCAGCTGAAATCTATTCAGGCCGATATCGCCGCCAAACAGCGGGCGATTAAGCAACAGCAGCAACAGCGCTCTTCCCTGCTCGACCAGCTTAGAGCACAGGAAGAAGCCATCTCCGCCGCCGCGCGTCAACTGCGTGAAACCCAGAACACCCTAAACCAGCTGAATAAGCAGATCGACGAAATGAACGCCGCGCTCGCTAAGCTGGAACGTCAGCGTGCGTCGCAGGAACGCAATCTCTCTGCACAGCTTGATGCTGCATTTCGTCAAGGGCCGCATACCGGCATCCAGATGATCCTTAGCGGTGAGGAGGGGCAGCGTAATCAGCGTCTCCAGGCCTATTTTGGTTATCTGAACCAGGCGCGTCAGGAAACCATCGCCCAGCTCAAGCAGACCCGCGAAGACGTGGCGGTGCAAAAGACCATGCTGGAAGAGAAACAAAGCCAGCAGCAAACTCTGGTTTACGAACAACGCGCCCAGCAAAACAAGCTGGAACAGGCGCGTAACGAGCGTAAAAAGACCCTCGCCAGCCTTGAATCCTCTATTCAGAAAGGCCAGCAGCAGTTAAGCGAATTACGGGCTAACGAATCGCGCCTGCGCGGTCGTATCGCCCAGGCGGAAGCGGCAGCTAAAGCGCGCGCGGAGCGTGAAGCCCGCGAGGCGCAAAGCGTTCGCGATCGCCAGCAGGAAGCCTCGCGCAAAGGTACCACCTACAAAACCACCGAGAGCGAACGCTCGCTGATCTCCCGAACCGGTGGTCTTGGCGCACCTCGCGGCCAGGCATTCTGGCCAGTACGCGGATCAATTCTCCATCGCTATGGCGAACAGCTGCAAGGTGAACTACGTTGGAAAGGGATGGTTATCGCTGCGTCTGAAGGCACCGAGGTCAAAGCCGTTGCCGATGGTCGGGTCATTCTCGCCGATTGGCTACAGGGTTATGGCCTGGTGGTAGTCGTTGAACACGGCAAAGGCGACATGAGTCTTTACGGCTATAACCAAAGCGCGCTGGTCAGCGTCGGCACTCAGGTCCGGGCGGGCCAGCCGATTGCTCTCGTAGGCAGCAGCGGCGGTCAGGGCCGTCCGTCGCTCTATTTCGAAATTCGCCGCCAGGGTCAGGCGGTCAATCCACAGCCGTGGTTGGGAAGATAAGTTTTGCTTCAATTTCGCACAATTGCACTCGCGGTAACCACTACGCTGGTTATGGCGTCGCCGGTTTTTGCCGGCAAACTCTCCATTGTTATCGATGACTTTGGCTATCGTCCGCATACGGAAAACCAGGTGCTGGCGCTGCCCGCCAACATCTCCGTCGCTGTACTCCCTAATGCTCCTCATGCCCGCGAAATGGCGACCAAAGCGCATAACCTCGGTCATGAGGTCCTGATCCACCTGCCGATGGCACCACTCAGTAAGCAACCGCTGGAAAAAGACACGCTCCGCCCGGATATGAACAGCAGCGAGATCGAACGCATTATCCGTGAAGCCTATGGCAAGGTACCGTACGCCGTGGGGCTGAATAACCATATGGGCAGCGCCATGACCTCCAGCCTGTTCGGTATGCAAAAGGTGATGCAGGCGCTGGAGCGCTACAATCTTTACTTCCTCGATAGCGTCACCATCGGCAACACTCAGGCCATGCGCGCGGCGCAGGGCACCGGCGTGAAGGTGATCAAGCGCAAGGTGTTCCTCGACGATACGCAGAACGAAGCGGATATCCGCTATCAATTCAACCGCGCAATCGCTCTGGCACGGCGCAACGGTTCGGCTATCGCCATCGGCCACCCGCACCCAACTACGGTGCGCGTGCTGCAGCAGATGGTGTATAACCTGCCGCCGGATATAACCCTGGTACGCCCGAGCAGCCTGCTCAACGAACCGCAGGTCGATACCTCAACGCCGAATATCGCGCCGCCGTCTGCACAGCCGCCGCGCAACCCGTTCCGCGGCGTGAAGTTGTGCAAACCGAAGCGTCCGCCAGAGCCGGTCAACGCCAGTCGCTTCTTTACCATTCTGAGCGAAAGCATCAGCCAGAGTGCTCTGGTGCAGTACTACCAGTTGAAGTGGCAGGGCTGGGATAACCCCACTAACTAAATTTGCCGGGAATCCGGGCGCTTTTCCGCTACGGGTTCCTGCTTATCCTGATGGGCATACCATGCCTTGAAGTATTTGAGAAAGCTGTAAAAGGTCGCGTACAGCCCGGTGACCACACCCACTTTTCCCTTACGCCATGCCCCGCTGAACAGATACCACTTAAAGAAAGCGCCAATTGCGCTGATCACCCCGCGCCCAATCGACGGCCTGACCTTCTGGTATTTAACCAGCCGCGTAGTATAGCTATTGAGCTTATTAAACACTTCATGCAGGGAGTAGAAGGTATCGTGGCGCACGAAGCCTGCCAGTTTGCTGGAGTGCTTATAGCCGACAACCTGATCGTCCACCGGTCTATCGTTAAAGCGCGCAACGGTACGATTAAATAAACGCACGGGAAAATCCGGCGATGAGACCGGGTAAATGGTTCGCACCTCTTCACCCAAAACGAACCAGTAGCGCGGCAGACGCCATGCGCAGTCAGGTGCAGGTTCATCGCCAGCTTTCAGCGCCAGAATAGCCGCCACGACATCATCATCGAGAATTTCATCGCTATCCATACACAGCACCCAGTCATGGCTGGCCAGGGATGTCGCGTAATTCATCTGTGCGCCGTGAGCGGTATAAGGATGGTGGTGAACAGTAAGACCGAATTGTTGGCAAATCTGCAGCGTGGCGTCCGTGCTGCCCGAGTCGATGACGATCACTTCATCGGCCACCTTGATCAAAGGTGGTAAAACCTCCCGTAATAGGCGGGATGAGTTACAGGTCAATAAGCATACAGCAAGTTTAAACATAGTCTTTGTGTGGTTAAAAAGCGATTAAACTGACTGTATAAACCAATAGGTAAGAAAGCGATTTAGAAAAAGTGCGGAGTGGGTTAAGAATCAGAAAAGTGCAGGGCAGCTCTCAAAAAAGCGCCCGCAGGCGCTTTTTTTATATACAACTCGAGTGGAATTAATCCCAGCTAAGAATAACTTTACCAGACTGACCGGAGCGCATGGCGTCGAAGCCCTGCTGGAAGTCATCAATGCCAAAGCGATGTGTGATGATCGGCGAGAGATCCAATCCAGACTGAATAAGCGCGGCCATTTTGTACCAGGTTTCAAACATTTCCCGGCCGTAAATCCCTTTGATAAACAGCCCTTTGAAAATCACCTTGGTCCAGTCGATAGACATATCTGACGGCGGGATGCCAAGCATGGCAATACGCCCGCCGTGGTTCATGGTATCCAGCATGGTACGAAACGCCGGCGGTGCGCCGGACATCTCCAGGCCCACATCGAAACCTTCAGTCATGCCCAGTTCAGCCATCACATCGTTAAGGTTCTCTTTCGCAACGTTTACCGCGCGGGTCACGCCCATTTTGCGCGCCAGCTCCAGACGATATTCGTTCACGTCAGTAATAACGACGTTACGCGCACCGACATGCTTCGCCACTGCCGCCGCCATCACGCCAATCGGGCCTGCACCGGAAACCAGCACATCTTCGCCGACGAGGTCGAAAGAGAGCGCGGTATGAACGGCATTACCAAACGGGTCGAAAATCGACGCCAGATCGTCAGAGATATTGTCCGGGATCTTGAACGCATTAAACGCCGGAATCACCAGATATTCAGCAAAGCAGCCCGGACGGTTTACGCCGACGCCCGTCGTGTTGCGGCACAAATGCGTGCGCCCGGCGCGGCAGTTACGGCAGTGGCCGCAGGTAATATGCCCTTCGCCGGAAACGCGATCGCCAAGCTTAAAGCCGCGCACTTCCTGACCGATACCCACCACTTCGCCCACGTATTCATGGCCCACAACCATCGGGACCGGAATGGTTTTTTGCGACCACTCATCCCAGTTGTAGATATGCACGTCGGTACCGCAAATTGCGGTCTTGCGGATTTTAATCAGCAAATCGTTGTGGCCGACTTCCGGTTCCGGTACGTCGGTCATCCAGATGCCTTCTTCCGCCTTCAGTTTGGATAACGCTTTCATCTCACACCCTTAGGCAATCACGCCCAGTTGTTTACCGATGCGGGTAAAGGCTTCCACCGCACGTTCAATTTGTTCAGGGGTATGCGCCGCAGACATCTGGGTGCGAATACGCGCCTGGCCTTTTGGTACCACTGGATAGAAGAATCCAGTGACATAAATACCTTCTTTTTGCAGCTCGCGCGCGAACGCCTGCGCTACGGAGGCTTCACCGAGCATCACCGGGATAATGGCGTGATCGGCGCCCGCCAGGGTAAAGCCTGCGGCGCTCATTTTTTCACGGAACAGACGCGCGTTGGACCATAGACGGTCGCGCAGCTCGCTGCCCGCTTCCACCATCTCCAGCACTTTAATCGAAGCGGCGACAATCGCCGGAGCCAGCGAGTTGGAGAACAGATACGGGCGAGAGCGCTGGCGCAGCCACTCAACGACCTCTTTACGCGCTGCGGTATAGCCACCGGACGCGCCGCCCAGCGCTTTGCCTAAGGTACCGGTGATGATATCGACCCGGCCCATCACGTCGCAGTACTCATGAGAGCCGCGACCGTTTTCACCGACAAAGCCAACGGCGTGAGAGTCATCGACCATGACCAGCGCATCGTATTTATCCGCCAGATCGCAAACGCCTTTCAGGTTGGCAATCACACCATCCATTGAGAAGACGCCGTCGGTGGCGATCAGCACATGACGAGCACCCGCTTCGCGAGCCTCTTTCAGGCGAGCTTCCAGTTCCTGCATGTCGTTGTTGGCGTAGCGAAAGCGCTTCGCTTTACACAGGCGCACGCCGTCGATGATTGACGCATGGTTCAGGGCATCGGAGATAATCGCGTCTTCTGCGCCGAGCAGGGTTTCAAACAGGCCGCCGTTAGCGTCAAAGCAGGAAGAATACAGAATCGCGTCTTCCATACCGAGAAAATCCGCCAGCTTTTTCTCAAGCGCTTTATGGCTGTCCTGAGTACCGCAGATAAAGCGTACGGAGGCCATGCCGAAGCCGTGACTGTCCATTCCACTTTTCGCAGCGGCAATCAGCTCCGGGTGGTTCGCGAGACCCAGATAGTTATTGGCGCAGAAGTTAATCACCTGGCTACCGCCGACGGTGATATCTGCCTGCTGTGCTGAAGTAATAATCCGTTCTTCTTTAAACAACCCTTCCGCGCGCGCGGTATCCAGGTCATTGGTTAACTGTTTGTAGAAATCACCACGCATTGCAACTCTCCAGATTCGGCAAAATTTGGCACATATTACCCTAAATAATTCGAGTTGCAGGACAAGGCTATGGTGCCTTGAACAGCGCTTGCGCTGGCCCCGTAGGGGCGAGGCCGCAGGCCGAGTAACGCGGTGACGCAGCGAATCCCCAGGAGCTTACTCTGGTAAGTGACTGGGGTGAGCGAGGAAAACCAACGTGCCTGTAACTTGAAGTATGACGGGTATATTACCTAAAGATATACGCTGATACGAGATGATGCATTACCACATGAATTATTTGCAGCATAAATCACGAGACCCTCTACACCTTTTCGGCGAATGGCTGAAGCCTTTCCGATGTGGTGATATGATATGAGTATTCATGTCCGGATTGTCTCTGGGCACCCTACTTCAAAGGTTACAGTTATGATCATCGTTACCGGCGGCGCAGGCTTTATCGGCAGCAACATCGTTAAAGCACTGAATGACCAAGGCATTACCGATATTCTGGTTGTCGATAATCTGAAAGACGGCACCAAGTTCGCGAACCTGGTAGACCTGAATATCGCTGACTACATGGATAAAGAAGACTTCCTGATCCAGATTATGGCAGGCGAAGAGTTTGACGATATCGATGCAATCTTCCACGAAGGCGCCTGCTCCTCCACCACCGAGTGGGACGGCAAGTACATGATGGATAACAACTATCAGTACTCGAAAGAGCTGCTGCACTACTGCCTGGAGCGTGAAATCCCGTTCCTGTACGCCTCTTCCGCGGCGACCTACGGTGGCCGCACCAGCGACTTTATTGAGTCCCGCAAATATGAGCAGCCGCTCAACGTCTACGGCTATTCTAAGTTTCTGTTCGATGAATACGTGCGCCAGGTCCTGCCGGAAGCGAACTCGCAAGTTGTCGGCTTCCGTTATTTCAACGTCTACGGGCCGCGCGAAGGGCACAAAGGCAGCATGGCCAGCGTCGCGTTCCATCTCAATACTCAGTTGAATAATGGCGAAAGTCCGAAACTGTTCGAAGGCAGCGACGGCTTTAAGCGCGACTTCGTCTACGTCGGCGATGTCGCTGCGGTAAACCTGTGGTTCTGGGAAAACGGCGTCTCCGGCATTTTCAACCTTGGCACCGGCCGCGCGGAATCCTTCCAGGCGGTAGCGGACGCCACGCTGGCTTATCATCAGAAAGGCAGCATCGAATACATTCCGTTCCCGGATAAACTGAAAGGTCGCTACCAGGCGTTTACCCAGGCGGATCTGACTAACCTGCGTGCAGCGGGCTATGACAAACCGTTTAAGACCGTGGCCGAAGGCGTAACGGAATATATGGCCTGGCTTAACCGCGACGCGTAAGAAATAACATGAAAATACTGGTGGTTGGCCCGTCTTGGGTAGGCGACATGATGATGTCGCAAAGTCTCTATCGTACGCTCAGGGCGCGCTATCCCCAGGCAATCATCGACGTGATGGCACCCGCGTGGTGTCGTCCGCTGCTGTCGCGTATGCCAGAAGTCAATGAAGCGATCCCGATGCCACTTGGTCACGGAGCGCTGGAAATCGGCGAGCGCCGCAAGCTTGGGCACAGCCTGCGCGAGCGTCGTTACGATCGCGCTTACGTGCTACCGAATTCGTTTAAGTCGGCCCTGGTGCCATTCTTCGCGGGTATCCCGCTTCGTACCGGCTGGCTTGGCGAGATGCGCTACGGCCTGCTGAACGATGCCCGCAAACTGGATAAAGAAGCCTGGCCGCTGATGGTCGAACGTTATGTCGGTCTGGCTTACGACAAAGGCGTGATGCGCTGCGCGAAAGACCTGCCGCAGCCGCTGCTGTGGCCGCAGTTGCAGGTGAATGAAGGTGAGAAATCGCAGACTTGTAACGCGTTCAACCTCTCCTCTGACCGCCCGATTATCGGTTTCTGCCCCGGCGCGGAATTTGGCCCGGCCAAACGCTGGCCACACTACCACTACGCTGAGCTGGCGAAACAGTTGATCGACGACGGTTATCAAATCGCCCTGTTCGGTTCTGCTAAAGATAACGAAGCGGGCAAAGAGATCATCGCCACGCTGAGCACGGAGCAGCAGGCATGGTGTCGCAACCTGGCCGGGGAGACCCAGCTTGAGCAGGCCGTCATTCTGATCGCCGCCTGTAAAGCGGTGGTCAGCAACGACTCCGGCCTGATGCACGTCGCCGCCGCACTGGACCGTCCGCTGGTCGCGCTCTATGGTCCGAGCAGCCCGAATTTCACCCCGCCGTTGTCGCATAAAGCGCGCGTTATCCGCCTGATTAGCGGCTACCACAAAGTGCGCAAAGGCGATGCCGCCGAAGGTTATCACCAAAGCTTGATCGACATTACCCCACAGCGCGTACTGGAAGAACTAAACGCGCTGTTGACGGAAAAACTGGAAACAGAGGAAGCGTAGCGGATGCAGGTATTGATCGTAAAAACCTCGTCCATGGGCGACGTACTGCACACGCTACCCGCGCTGACCGACGCCGCGCTGGCCTTTCCCGGTATTCGTTTCGACTGGGTCGTTGAGGAAGGCTTCGCGCAGATCCCTTCATGGCATGAAAACGTCGATCGGGTGATCCCGGTGGCGATTCGTCGCTGGCGCAAAGCGTGGTTTTCCGCGCCAATAAAAGCCGAGCGCAAGGCATTTCGCGAAGCAGTGCAGGCGGAAAAATACGACGCAATTATTGACGCTCAGGGGTTGCTGAAAAGCGCTGCGCTGGTAACCCGCCTGGCCCGTGGCGTTAAGCACGGCATGGACTGGAAGACCGCCCGCGAACCGCTGGCGAGCCTGTTCTATAACCGTCGCCACCATATCGCTAAACAGCAACACGCCGTTGAGCGCACCCGCGAACTGTTCGCCAAAAGCCTCGGCTACGCAAAGCCAAAAACTCAGGGCGACTACGCCATCGCTCGCCACTTTCTGCGCCAGGATGACGCATCTGCCGCACCGTGTCTGGTATTCCTGCACGCCACCACTCGCGATGACAAACACTGGCCGGAAGAGAACTGGCGGGCGCTTATCAGCCTGCTGGCCGACAGCGGCCTGAGAGTGAAGCTGCCGTGGGGCGCACCGCATGAAGAGGCGCGGGCCAAACGCCTGGCGGAAGGGCATGATTTTGTCGACGTGTTGCCGCGCATGAGCCTGGAGCAGGTTGCCCAGGTACTGGCAGGCGCGCGCGGGGTGGTTTCCGTCGACACCGGTCTGAGCCATTTAACCGCCGCGCTCGATAAACCAAATTTCACGCTATACGGCCCGACCGATCCGGGGCTGATTGGCGGCTACGGTAAAAATCAGTACGTCGTGCGCCCGGAAAACGGCAGCAGCACGGGGGATATTGCAGCTCCGCACGTATTCGAACTACTGAAGGCATCTCGCCTTATCGAACTGAATTCTTTGCACGAGAGTCCAGAAAAAAAATGAAATCTCATCACCAGAAGAAATTTGCGACATTACGAACCTGGAATAGAAAACGAAATTACTTTTTTAAAGCACTCCGTATGACGATTGCTCGCTGGATATGGGACCGTCGAATTAAAAAAGAATTTGTTTTAGCAAAAGGCGCAAAAGTTCTTCTTTTACGCGATGATGGAAAAATTGGGGATATGATCGTCTCCACCTCGCTTATACGTGAACTATATAAGAATGGCTATATGGTTGATATATTAGCGACGGTGAACAATATAATCGCGATCGAGCACAATCCTTACATTCGTAAAATACACATTTATGACCAGCAAGGTAATGTACCAAGGTTAGCCAACGAGAGTTACGATCTTGTTATCGATATGGGAGATAAAATATCGCCTACAAGCCTTCGTTTTTTACTGAAAATTAATACAAGGAACGTTATTGGTTTTAACAAAGAAAAGTATAATATTTATAACAAATCAATAAAATTTTCAGGTTTTCAAGAGCATGTCACTACTCGCTATGCACTTTTAATGTCTGAACTGGGATTTGCTCACGTTAATACCTCATACGATCTTTTCTATCCTGAAGAGACTGATGTCGACGTTTCAGATTTTTTAAAAAAATTACCGCACTCTAAAAACATCATCATCAATCCCTTCGCTGCCGATAGCAAACGTGAGTTATCACTTAGCCAACTTCAGCAACTCTTCCATGAAATAAAAAACTATATCCCTGGTTATAATATTATCTATCTCGACCCCAATAATAAGGTTATTTCTGTTCTTCCTGAAGGGGTATATAAAAATCCGTTTCCATCCCTGTTTAGCGCGATGTCTCTGATCAAACATGCCGATCTCGTCATATCGCCAGATACTTCTATCGTGCATATCGCGGCGGCGTACCGTAAACCTCTGGTTGCGCTTTATGGCAATGACATGCATGGGAAATATCAAAATAACAAGACCTGGGGGCCAGGCTACCCGGAAGCAGTGCAAATTTTGACGCACGACAAATATCACCCAATCTCAACTATAGAGGTTAAAGATATTGTCAACGCGGCTCAGCACATTATTAAAAAATGATATTCAAAGGGGAGCCATGCTCCCCATCTTTTTTACTTATTGGATGTTGGTAATGAAGCTGAAATAACAACTGATATTAAAAATAACATCGCCGTTTGAGGGTTTATTAATACTGAATCAGTTAGCCCACAAATGAAAAGAACAAACAATGGCAATAATGCTGATGTCATAATTCTTTGACGGATCACCACAATGGCGAAGGATAAATATATAAAAGCTAAAGAAAGTGCGCCCATGATACCTTGTAACGTTAGTGTTTCAAGAAAATCATTATGCATATTATATTTTACGTTATTATATCCTTCCGTATTTCCCGGATGATTTTCTTTAATAAACGCCTGAGCATACGTTGTTCTTTCCAGCGGTGTGCTGAAGAAATAGTGCTGGTCAGAATATGCCAATCCACTATCCCAAATCGCCACTCTAGGGAAGGTGCGAATAAGCGGGGAAATTCTTCTCGGCTGACTCAGTCATTTCATTTCTTCATGTTTGAGCCGATTTTTTCTCCCGTAAATGCCTTGAATCAGCCTATTTAGACCGTTTCTTCGCCATTTAAGGCGTTATCCCCAGTTTTTAGTGAGATCTCTCCCACTGACGTATCATTTGGTCCGCCCGAAACAGGTTGGCCAGCGTGAATAACATCGCCAGTTGGTTATCGTTTTTCAGCAACCCCTTGTATCTGGCTTTCACGAAGCCGAACTGTCGCTTGATGATGCGAAATGGGTGCTCCACCCTGGCACGGATGCTGGCTTTCATGTATTCGATGTTGATGGCCGTTTTGTTCTTGCGTGGATGCTGTTTCAAGGTTCTTACCTTGCCGGGGCGCTCGGCGATCAGCCAGTCCACATCCACCTCGGCCAGCTCCTCGCGCTGTGGCGCCCCTTGGTAGCCGGCATCGGCTGAGACAAATTGCTCCTCTCCATGCAGCAGATTACCCAGCTGATTGAGGTCATGCTCGTTGGCCGCGGTGGTGACTAGGCTGTGGGTCAGGCCACTCTTGGCATCGACACCAATGTGGGCCTTCATGCCAAAGTGCCACTGATTGCCTTTCTTGGTCTGATGCATCTCCGGATCGCGTTGCTGCTCTTTGTTCTTGGTCGAGCTGGGTGCCTCAATGATGGTGGCATCGACCAAGGTGCCTTGAGTCATCATGACGCCTGCTTCGGCCAGCCAGCGATTGATGGTCTTGAACAATTGGCGGGCCAGTTGATGCTGCTCCAGCAGGTGGCGGAAATTCATGATGGTGGTGCGGTCCGGCAAGGCGCTATCCAGGGATAACCGGGCAAACAGACGCATGGAGGCGATTTCGTACAGAGCATCTTCCATCGCGCCATCGCTCAGGTTGTACCAATGCTGCATGCAGTGAATGCGTAGCATGGTTTCCAGCGGATAAGGTCGCCGGCCATTACCAGCCTTGGGGTAAAACGGCTCGATGACTTCCACCATGTTTTGCCATGGCAGAATCTGCTCCATGCGGGACAAGAAAATCTCTTTTCTGGTCTGACGGCGCTTACTGCTGAATTCACTGTCGGCGAAGGTAAGTTGATGACTCATGATGAACCCTGTTCCATGGCTCCAGATGACAAACATGATCTCATATCAGGGACTTGTTCGCACCTTCCCTAGAGTATCAACATAACTTTGGCATTGTACCAGGTCTTCACCATCACCAACGATATCAAGTGACCAAGGAATATTGAGTTGACTAACTGCGTCAAAAAGCTCTTTGAGATTTTTTTGATCAGCAAAATGAACTCGTCCAACATAGAGTAATTTCAATGTTTGCGGGCGCGTGATAACCGCGGTACTTTTTTTTACAGGGTTAAAAACGACATCGATTGACTCTGGCGCAGCCCCCAGCTCTATGAACTGCCTGGCAATATCGCGGCTAATAGAGAAATGGTGCTCAGCGAGTAAGAGGTATCGAGGTCGATACCGATCTCGCGGCGGCAAGTGCATCCAGGTTGATAATTTTGCGCTCGTAGCTGATATTTTCATGGCGCGTCTGGTAATCAAGCAAGGAATCGTATTCAGTACAACGACTCGATTGGGACGGTTTTTCAGCATAAAAAAAGCTAGCTGTAAAACATGAAACAGCCTCGATATTTTATGATTACCAGTAATTCTCTGACTTTCTCCCCAGACAATCCCTTCACGCCACGTGCTTGAAGCATAACGGCCACCGTCATTAAGAATAAAGAGCCCCGCTGAATACCGAGGATCTGAATTTAACTGTAGAATAAGCTGCCGGGTAACATTCTCCATACCCCCTCTGCCACTCAGCAGATCAACAACGAACAGGATTTTTTTCTTTTTAGACATAAGTTTTTTCTGATTGTCGTGATTCTGGGTAACTAAATATCGATGATACGCTCAAGCCTAACATAATCTCCTGTTGCCAGGCTTGAGATAATAGATATAAATTTTATTACCCTGGTAAGCATTTTAATGTTGATTACGGTAGAGCATAAATTTCATATAAAAATGAGCCTTTTATCTCTTTTTATTATTATAATACTCCGCCAACGTCATTCCCTTCACCTGCGGCGCCAGCCAGCTGAAAAAAGCCTCCAGATCGGCATATAAGCGCTCGATATCCTGCTCGTTTTTAAACGTTGGGCTGCCGCCAGGCATGTACTCAGAAGAGTGGAGCATATATTCGACGTAGTCATTACCCTGAGTCAACGTCTGTTCCACGACTTTTTTCATCGTTTCGACGTTGCCGCCCTTCGGACGCAGCCAGTGAACGGACGGTGAGCGCACCTTGCCTCGCAAGCGATCGTAGCCCTGCTTCAGGCTATTCATCCAGGCAGAATGCTTGTACTGAATGCTCATCGGCACTTCCAGCAGCGGCGACTGACCTTCACGGCGAATATCGTTCTCATCGAGGAAGTAGGCGTGCTGCGGGAAGTTGCGATAATCGGTGCCGCCGTCGCCCTGCGGCGCGCCTTTGGCCGTTTTCCAGTTCACCCGAGGGGTGACCGAGCAATCGACCAGATAGCCGTACTCCACCAGCAGACGCGCATAGCGCTCATCAAACGCCCAGCGCCCGGCGCGGTGGCTGACCATTTTGGTCTGGAAGGTGTCTTCCAGCAGACGGGTCATATAGTCGACTTTTTCTCGCATCGCCGCATCGCTGTACTCAATCAGATATGGTTTATGCCGCCAATCGTCATCGGTAAGCGGGTCGGTTGGCGGGCTGTTCCAGGCGTGCAGATGCATACCAATTTCCGCCGTTCCCCGGGCAATCACATCTTTGGCGAACTCGATATAAACGGGGTCAATGGCCATTTCATAGTTGGTCAAATAAACCGGTTTGAAACCATACTTTTCGCAAAGCTGCTGAAAACGCGGTAAATAGCGCGCATTCTCGGTGGTGATGCTGTCATGTTTTTGCCAGAGGTTATCGCCCTCTGTATCAATCGTGATGAGAAATGCGGGTTTGTGCACGAAAACGTCCTCAGGCCATACGTATCGGGTCATGGTAGAGCAAGACAACGCTTCTCTCAATCTATCTGATCCCCTAGAATCGGAACCCTTATCCTGGATGAAGAACAGAGTATGACGCCTGAAACCCGCACTTCCAGCCGCGTAAACCCGGCGCGAATCCTGGTTATCAAGCTTCGCCATCATGGCGACATGTTATTGATAACCCCGCTTATTCACGCTCTAAAACAGCAATATCCCGCCGCCCACGTGGATGTTCTGCTTTATGAAGAGACCCGGGATATGCTCGCGGCGAACGCCGATATCAACCATATTTATGGTATTGATCGGCGCTGGAAAAAGCAGGGAGCCGGCCACCAGCTTAAGATGGAATGGCAGCTGATTCGAACCCTCCGCCAGCAACGCTACGATATGGTGCTCAATCTTGCCGATCAGTGGCCCAGCGCGATCATCACTAAGCTAACCGGCGCGGCAACCCGCATCGGCTTTGACTTCCCGAAACGCCGTCATCCGGCCTGGCGTTTCTGCCATACCGCCCTCGCTTCAACCGAGCTGCATAATCAGCTGCATACGGTGCAGCAGAATCTGTCGATTCTGGCGCCGCTTGGGCTGAATGTTGATGATGCCCCAGCAAAAATGGGCTACAGCGAACAGGACTGGGCCACCAGTTGCGCACTGCTACCGGAAGGGTTTCAGGACAACTATATTGTTATTCAGCCAACCTCCCGCTGGTTCTTTAAATGCTGGCGCGAAGAGCGAATGAGCGCATTAATTAATGCACTCTCGGAGGCGGGATATGCGGTAGTGCTGACCTCCGGACCCGATGCCAAAGAGAAACAGATGGTCGAGACAATTATGGCAGGCAGCCCTAATGCCCGTCTGCACTCGCTCGCCGGGCAGTTAACCCTGCGCCAGCTGGCATCGGTCATCGACCATGCCCGTCTGTTTATCGGCGTAGACTCGGTGCCGATGCATATGGCCGCCGCGCTGAACACGCCGCTGGTCGCGCTGTTCGGTCCGTCAAAGCTCACCTTCTGGCGTCCGTGGCAGGCGCAAGGAGAGGTGATCTGGGCGGGGGATTTTGGCCCCATTCCCGATCCTGACGACATTGATACCAACACCGACGAACGCTATCTCGATTTAATCCCCACCGACGCGGTTATCGCGGCGGCGAAAAAGGTACTGGCATGAGTAAATTCAGGCTGGCTCTGGTACGCCAGAAGTATCGCCCGGACGGCGGCGCGGAGCGCTTTGTCTCCCGCGCGTTGGAGGCTCTCGACGACAGCGATCTTGAACTGAACGTCATCACCCGCGAGTGGCAGGGGCCGGTGAAGCCCGAGTGGAACATCCACATCTGCAACCCGCGTAAGTGGGGACGCATCAGCCGCGAGCGTGGTTTTGCCGAAGCTGCGCGTCAGCTGTGGCAGCGCGAGTCCTTCGACCTGGTGCAAAGCCATGAGCGCATCCCCGGTTGCGACCTGTATCGAGCTGGAGACGGCGTACATCGCCGTTGGCTTCAGCAACGTTCGCGTATTCTGCCCGGCTGGAAAAGCCGTCTGCTGTTCGCTGACCGCTACCATCGCTATGTGATGCAGGCCGAGCGCGAAATGTATCAGGACTCGCACCTGCGCGGCGTCATCTGTAACGCAGAGATGATTAAACAAGAGATTATTGAAGACTTCGGTCTGCCAGCGGAAAAAATCCACGTTATCTACAACGCCATCGATAACCAGCGTTTTCTACCACCAACGGAAGCGGCCTTTGTTGCGCTACGCACCAAATGGAATCTGCCGCTGCAGGCGACCTGTCTGATCTACGTCGGTTCCGGCTTTGAGCGTAAAGGGCTGGATGCAGCGATTCGCGCCATCGCCCCAACCGATCGCTATCTGTTAGTGGTTGGCAAAGATAAAGAGCAGAGTCGCTATCAGCAACTGGCGAAAACGCTGAACTGTGAAGATCGGGTTCGTTTCTTCGGCATGCAGTCAGAAACCCTGCCGTTCTATCAGATGGCCGACGGCCTGCTGCTACCAACGCTGTACGATCCGTTCCCTAACGTTATCCTTGAAGCGATGGCCTGCGGCCTGCCGGTCATTACCACCACCGGCTGCGGCGGCGCGGAATTTATCGTTCAGGGCAGCAACGGCTACGTTTGCGACGCGCTGGATATCCCGGCCCTGCAGGAGTCCGTTATCGCTCTGCCCGCCCGCGCCTTAGGTTCTGCGCAAGGCGAACGTGCCCGCGAGCGCATTATGACCTGCACCAGCGAACGGCTATCGGCGCAGCTGCTCTCCCTCTATCAGGATCTGGTGAAATAACGATGCGCATACTGTTTGTTATTGACGGCCTGCCCGGCGGCGGCGCGGAAAAAGTGGTGCTGACGCTGGCGGAGCATTTTCTCAATCAGGGCGAACAGGTATCGCTCTTTTCCCTGCGCGACGTCTGCGATTATCCGTTGCCGGAAGGGCTGGATTATCAGGTGATCGCTGACCGCTGCCGCAAACCGTGGCGCAAGCTCACCGAGCTATCCCGGCGCGCGCGCCAGCTTGATGCGGCTATCGATAAAGCAGAACAGCAGGGCCATTTAGATCTGGTGCTCTCAAATCTGCATAAGACTGACCGCATTGTCTCCCGCAGCCGCCTGCTGAGCGGGCGTAACGTCTGGTTCTGCCTGCACGGCGTGTTCTCCACTTCCTATCTCGGCCATCGCACCGGTTTTGACCGCTGGATGAAACAGCAGAAGATCAAACGCGTTTACCAGGGGCGCAACGTCGTCACCGTTTCCGATGCGGTCGGCAAGGATCTGGTTGAACAGTTCGCCATTCGTCCGGCGCAGTTGAAAACGATTTATAACCCGTTTGATATCGCCGCCCTGCGCGCCGCGGCCCAGGAGCCGAGCGAACGGCCCGATGGCGACTATATTATCCACGTGGGGCGTTTTCATCCCGGTAAGCGCCATGACAGGCTGATTGAGGCCTATGCGCAAAGCGGCATCGATGCACCGCTGGTGCTGCTGGGGCAGGGAAAACCGGAGCAAGAACAGCGCCTGCGCCAGTTGGCACAGCAGCTACAGGTTGGCGATCGCGTCCTGTTTAAAGGCTTCCAGAAAAACCCGCTGCCGTGGATTAAAGGCGCGCGGATGCTGGTCCTGAGCTCAGATAGCGAAGGTTTTGGCAACGTGGTGGTAGAAGCGCTGCTGCTCAACACGCCGGTTGCCAGCACCCGCTGTCCGGGCGGTGTCACTGAAATTTTAACCGGCGAACTGGCTCGTGGTCTGGCGGATTTGAACAGCCCGGCGCTGGCCCAGACGATGCAAAGCATTTACCATAGCCCGCCTGCCATCGACGCCCTGATGCTGGAAAAATTCAGCGTGGCGACAATTTGTCAGCAGTACCGTCAGCTGCGTAGCGCCTGACGCCGTTATTCAACCAGGATCGAATGATTTATGAGTCAAACGCCTTTACTGAGCATCGTGGCCGCCGTCTATAACGGCGAAAAATTCCTTGCGCAATTCTTTGAGTGCCTTGAGCAACAGCAGTTGGAAAGCTATGAACTGATCCTGGTGAACGACGGGTCGACGGACGCCAGCCTGGCGGTTATCGACCAGTGGAAGGACCGTCTGCAAAATGTGATCGTGCTGGAGCAGGAAAATCAGGGCGTTTCGGTGGCGCGTAACACGGGTCTTGCCGTCGCCACGGGTAAGTACCTGACCTTCCCGGATATCGATGACAAGCTTTACCCAGGCATGTACAGCACGCTTCTGGAGATGGCGGAAAAGGGTCACCTTGATGTCGCCACCTGCAACGGGCGCTACGTCTACGAGACGAAAAAAGATATCCACCCGATATTCCCGCTGGATAAATTGCAGTCTACCGGCGTACTGCCCGGCCACGTGTGGTTAAAGCAGGCGCTGGATTCGCGTAAATTCCTGCATGTCACCTGGCTGAATATCTACCGTCGCGAATTTATCGCGAGCCACAACTTCCACTTTGAGCCGGGCCTGCGCCATCAGGATATTCCCTGGACCACGGAAGTGTTGCTTACAGCAGAACGCGTGCAGTACACCAGCGAGCAGTTCTACGACTACTATATTCACTCGGAATCGGTATCGCACAAGCCGGACAACGACGATACGCTGATGCGTTCAGCGCGCCACTACATGAAAATTCTGGAGATGCTGGACGCCATCAATCAGCGTTATCCGGACAAGGTTCGCGATATTTCCGCCTGCCGCTGGCAAATCGCCAAAGAGGGGCTGGGAATTATTCATACTTTCGATAGCATGAAAGATGAATCAAAAAAGCATATTATAATTAAAGAATTCTTCGACCGCGGGATCTGGAGTCTTATCTGGAAAAACGCCCGCACGTTCCGTCTACGCTGGCGTCTTGGACGCCGCTATCTGCGCATCAAGCGCTATCGCGATGTGGCTTAATACTGAATCCGCCAAAGAGATAGCTTTACGCGGGTTAAATGCTTAGAATTTGCCCGCAAAAACATGAAAACGGATAAATCGCTTGGAATTGCTTTATACCGCCCTGCTTTACCTTATTCAGCCACTG
Organism: Klebsiella sp. RHBSTW-00484; assembly: GCF_013705725.1. Classification (NCBI taxonomy): domain Bacteria; kingdom Pseudomonadati; phylum Pseudomonadota; class Gammaproteobacteria; order Enterobacterales; family Enterobacteriaceae; genus Klebsiella; species Klebsiella sp. RHBSTW-00484. Next base: position 179,653 of record NZ_CP055481.1, on the reverse strand, counting down.
GTTTGGCTACGACTTCTCTTACGTAGCCGTAAGGCCCCTGCCTACCGCAAACGCTGGGCTGAACGTTATGGCTACTGTCAGAACAAGGTAGAACCGGACGGCATTCTGCTGCATTCCGTTTCCGTCGGCGAAACCCTGGCGGCGATCCCGCTGGTACGCGCGTTACGTCATCGTTATCCCTATCTGCCGATCACCGTTACTACCATGACGCCAACTGGCTCCGAGCGGGCGATGTCGGCCTTCGGTAAAGACGTTCATCACGTCTACCTGCCTTACGATCTGCCCGGTGCCATGAACCGCTTCTTCAACACCGTCCAGCCCAAGCTGGTTATTGTGATGGAGACCGAGCTGTGGCCGAATATGGTCGCCACGCTGCATAAGCGTAAAATTCCGCTGGTCATTGCTAACGCCCGCCTGTCCGAGCGCTCGGCGAAGGGCTACGCCAAGCTGGGCAAATTTATGCGTCGGCTGCTGAGCCGTATCACGCTTATCGCCGCGCAGAATGAAGAAGACGCGAACCGTTTTATCGCCCTGGGCCTGAAGCGCAATCAGTTGGCGGTTACCGGTAGCCTGAAGTTTGATATCTCAGTGACACCTGAACTGGCTGCACGCGCCATCACCCTGCGCCGCCAGTGGGCACCGCATCGTCAGGTCTGGATTGCCACCAGCACCCACGACGGCGAAGAACAAATTGTTCTCCAGGCGCATAAAAAGCTGCTGGAGACATTCCCCAATCTGCTGCTGATCCTCGTCCCTCGCCATCCGGAACGTTTTAGCGACGCCCGCGAAATGGTGCAGAAAGCAGGAATGAGCTACACCCTGCGCAGCACTGGCGAAATCCCATCGAACAGTACCCAGGTGGTGATTGGCGATACGATGGGCGAGCTAATGCTGCTGTACGGAATCGCCGACCTTGCGTTCGTTGGCGGCAGCCTGGTGGAGCGCGGCGGTCATAATCCGCTGGAGCCCGCCGCCCATGCGATTCCAGTATTGATGGGCCCGCACACCTTCAACTTCAAAGATATCTGCGCCAAGCTGCAGCAGGACGACGGTCTGATTACCGTGACCGATGCCAACTCGCTGGTGACCCAGGTGTCTAACCTGCTGACCGACGAAGATTATCGTCTGTGGTACGGTCGCCACGCGGTGGAAGTGCTGCATCAAAATCAGGGCGCGCTCTCCCGTCTGCTACAGTTACTACAACCTTATCTGCCGCAGCGGAGCCACTAATGTCGCCTCGACTCTCGGTCGTAATGATCGCCAAAAATGCGGCGGATCTGCTGCCTGATTGTCTGGCATCAGTAAGCTGGGCCGATGAGTTAATCTTGCTGGATTCCGGCAGCAGTGATAACACCGTCGAATTAGCCCGCAGCCTCGGCGCTCAGGTTCATATCAATCGCGACTGGCAGGGTTATGGCATTCAGCGCCAGCGCGCCCAGAGTTACGCCACCGGCGACTACGTGCTGATGATAGATACCGACGAGCGCGTCACCCCAGAGCTTGAACAATCCATCCGCAGCGTGCTGGCCGCGCCAAAAAGCGGTGCTATCTACAGCATCGCCCGGCGAAACTATTTTCTCGGTCGCTTTATGCGCCATAGCGGCTGGTATCCGGACCGCGTGATGCGCCTGTACCAACGCGACCATTACCGATATAACGATAATCTGGTGCATGAGTCTGTCGACAGCAAAGGCGCACAGGTTATCGAACTCTCGGGCGATCTGTTGCATCTGACCTGCCGTGACTTTTCCGGCTTTCAGCAAAAGCAGCTGGCCTATGCCGCCGCCTGGGCCCAGGAGCGCCACCAGAAGGGTAAGAAGACCTCGCTGACCGGTATCTTCGGCCATACGCTGGGTGCCTTCGTGAAAACGCTGCTGCTACGCGGCGGTATTCTGGATGGAAAACAAGGTTGGCTACTGGCTGTGGTCAACGCGCAATATACGTTTAATAAATACACCGAGCTGTGGGCGCTAAGCCGCGGCTACTCGGAGAAAGTGTAATTATGAGCACAAAAGCGATCTATCCGGGCACCTTCGACCCTATCACTAACGGCCATATCGATATCGTCACCCGTGCGGCCAGCATGTTTGATAAGGTCTTGCTGGCTATCGCCGCCAGCCCGAGCAAAAAGCCGATGTTTACCCTCGATGAGCGCATCGCGCTGGCAGAGCAGGCAACCGCACATCTGGTCAACGTTGAAGTGATTGGCTTTAGCGATTTAATGGCCAATTTTGCCCGCGCGCAGCAGGCGAATATTTTAATTCGCGGACTGCGGGCGGTGGCGGATTTTGAATATGAGATGCAGCTGGCGCACATGAACCGCCACCTGATGCCGACGCTGGAGAGCGTGTTCCTGATGCCGTGCAAAGAGTGGTCGTTTATCTCCTCTTCGCTGGTGAAAGAGGTAGCGCGCCACCAGGGCGATGTCTCCCACTTCCTGCCTGCTAACGTTCACCAGGCGCTGCTGAAGAAGCTGTAGGGCGTTCTTCCCGGAGGCGGCGCGATGCGCCTGCCCGCAGACGGCTGGAAACCTGTAGCCCGGCTAAGCGCAGCGCGAGCCGGGATCAACGCAAACACCACACTTTACTTCTGGCACTGGCGGCAATAAAACGTCGCCCGCTGCGCATGTTTGCTGCCGATAATTGGCGTTCCGCAAATACGGCAGGGTTCCCCCTTACGACCATAAACCTGTAATTCCTGGGCAAAATAGCCCGGCTTACCGTCGCTTTGCAGGAAATCTTTTAGCGTCGTCCCGCCCTGCTCGATGGAGCGCAACAGCACCAGCTTAATCACCTTTACCAATTGCTCGCACTCTTCGCGTGAAAGCGATGAAGCGAGCCTGTCGGGGTGGATCCCCGCCGAGAACAGCGATTCGCTGGCGTAGATATTACCGACCCCGACCACCAGCTTGTTATCCATCAGCCAGGGTTTAATCGCAGTTTTCTTCTTCGCGCACCTTTGCTGGAGATAGTCAGCATTGAAATCATCGCTTAGCGGCTCCGGCCCAAGATGCGCTAACACCGGATGGCCTTCCAGCTCTTTGGTCCACAGCCAGGCACCAAAGCGGCGCGGATCGGTATAGCGCAGAACCTTGCCGTTGCTCATGATCAAATCAACGTGATCGTGTTTCTCTGCGGGCAGCTCTTCGCTCAGAATGCGCAGGCTCCCCGACATGCCAAGGTGGATGATAATCCAGCCGTCGGGCAGCTCCAGCAGCAGATATTTGGCACGACGACGCACGCTGAGAACAGGAACGTCGCTCAGGCGATAGATCTCTTCGGAAACCGGCCAGCGCAGGCGTCCGTTACGCACCACGGCGTGCAGGATAGTCGCCCCAACCAGATGCGGCTCAATACCGCGGCGGCTGGTTTCTACTTCAGGTAATTCAGGCATATTTTTCTCATATGAAAACAGCAGGCGCTCCTATTTTACCTCGTTCAGAAGGCAACGACGCGGTTAGTGCTGAAAATTCACACCAACGGTTATCTGTCTGCCATCGGGCTGTGGTTTAAATTTCCAGCGCCAAAGCATATCGACCGCCCGCGCATCATCATCTTCCACTCCACTGCTTTTGCTCACCAGCACCAGCGTCGGAACGCCGTTTTTATCGATATCAACGGTAAGCTCAGCCCGTTTATCACCCTGCGTCTGCGGCGCCTTCCACTCAACTTTGAAGAAATGCGCGTTTAACACTTCATTCCGGTCGATATCAACCGCTATACTCACCGGAAAGTCACCAGGAACAATGGTTTCATGACGGTCCAGCTTTTTGCTCGCTGGTAAGATGTCTCCGGCTTTTGCAGTATCTTCACCTTTCGCTCTTTCTCCGAGAATATCGACATAATCCGCATACACTTTTGCCGAAAGAATCGCACTACGCTCGCCCATGCCCACCCGCATCAGCAGCTTGGTTTTGATATTCGCTATTTTCTGCTCGGTATCCTCGGCGAGAGGCTGTAGCAACAATGAATAGATCATCGCACCGATATACAGTTCAGGATCGCGATCGGCCCACAGGCTACCCCAGGCCATCCACACTTGTGGATCCTCCGGAGCCAGCGCCAGCAGTTGCGCCCACGTTGCCCGGTTCTCATCAAATGAAGCAAAGCTCTTTCTCAGCGCCAGATCCTTCAATAACGGCGCATAGTACGGATGCGTATCGACCAGCTTTTCCATCGCTTCCGTCATTTCAGTAAAGCCTTCCATTCTGCCTTTGGTGTCTTTATCCCGCTTTTTGAAGTAGACGAGCTGTAGATTTCGCGCCTCTTCCGCGCTGAGTTTCTTCTGTGGAAAGAGCGCTTTCATCCGGGTGAATTGAGCGACCATCTCTTGCGCGGCAGTTTCCATCCCGGATTTATTATGCCGGGCCGCCAGCCGGGCGATACGCGTCGCTCGTGATTCCATCTCCCGATAGTGCTCCTCAGGAGGCAGACGATCGCTGATAAAGTTCACCGGTATCAGCAAGCGCTCTCCATGCCGGTTAGAAGCAAAACGCCACTGCTGCACGTAGTGGAGCGCCGCCTTGTCAAACTCGGGAACGCCGCTACTGCACTCGACCACCGCGTTAAATAGATCGCCGCCTACCCCGGTATCCACCGAAAGCACCGTCGTCGCCGACTTGATAAATTTATTTATCGCCGGATAGAGCATAGCCTGCACACTCTCTTTCCAGATGCCATACTGCTCCGCCTCAATACTCACGTGTCCAGGAAAGCGCTCGTTAACATTGCCGACGCCAGGTACGGGTCCTTGTTTAAACACAATTGATTTCGATAAAGGCAGCACCTTACCAGCCTCACCTTGTTCTCTGGCGGCATATCTGTCCCATGGCAAATCGCAGGAACGGGTCTGCATTCTGGCCCGCAGAATGTGCAGGATTTGCCGATCCTCAGCCGGCATTTGCGCAATATACGCCTCTAACCGCTGCTGTAGCGCAGGTTGGCGCGGGCTATCCTTCAGACCCTCCGCCATCAATAATCCAGTAGTAATGCTTTGTGTGAGCGGCTGAAACTGCGAATTTCGCACCCGCTCATCATCACGAGACTGGATCAGCGCTAATGCCCAGCCCAGCCAGGCGTCATGGTTTTCCGGCGCAATGGCGATTGCCTGGCGAAATGCTCTTTCCGCCCGCGATTTATCCGTATCCGTGGTCAACGTCAGGACGGCCGCAGCCAGCGTCAGATCGCCACGGTCCGGCATCCATGTCAGATAATCGACCATTTTGGGTAATGCCTTAGCTTCTTGCTCAGGATAACCTAATGCCTGCTGCCAGAGCGCATCCGCGGCGGCTGCGTCTTGTTCATTCCAGCCCAGCAGCAGCTCCGCCAGCGGTTTTTTCTGCGCGATAAATTGCTCGATAATATTGTGCTGATTAAACGGCCCCCCGCGCAGGGTTATCTGAATAAAACGGGCATGGCGATCAAATAAAAAATCCTGCCAGGCAGGTGATTCCAGCTGATTCATACTCTGCCAGCGCCGCTGATTTTGCTCGCCTATGGGCACATTGAATAACGTGACACCGATGACAAAAACAATCTGCGCCACGGCGGCTACCAGATAGCCTTTATTGCGCCGGGTAATCGCCACCCACATCAGGGCGAAAAAGTAGAGAGCGCCCCCCAGCCACAGGCCGTAGAGCAATAAACGCTGGGGAGCATTCAGCGCCGCCGGTAAAAGCGAAAGCTTATCCACCAACATAAAGGGGGCAGACCAGAGAAAGAGCACCATATTCGGCGCGACAAAAAGCGCAATCAAAGACAAGATGACCAGCAGGTGCTTTAACTTCGGCGTAATCATTTATGGCTTACTCCGAAGAATCGCCAGCAGCCCCATCACGGCTATCCAGACAAAAATCAGGATTAACGCCGCGTTATCGTACCAGGCATGCCAGGGACCGCTCAGTTGGGTAAAATTACGCGCTAATATGGTCATCACCAGAGTGCTAATCAGGGCCAGCGCCCCGTGCCAAACAAATGCAGGAACTTTGCTGCGCATATTGCGCCACAGCAGCGTTAACGGCCCCGGCCCGGTTGGCTGACGACGTACCGCAGCGGCTGGCGCAACGCGAGGCTGGCGCTTGATGGGCGCAGGTCGCTGGCGAACAGTTTGCGTTTGCTTATGCTGCTTCGCCTGCTTTACGCCTTCTACAACCTGTTTTTCACGTGCGCAGACCAGGCACGGCATCCCAGCGAAATGCTGATGTTTCTTACTACAGAGAACAATTTTTTGCGTACTGCGTAGCGCATAAGGACGCAATACCTGTGCCCATTCATCGGCGCAAGGGCGTCGGGCGGATGAGCCGCTAAAAGCGCGGTCGAACAGCTTACGCAGCTCGGTCGGCAGCAGATGGTGGGTACTGGCCGGTACCGGGGTAATATTTTTTGCCGCATTGACGCCGTAGGCATAGCAACCGGCGGCGATGCGACCGGGTAAATCATCGGGCACCTTCGCGGTTTGCGAGCGGCCGCTATAGGGATGAATACCATGGTTGAGCAGTTGAAAAATAATCACCGCCAGCGAAAAACGGTCCTGTGCTTCTTCCTGTTCGCCGGGCACCTGCCCGATGCGCTGGAACTCCGGTGCCAGGTAATCCGGCGTGAACTGCCCGGCAGGGAAACGCTCGCCCTCGCCCTGAATGCTAAAACCATCGCAGTCCAGCAGCGCGATATACAGGCTGTCGCGATAGAAGCGCAGGTTAACCGGCTTCATGTCGATAACCCGGTGCTGTCGCGCATGCAGCGCCGAGACCAGGGTCGCGAGGTTGCAGGCCAGACTTACTTTTGCGCCGATCCCTTCCGGCAGATTCTGCGCCTTCGCTTGCCGCGACTGCAAAATATACTCCAGCTCAATAGTGCGCTGGGTATCAAGGACCGGCATAACAAAGCCAATAACGCGCTTGCGCTCGTCAAAGAGCAAATAGTCGGGCCACGCCAACTGGACAATCGTCTCACCGTCGGCAGGTGCGGGGATCTGCGGGCGCTGCGCAAGCATGGCGCTAAGCTTGCGCTGGTAATAACCGGTATCGATATTGGGATGATAGATTTTCGCAACCCGGGAAGGGTCATCCGCCAGAAAATAGACGCTGCCAGCGCCGCCGCTCTTGATGAGTTTCCCCAAACGTACCGCGCGGCGCTGCTCGTTATAACACCCAGGGACTTTTTTATGCTTCATTACGCAGAGCTACCAGCAGCGTCTTGTCATCACCGGTTATCGCCCACGTGCGCGGGTCATCAAGCGTGGCGCGTATCGCTTCGCTCCCCTTCTCCTCTGAAACCTGCTGCAAATAGCTTACGACAGGGTCCATAAAGGGGGAAAACAGCGCATCACAGCTACGGTTTAGCGCAAACGGCTGCACACCATCGGACATCATCACCAGCTGTATGGCTCTGCCAGCAAACTGATTGATGCGTAAATGTTCACGCCAGTCAGGGCTGGTGAGGAACCAGGTTTGGTTGGCGTATTCACCGTTTTCAGGTAAAGAGAAGTGCTGCTCATCGTTGATAGTGAGCGCCGCAACGCCATCACCGATATGCAGGACCAGCGACTGCGTTTCGCCCAGCCATGCCGCCAGAACGGTACAGGCAAAATCACCCGCGACAAGCTGTTGCTCTTTGGCTTGTAGCAGAACAGCCTCTCGGACATCCGCTATCAGCGCCACGACTTGCTCTTCATCAGGCACAACGGTCAATAGCGCCAGGCGCTCACACAGCGCCCGGGCAACCAAAGCCGCCCCCTGTTCGCTATAAGCGGCTGAACCTGCGCCATCACAAACGACAGCAACAAGTCGATCGCCCAAATTGCGATAGCAAAAGGCATCCTGACAAGGAAGGTTATTTTGTCGGTGGCTGCTGCCGATAACCGACGAAGCATAAACGCGCCAGTTCATCGCGTCAGACCGAAATTTCTGACCAGCTGTCCGTCGGCGGCAGCTGTGCTTTTCCGCCCGGCGTTGACTGCGACACCACCTGCATGCTGGCGCTTAGCCAAAGGAACAGCTCGCGAAACTGCAACCCCTTCAGCTGTTTCACGCCATTAATCCCGCTACGGCTGAAATGGCCCATCGATTCAGAGGCCTCGTCGCCCACACTAATCGGGAATACGGCAACTTTATTCGCCGCCTGCGCCTCGCAGCACTCCTGAGCCGCCACCTGCCAGTTATCCGTTGGCGCACCGTCCGACATCAAAAACAGCCATGGCCGGGTATAGGGTACGCCAGCCGCTTTCAGACGCTGCTTTTCAGCTTCGATTTCGCCCAGAGCCAGGCTGACGGCCTGCCCGGTTGGCGTCAGACCACTCGCTTCAAGAACTGGGGCGGTGAAGTCCATCGCATCGCACCAGTCGCCATGCAGCTGGCACTCATCGTAACCGCCGTATTTAATCACCAGCAGGCGAACACGCTTCGCGGCGATAACATCATTTTTAAGTTCGCTTTCCAGCAGCTTGAGCCCCTGATTTAGCTGGGCAATTGGCTTGCCCTCCATACTGCCGGAACAATCGAGAACGAGAATTAAGGGGGTTCGCTGTTCACTGTTATCAATAAATGAAACATCTGGAATGAATGACGTCATAACAATCCCTGTCGGTGGTTTTCTGTACCGGAAGAATAAACATCCCGTCCCGGCAAGACAAGAAAAACCTTTTCATTCATATGGTTAATGATTAACGACGAGAAGAAGAATTGAGTGATAAATTTCAAAGAAGGGAAATACTGTAAAACGGAAACAAAAAACCCCGCCGGGGCGGGGTTCTTCTTTACAAGGAGGCTAAAATTATTTGATTTTAGCTTCTTTGTATAAAACGTGCTGACGGACAACTGGATCGAATTTTTTCAGTTCCAGTTTTTCCGGTTTAGTACGTTTGTTCTTCGTAGTGGTATAGAAGTGACCAGTACCAGCAGAAGAAACCAGCTTGATTTTCTCACGAATACCTTTAGCCATGATTTAATTCCTCTAAGTACTTAGTACTTTTCGCCACGGGCACGCAGTTCGGACAGAACTGTATCGATGCCTTTCTTATCAATAACACGCATACCTTTAGCAGATACACGCAGGGTGACAAAACGCTTCTCGCTCTCAACCCAGAAACGGTGAGAGTGCAGGTTAGGCAGGAAACGGCGTTTAGTCGCGTTCAGTGCGTGGGAACGGTTGTTACCGGTCACCGGACGCTTGCCAGTAACTTGGCAGACTCGGGACATGTCTATTCTCCAAAAATCAAATTAGCTCGAGCTTCGTATGGGGTATTGGCGCCTCGTCAGGCTTTACAGCCCGGTCATCGCATAGTTCTATTGAACTCTCGATTGCCAGGCCCAAATGCCAAACCCGAGATTCTCAAAGGTGGCGTAGTATACGCTGACTCGGCGATGTGCTCAAGTCCCGAACAGACAAAGATCCCGATGGATCGCATGATCGGGGCTAAATCCAGCCGCGCTCAGCAAAAGATACGTACGCTCCGCGGCCGATAACAAGGTGATCAAGCACGCGTATATCCATGAATCGGCAACATTTTATCACTCTTTCGGTAATCAACCTGTCGGCCTTACTCGGCTCAGGGCTACCGGATGGATGATTATGAGCCAGGATCACCGCGGCGGCGTTCACTTTGATGGCTTCGCGTACGATTTCTCGCGGATGCACCTCAACGTGGCTAAGAGTACCAGAAAAAAGTCGGCTATGTTTCAATACCCGGTTCTGATTATCTAAAAAGATCACCATAAAGATCTCACGTTCTTCGTCAGCCAGTTGGCTTTGCAGAAATTCCCGCGTCATCGACGGCGAGACCAGAGAGGGCTCTTCAGTTATCCGCAGACAAAAATAGCGCCGCGCCAGCTCAGCAATCCCCTTCAACTGCGCATATGTCGCCGGGCCAATCCCCTCAACCTCATCAAACTGCTCTTTTTCCGCCGATAGCAGACCGTATAGCGAGCCAAAGCGCTGCAGCAAATCCTGGGAAAACGTTATGACATCCTGCGTGCGCGTGCCAGTACGTAAAAACAGCGCCAGCAGCTCAATATCCGACAACGATTCGATACCGTAGCACTGCATTTTTTCCCTCGGCATCAGAGGTTCCTGTGTATCCATGGCGGCTTCTCCTTTCCTGTGCGCGCTATCCTGGCACAGCCCTCCAGCGCTGCCGATCGGCAAATTTTATCCGTGCGTATCGGCTCGCAAAGTGGATCTCTGCCAGGCACACGATGCCGATCGGATTGTGATAAGATGCGCGAATTCTGGTGTACCGCAACAGGAAAAAATCATGATGAGTCTGGCTGGTAAAAAGATCGTTCTTGGCGTGAGCGGCGGTATTGCTGCCTATAAAACGCCGGAACTGGTGCGCCGCCTGCGTGACCGTGGAGCGGATGTCCGCGTCGCCATGACGGAAGCCGCAAAAGCCTTCATTACGCCACTGAGTCTACAGGCGGTATCCGGTTATCCGGTCTCCGACAGTCTGCTCGACCCGGCCGCAGAAGCGGCAATGGGCCACATTGAGCTGGGAAAATGGGCAGACCTGGTAATTCTCGCCCCCGCTACCGCCGATTTAATTGCACGTATTGCGGCAGGAATGGCTAACGACCTCGTTTCCACAATTTGCCTCGCCACGCCGTCGCCAGTCGCCGTCGTGCCCGCAATGAATCAGCAGATGTATCGCGCCGCCGCCACCCAGCATAATCTTGACGTTATCTCCTCACGCGGTCTGCTGGTTTGGGGCCCGGATAGCGGCAGCCAGGCCTGTGGCGATATCGGTCCAGGGAGAATGCTGGACCCGCTGACTATTGTTGATATGGCCGCGCAGCATTTCTCTCCTGTCAAAGATTTGCAACATCTCAACATCATGATTACCGCGGGCCCAACCCGCGAGCCGCTGGATCCAGTGCGTTATATCACCAATCACAGTTCTGGTAAGATGGGTTTCGCGATTGCCGCCGCCGCCGCGCATCGCGGGGCGAACGTGACGCTGGTTAGTGGTCCGGTTTCTCTGCCAACGCCGCCGTTTGTGCAGAGAATTGATGTCACCACAGCGCTGGAAATGGAAGCCGCCGTGCAAAATAGCGCTTCTCAGCAGCACATTTTTATTGGCTGTGCGGCAGTTGCTGACTACCGTGCGGTCGCCATCGCCGAAGAAAAAATCAAAAAACAAGGTGATGAATTAACCCTGAAAATGGTTAAAAATCCGGATATCGTCGCTGGGGTCGCGGCGCTTAAAGCCAACCGCCCCTACGTCGTTGGATTTGCCGCCGAAACGAATAATGTGGAAGAATACGCACGGCAAAAACGTGCCCGCAAAAATCTCGATCTGATTTGCGCTAATGATGTTTCACAGCCAAATCAGGGATTTAACAGCGATAGCAATGCATTACACCTTTTCTGGCAAGAGGGAGATAAGCGCTTACCACTTGAGCGCAAGGAACTCCTGGGCCAATTATTACTCGACGAGATCGTGACCCGTTATGATGAAAAAAATCGACGTTAAGATTCTGGACCCGCGTGTTGGTCAGCAGTTTCCGCTGCCAACTTATGCCACCTCCGGCTCCGCCGGACTTGACCTGCGAGCCTGTCTCGATGACGCCGTAGAGCTGGCGCCTGGCGCTACCACGCTTGTGCCGACTGGCCTGGCGATTCACATTGCCGACTCGTCTCTGGCAGCGGTGATTCTGCCGCGCTCTGGGCTGGGTCATAAGCATGGCGTTGTTCTGGGCAACCTGGTGGGCCTGATTGATTCCGACTATCAGGGCCAGTTGATGGTTTCCGTCTGGAACCGTGGTCAGCAGAGCTTCACTATCGAACCTGGCGAGCGTATCGCTCAAATGGTGTTTGTGCCTGTCGTACAGGCGGAATTTAGTCTGGTGGAAGATTTTGACGCCACCGATCGTGGCGAAGGTGGCTTCGGTCACTCCGGGCGTAAATAAGCCCAGCGATACACCCAATCACTCGGGATGCCGCCAACAGCAGGGCTGCCCGAAGGATAAAGTGTAACCTGCATTCCAAAGCGTAATAATGCAATAACAACGCCGCAGGCAGCTGCTTGCGGTCGCTTTGCGGATGCCTGCCTGGCAAGTGCTTTTTTCAGGGGTATTTTAAAACATGGCAGAAAAACAAACTGCGAAAAGGAATCGTCGCGAAGAAATACTTCAGTCTCTGGCGTTGATGCTTGAATCCAGCGATGGGAGTCAGCGCATTACCACAGCGAAACTGGCGGCGTCCGTTGGCGTATCCGAAGCGGCTCTGTACCGACATTTTCCCAGCAAAACCCGCATGTTTGACAGCCTGATCGAGTTTATCGAAGACAGCCTGATTACGCGCATCAATTTGATTTTAAAAGATGAAAAAGATACTTCAGCGCGCCTGCGCCTGATCGTACTGTTGATTCTAGGGTTTGGCGAGCGGAATCCTGGGCTGACGAGAATTCTGACCGGCCATGCGCTGATGTTTGAACAGGACAGATTGCAGGATCGAATCAATCAACTGTTTGAGCGCATTGAAGTACAGCTGCGCCAGGTGTTGCGTGAAAAGAAAATGCGCGAGGGAGAAGGCTACACCGTCGATGAAGCCCTGCTGGCTGGTCAGTTGCTGGCATTCTGTGAAGGTATGCTGTCGCGCTTTGTGCGCAGTGAGTTTAAATATCGACCGACCGATGATTTTGACGCCCGTTGGCCGCTGGTCGCCGCCCAGCTGCAGTAATCCGCACCTTATATGCAGCCACAATGGCTGCATCTCCTTTTTGATTTTTCTGTCATAAAGCCCAGGACAATTCGTTGAATTGCCAGATGTTTTCAATCTGCACTCTCTCCTAACATCCGTAAATTGTTTCTTTTCATCGGATAAGGAGAAGGCTGATGGCGACATCACGGCGGGAATTGCTCAAACTGGGAGGTCTCGCAACCGCATCATTGCTGGTAAACCAAAAAAGTTTCGCGGCCTGGGCACCATCTGCACGTTATCCCGATCCACGCATTGTGGCAGTGGATGATAGCTTTCGCCGCTATATACTTGCCAGCGCAAAAGTCGAGCAGATTGCTACCGGTTTTCGCTGGGCGGAAGGGCCTGTGTGGTTTGGCGATACGCGCATGTTGCTCTGGAGCGATATCCCCAACAACGCCATCATGCGCTGGGATGAAGCTACTGGTGAAACCAGCGTGTTCCGTCATCCGGCAAACTACGCTAACGGCCATGCCCGCGACCGGCAGGGACGACTGATCAGCTGCGAACATGATACCCGACGCATTACCCGCACCGAATACGATGGCACCATTACCGTACTGGCGGATAGTTTTGACGGCAAGCCGCTGAACTCACCAAACGATATCGTCGTGAAGTCAGACGGCAGCATCTGGTTTACCGACCCACCTTTCGGCATCAGCGGATTCTACGAAGGGCATAAAGCCACGCCGCAGCTACCGCAAAACGTTTATCGGCTGGATCCTGAAAGCCGCAAACTGAGCGTCGTGCTGGGTGACGTGAAAGGGCCGAACGGCCTCTGTTTTTCCGCCGATGAGAAAACGCTATACGTCGTGGAGAGTCGCGCAACGCCAAATCGGTTAATTCTCGCGTGGGATGTGGTCAATAACGAACTGAAAAATAAAAGAGTACATATTGACTGCGGTAACGGCACCGCCGACGGTATCGCCTGCGATATGGACGGTAATCTGTGGTGTGGTTGGGGGACGGGCAGCGAGGAGCTTGATGGCGTGCGCGTCTTTAACCCTCAGGGGAAAAACATCGGCATCGTTCAGTTGCCGGAACGCTGCGCTAACCTGTGCTTCGGCGGCGAGCAGCGCAATCGCCTGTTTATGGCCTCCAGCACCTCGATCTATTCGCTCTACGTCAATGCGCAAGGGGCCAAACTGGTTTGAAACCTACCCGGCAGGCATTGACCTGCCGGGTCGATTCTTATACTCCGTACGCTTCGCGATAGGCGCGAACCGACGCCAGATGTTCAGCCATTTCCGGCTTCTCTTCCAGATAGCTGATCAGATCTTTCAGGGTCACAATAGAAATCACTTTGCAGCCGTAATCACGCTCGACTTCCTGAATCGCGGAGATTTCGCCGCGTCCGCGCTCCTGGCGATCCAGAGAAATCAGTACACCAGCTAATTCCGCGCCGTTGGCCTGAATAATTTCCATAGATTCACGAATCGCAGTACCTGCGGTGATGACGTCATCCACCAGCATCACGCGGCCCTGTAGAGCGCTTCCCACCAGGTTGCCGCCTTCGCCGTGAGTCTTCGCCTCTTTACGATTAAAGCAGTATGGCAGATCGCGGTCATGGTGTTCCGCCAACGCGACAGCAGTAGTCGTGGCGATTGGAATACCTTTGTACGCAGGGCCAAACAACAGATCAAAATCAATCCCGGAATCCACCAGCGCTTCGGCGTAAAAACGGCCTAACAATGCCAGATCGCGCCCGGTATTAAACAGGCCGGCGTTGAAGAAATAGGGGCTCTTACGCCCGGATTTCAGCGTAAATTCGCCAAACTTAAGGACCTGCTTGCTAAGCGCAAACTCAATAAACTGGCGCTGATACGGCTTCATGGATTCGCTCCTCATCATACTTTTCTACAGATATAAAAAAGGCGACTTCTCAGTCGCCTTAAAAACTAGTTTTCTAACGCCGCTTTCTGCGCCGTCACAATGGATTCGATACCCCCTCGGGCCAACGCCAGGAGGGTGAGGAGTTCTTCATGGGTGAACGGCTCACCTTCCGCCGTACCCTGCACCTCAATGATGCGACCGTCTTCGGTCATCACCACGTTCATATCGGTTTCCGCCGCAGAATCTTCGACATATTCCAGATCGCAAAGCGCTTCGCCTTTGACAATACCAACGGAGACCGCCGCCACCATGCCTTTCATCGGGTTGGTTTTCAGCTTACCGGCTGCAACCAATTTGTTCAGCGCATCGGCCAGCGCAACGCAGGCTCCGGTGATAGAGGCGGTGCGGGTTCCACCGTCGGCCTGCAGCACATCGCAGTCCAGCGTAATAGTGAATTCACCCAGCGCTTTCAGGTCAACCGCAGCACGCAGCGCACGCGCGATCAGACGCTGGATTTCCATTGTACGCCCGCCCTGCTTACCTTTCGCAGCTTCACGCGCGTTACGGGTATGGGTCGCGCGCGGCAGCATGCCATATTCTGCGGTGATCCAGCCCTGACCCTGGCCTTTCAGAAAGCGCGGAACACCTTCATCGATAGAGGCGGTACACAAAACTTTGGTGTCACCGAATTCGACCAGCACGGAGCCTTCTGCGTGTTTCGTATAATTACGGGTAAAGCTTACTGGGCGCACTTGGTTAGCGCTACGATCTGCTGGACGCATGAGGTTCTCTCCGGCTTGAAACGAATGTGGCTGCGCATTATACGGATAATGAGTGCTTATTCCTATCCTGATAAGGACTCGAAAGCTATAATCCCCCCACTCTCCTTTAAAAACAGGAACGTCTATGATCCGCAGTATGACCGCCTACGCCCGGCGTGAAATCAAGGGTGAATGGGGTAGCGCCGCGTGGGAACTGCGCTCGGTAAACCAACGATATCTGGAAACCTATTTCCGTCTGCCGGAGCAGTTTCGTAGCCTGGAGCCTGTTGTACGCGAGCGTATTCGCTCCCGTCTGACCCGCGGTAAAGTCGAATGTACCCTGCGTTTTGAGCAGGATCCGAGCGCCCAGGGCGAGTTGATTCTCAACGAAAAACTGGCAAAGCAGCTAGTTAACGCCGCCAACTGGGTAAAAATGCAGAGCGACGAAGGCGAAATCAACCCGGTCGACATCCTGCGCTGGCCTGGCGTTATGTCTGCTCATGAGCAGGATCTGGACGCCATTGCCGCTGAAATCCTGAACGCGCTGAATGGCGCACTGGATGACTTTATCGTCGCCCGCGAAACCGAAGGTCAGGCACTGAAGGCGCTTATCGAACAGCGGCTTGATGGCGTGACCGCCGAAGTGACCAAAGTGCGCGCCCATATGCCGGAAATCTTGCAATGGCAGCGTGAGCGTCTGGTCTCCAAGCTGGAAGACGCGGAAGTGCAGTTGGAAAACAATCGCCTCGAGCAAGAGCTGGTTCTGATGGCGCAGCGCATTGACGTCGCCGAAGAGTTGGATCGCCTGGAAGCACACGTCAAAGAGACGTGGAACATCCTGAAGAAGAAAGAAGCGGTCGGCCGCCGTCTCGACTTTATGATGCAAGAGTTCAACCGCGAATCAAACACGCTGGCGTCTAAATCCATTAATGCCGAAGTGACGAAATCTGCAATCGAGTTGAAAGTACTGATTGAGCAAATGCGCGAGCAGATCCAGAACATCGAGTAATATCGGGTTCTACCAACATTAAGGGCCAACACTCCGGCCCTTTTTTATTTTCAGCACATCTCAGAAGAAATACTTTTTATCCAGCACCCGACAGGTTAAAAATGCCCCCGCCGCACACAGCAGCATGGGAGCCAGATAGCTGTGATCCATATGGGTAAACTCCATCACCAGTACTACCGCCGTTAGCGGCATCTGCATAGATGCGGCAAGAAATGCCGCTGCGCCGACAAGAGCAAAACTGCTGTAATCCCCTCCGGGAAATATCTGCTGCCAGAGCATGCATAGCAGCAGGCTGCTCAGACCGCCGACCGCCAGCCCCGGCGTCAGTAGCCCGCCCTCCGCGCCTCCGCGCAGCACCGCCAGGATGACGACCATTTTTAACACCAACAGTATCGCTGCCCCAGGGAAACCCAACTCATCGCTGAGAGTCAGCTGCATAGGCCCTTTACCATTACCAGGAAGCTGAGGAAAATAGAGGCTCAGGACGGCAAGCAGGGAAAATGCCAGCAGGCAGAAAACCGGCATCTGCCAGTTCGTTCGAACGTGCGAGCGAGCGGTGCTGGTTGCTTTGCGAAAAAGCCAGGCCCCGGTACCAAGAATGGGCCCCGCAATAATCGCCCACCAGAGAAATGAATGAGGAAGTGCGTCGGAGATAAAATGGTATTGCGATTCATCACCCAGCCCCAACGTTGCCGTCCATGCAGCAATAGCCGACGTGATGATAGCCGCCAGCGTTTTTTCCCAGCTAAACGACAGCAGCATCACTTCAAGGCTAAACAACGCGCCCGCCAGAGGGACATTATACACTGCCGCCAGGCCCGCTCCGGCACCACAGGCAATCAGCGTTCGGGTTTCATCCTCATAAAGCCCCATTTTACGCGCCACTATACCGGCCCCCAGCGCCCCCATTTCCCGCGGAGCAACCTCGCGTCCCAAGGGGGATCCCAGCGCAACGGTGACTATCTGCAACAGTGCATGGAGAGTCGTCGTCCCAGTAGGCATTGGCACAGAAGGTTTAGCGACAGCCGCCGCGATAGAAATCCGCTTCTGACCATAGCGCGCAAGCAGCCACCAGCCGAATCCTGCTATCGCACCACCTGCCACTATTGCCGTGATACGACGAGGCCAGGGCGAATCCGTTACACCCTGTAAAAATGACTCCGATCCGACGATCCGTTCAAGGCTATAGCCAAAAGCCAGGTGCTGAATCGCATGTAAAATCATCGCCAGAACCATACCTGATAGACCGGCCAGCACTCCCGTTAAAACAACGGCAATCAGGCGGGTCAGATAATTTTTATTGTCAGCGGCTGTGGTCATTTTCTCAGGCCTTGAATAAGGAAAATAAAAGCATAAAGGTCGAGAGTTAAATATTAGGTATTCATAGCGTATCCAATATAGATACAAAATAACGCCTTAATCATTATTTTTTCTAATCTATGTAATTTAAAAAATCACCAATAAACCCTATTTAAAAGGCAATAAAAACAACATATGCATTACTTTTTCCTGGCCAAACCCATTCACTTTAGAAAATCTCAATCGTGATCTTCCGCACAAATCGCTAACCTTTGGCCATCATTGTGGGGGAACTATGCTGCTTCATATTCTTTATTTAATTGGTATTACGGCGGAAGCGATGACCGGCGCGCTGGCTGCCGGGCGCCGCCGTATGGATACCTTCGGCGTTATTATCATCGCGACCGCGACAGCCCTGGGCGGCGGTTCGGTGCGCGATATTCTGCTCGGCCACTACCCACTAGGCTGGGTACAGCATCCTGAGTACGTCATTATTGTCGCCGTTGCCGCGGTCCTGACTACCATCGCCGCACCGGTCATGCCGCATCTGCGTCGCCTGTTTTTGGTACTGGATGCTCTGGGCCTGGTAGTGTTCTCAATCTTCGGCGCTCAGATCGCGCTGGATATGGGCGAAGGCCCGGTGATCGCCTCCATTGCCGCAGTGATAACCGGCGTCTTCGGCGGCGTACTGCGCGATATGTTCTGCAAGCGCATCCCGCTAGTGTTTCAGAAAGAGCTGTACGCTGGGGTCTCGTTCGCCGCCGCCGTTCTTTATATTGCCCTACAGCACTACGTCAGCAGCCACGATGTGGTGGTTATTTCCACCCTGCTGTTCGGCTTTACCGCCCGCATGCTGGCACTGCGCTGGAAGCTGGGCCTACCAGTCTTTCATTACAATCACAGCGCACATTAATTCTTTCAGAACCCCGCAATTCGTTGCCCGCTGAGCCACTTCGCCAGCGCGGCAACATCCGGTTTATGTAAAAAAGCCACTAGCTGTCGCGCCCTTTCTGCCCCAATTCCAGGTAAACGTCGCCACTGCTCTTCGTTTCGATCCTGTAACTGCTGCCAGTCGTCCTTCGCCATTTCTGAAAACGCTGTTTTTGGGATGGGTATCCCCATAGCCTGTACCCAGCGCAAAAAGGGCTGCTCACGCGCCAGATTAAACTGGTGCCACAACTGCTGCCCGCGCTGTGCAGATATTCCCGGGATCGTTTGCAGTTGCTCTGGTGTAAACGCCAGCCATGAAAAGAGATGATCCATACGTCGGGCATCGTGTACAGTGCGCCACAATGTCTCTCCAGCGCCGTCAATATCAAGAACCGAGCGGGATGAGAGCCAGACCAGCCGTGAGAGAAACTGCTCTGCGCACTCAGGGGTGGCGAAATAGCAACTCAATGCATTGAAACGACCTGGAGGAGGCTGAGGTTTATTACGCTGAGCGGTACGCCAGACCACCGAATCAATGCGCGGTATTCCCTGCCCGGCAAGGCTGATTTGCAGCTGATCGCCAATGCCAATGTCCAGATTTTGCCAGCGGGATACCGAGCCGACGCTCACCCGCTGCACGCGCTTATCATCCAGCTGCTGCGGCGTGAGCTGCGCGACCACGGCGATTTTACCGCTGCGCCCAATGCTAAAGCTGATACCACGAACCTCCATAACCCGTGACGCGGGCGGATATTTCCACGCAATCACCCAATCACCCTGCCCCGGTACCCAGAAACGCCCGGCTGACTCTTGCCCCTGGCGCACCACTACGCCATCAGTAGCAAAAGGCAACGGTGAAGTGAACCAACGTTGACGCCACTGCCCAACCTGCTGAGCATTAGCCACAGAATGCGAAAAAAGTGCGCTATGAAGAAAGCCGCTCTGGCGCAACAACGCCTGGCGCTGATTCATATCTGCCGGACCATCAGGCCATGCCCAGATAAACACGCCCAGCTTATCAAGCTCGGCCGCAGCGTCCTGTCTCATCATCATGCCCGCGACTTTTGCCCGCGCGTTCATACCACCCATCTGCTTTTGCACATGCCCCGCGTTATGCAGGAACAGCTCGCCCTGTAATACGCTGTTAGCGAGTTCAGTGCCAACAACCTTAGGTATGGAAGGGATCTGTAATACCCTGGCCGTCCAGTCCTCTCCCGCCAACCCGTTTCCCCGACTGATTGCCTGCGTTAAACGCCCTTGCCGATAAACCAGCGTAACCGCTACGCCATCCACTTTGGGCTGCACCCAGAGGTCGGTTTTGCCACGCATCCAGCGGGCAACGCTGGCTTCATCCGCCAGTTTACGCACGCCAGTGTGAGCAACCGGATGCCGGGTATCGCCCTTTAATGGCGAAAGTTCATCGTGAGCGGGGGTTTCACTGACAAAGCAGCGTTGCCAGTAGGACAGTCGCGCCGCAAGCTGGTCGTAGACCTCATCGCTGACCACGCTCTTACCTTGATGCCAGTAAGCGTTTTTCCACTCGTTCATCTGCTGACTGAGACGTTTAATTTCCTGTTCAGCCCTGGTCTGCGACCACGTTGGGCAGGCTGCCTGCCCGTATCCCACCAACATCCATAACACCAGCGCCCAAATTCCCTTATGCATGGCGATGCCCTCCTGTTTTCTCACAACGCATTGTGCCGCAGGTTTATTTTCGTCAGCGATAAGGGATTTTTAACCCTGCGAGCAGGCATCCAGGTTTTCTACGTTATTTCTGCAACGCCCAGAGAAATCAGGGAAACAGCAAGCAAAATGAAAGAAACAGCGCAAAAAGTGTGACAGTGACTGCGTCACGCAGCGGCGGCGTGTATAATAGGCTCGTATGTAAGCTTTATTTCGACCACCACATACAAAAGACACTCATGGCTCAAGGCACGCTTTATATTGTTTCCGCCCCTAGCGGCGCGGGTAAATCCAGCCTGATTCAGGCTTTATTAAAAACCCAACCGTTGTACGACTCTCAGGTTTCTGTTTCGCATACCACACGCGCTCCGCGCCCGGGTGAAGTGCACGGTGAACACTATTTCTTTGTTAATCACGACGAATTCAGGACGATGATTGGCAGAGATGCTTTTCTTGAACATGCAGAAGTCTTTGGCAACTATTACGGCACCTCGCGCGAAACTATCGAGCAGGTACTGGCGACTGGCGTCGACGTCTTCCTCGATATCGACTGGCAGGGCGCACAGCAAATCCGCAAAAGAATGCCTGGCGCGCGCAGTATCTTTATTCTGCCGCCGTCAAAAGATGAGCTTGACCGTCGCCTGCGTGGCCGTGGTCAGGACAGCGAAGAGGTTATCGCGAAACGTATGGCGCAGGCAGTTGCAGAAATGAGCCATTACGCGGAATATGATTACCTTATCGTGAATGATGATTTTGATACCGCCTTAAGCGATTTGAAAATCATTATTCGCGCCGAACGTCTGCGCATGAGCCGCCAAAAGCAGCGACATGGCGCTTTAATCACCAAACTGTTGGCAGACTGAACCCACATTCAGTATCATGCCCAGTCATTTCTTCACCTGTGGAGCATTTTAAGTATGGCACGCGTAACTGTTCAGGACGCTGTAGAGAAAATTGGTAACCGTTTTGACCTGGTACTGGTCGCCGCGCGTCGCGCTCGTCAGATGCAGACAGGCGGAAAGGATCCGCTGGTACCGGAAGAAAACGATAAAACTACCGTTATCGCACTGCGCGAAATCGAAGAAGGTCTGATCAACAACAAGATCCTCGACGTTCGTGAGCGCCAGGAACAGCAAGAGCAGGAAGCCGCTGAATTACAAGCCGTTACCGCTATTGCTGAAGGTCGTCGTTAATCACACAGCGGGTCGCCCTTGTATCTGTTTGAAAGCCTGAATCAGCTGATTCAAAACTACCTGCCCGAGGAGCAAATTAAGCGTCTTCGGCAGGCTTATCTCGTTGCACGTGACGCTCACGAGGGCCAAACACGTTCAAGCGGTGAACCCTACATCACGCACCCGGTTGCGGTAGCCTGTATTCTGGCCGAGATGAAACTCGACCATGAAACGCTGATGGCCGCCCTGCTGCACGACGTGATTGAAGATACCCCCGCCACCTACCAGGACATGGAGCAGCTTTTTGGTAAAAGCGTTGCTGAACTGGTAGAGGGGGTGTCGAAGCTTGATAAGCTTAAGTTTCGCGATAAGAAAGAGGCTCAGGCCGAAAACTTTCGCAAAATGATTATGGCGATGGTGCAGGACATCCGCGTCATCCTCATCAAGCTTGCTGACCGCACCCACAACATGCGTACTCTGGGCTCATTACGCCCGGACAAACGTCGCCGCATCGCCCGCGAAACGCTGGAAATCTACAGCCCTCTGGCGCACCGTTTAGGTATTCATCACATCAAAACCGAGCTTGAAGAGCTGGGCTTTGAAGCATTGTATCCTAACCGCTATCGCGTCATTAAAGAGGTCGTAAAAGCGGCGCGCGGCAACCGTAAAGAGATGATTCAAAAGATCCTCTCCGAAATCGAAGGGCGTTTGCAGGAAGCGGGAATTCCCTGTCGCGTAAGCGGCCGCGAAAAACACCTGTACTCCATCTACTGCAAGATGGTGCTCAAAGAGCAACGTTTTCACTCGATTATGGATATCTACGCCTTTCGCGTGATCGTCCATGATTCTGACACCTGCTACCGCGTGCTTGGCCAGATGCACAGCCTTTACAAGCCGCGTCCTGGGCGCGTCAAAGACTACATTGCCATTCCAAAGGCGAACGGCTATCAATCTTTGCACACCTCGATGATCGGCCCGCACGGCGTCCCGGTTGAGGTACAAATTCGTACCGAAGACATGGACCAGATGGCGGAAATGGGGGTTGCGGCGCACTGGGCCTATAAAGAACACGGCGGGGAAAGCAGCACCACCGCGCAAATCCGCGCCCAACGCTGGATGCAGAGCCTGCTGGAGCTCCAGCAGAGCGCCGGCAGCTCATTTGAATTCATTGAGAGCGTGAAATCCGATCTGTTCCCGGATGAGATTTACGTTTTCACCCCGGAAGGGCGCATCGTCGAGCTGCCCGCTGGCGCGACGCCGGTGGACTTCGCCTACGCGGTGCATACCGATATCGGCCATGCCTGCGTCGGCGCACGCGTCGACCGCCAGCCGTATCCGCTGTCGCAGTCGCTCTCCAGCGGCCAGACGGTGGAAATTATTACCGCGCCGGGCGCACGACCAAACGCCGCGTGGCTGAACTTTGTCGTCAGTTCAAAAGCGCGCGCCAAAATTCGTCAGTTGCTGAAGAACCTCAAGCGCGACGACTCCGTAAGTCTCGGACGCCGCCTGCTCAACCACGCCCTTGGCGGCAGCCGTAAACTGGCTGAAATTCCACCGGATAGCATTCAGCGTGAGCTTGAGCGCATGAAGCTGGCAACGCTTGACGATCTGCTGGCCGAAATCGGCCTCGGTAACGCCATGAGCGTGGTGGTAGCCAAAAACCTGCAACAGGGTGATACCACCTCGGTACCCGCGCAGCTGACATCAGCCGGCCACAACCATCTGCCGATTAAAGGCGCCGATGGCGTGCTGATTACGTTCGCCAAGTGCTGTCGTCCGATTCCCGGTGACCCAATCATTGCGCACGTCAGCCCTGGCAAAGGCCTGGTTATTCACCATGAATCCTGTCGTAATATTCGCGGTTATCAAAAAGAGCCGGAGAAATTTATGGCGGTCGAGTGGGATAAAGAGACCGCGCAGGAATTTATCACCGAAATCAAGGTGGATATGTTTAACCACCAGGGTGCGCTGGCTAACCTGACGGCAGCGATCAACACCGCTTCATCCAATATTCAAAGTCTGAATACGGAAGAAAAAGATGGTCGTGTATACAGCGCCTTTATCCGCCTCACCGCGCGCGATCGCGTGCATCTGGCGAATATCATGCGCAAAATTCGCGTCATGCCGGATGTGATAAAAGTCACCCGTAACCGAAATTAGTCTTATGAATGCACAGCGTTATGCACGTATCTGCGAGATGCTCGCCAGGCGTCAACCTGACCTGACGGTCTGCATGGAGCAGGTCCACAAGCCTCATAACGTTTCTGCGGTGATTCGTACCGCAGATGCCGTTGGCGTACATGAAGTGCACGCCATCTGGCCCGGCAGCCGCATGCGCACCATGGCCTCTGCGGCAGCGGGTAGCAACAGTTGGGTACAGGTTAAAACGCACAGCACCATTGGCGATGCAGTTACGCATTTGAAAGACCAGGGAATGCAAATCCTGGCAACGCATCTCTCCAGTAAAGCCGTTGATTTTCGTGAAATCGACTATACCCGCCCCACCTGTATTCTGATGGGTCAGGAAAAAACCGGTATTACTCAGGAAGCATTAGACCTGGCGGATCAGGACATCATCATTCCCATGATTGGCATGGTGCAATCGTTGAACGTCTCAGTCGCCTCTGCACTGATTTTGTATGAAGCTCAGCGTCAGCGGCAAAACGCTGGCATGTATCAACGCGAAAACAGTATGCTGCCGGAAGAAGACCAGCAGCGACTGCTGTTTGAAGGCGGATATCCGGTGCTGGCGCGGGTCGCGAAGCGCAAAGGACTGCCCTATCCCCACGTCAACGAGCAGGGTGAAGTCGAAGCTGATGCCACATGGTGGTCCACGATGCAGGCCGCAGGATAAAATATATGCAAGGTCGCCTGTTAGATGCCATTCCCCTCAATACCCTAACCGGCGTTGGCGCGGCACAGAGCAGTCGATTGTCGAAGATCGGCCTGCATACGGTGCAGGACCTCCTCCTGCATCTGCCGTTACGCTACGAAGACCGCACCCACCTGTACCAAATCGGCGAACTGCTGCCTGGCGTGTACGCGACCGTTGAAGGCGAAGTCCTCAACTGCAACATCACTTTCGGCGGACGCCGGATGATGACCTGCCAGATTAGCGACGGCTCCGGTATCCTCACCATGCGCTTTTTCAACTTCAGCGCGGCGATGAAAAATAGCCTGACAACCGGGCGTCGCGTGCTGGCTTACGGCGAGGCGAAACGCGGCAAATACGGCGCGGAGATGATCCATCCTGAATACCGCGTGCAGGGCGATATGAGCACACCTGATTTACAGGAAACGCTGACTCCGGTTTATCCCACCACTGAAGGCATCAAGCAGGCCACGCTGCGCAAGCTGACCGATCAGGCGCTCGAACTGCTTGAAACCTGCGCCATCACCGAACTGCTGCCACCTGAGCTGGCGCAGGGGATGATGAGCCTGCCGGAGGCACTGCACACGCTGCATCGCCCGCCGCCGTCACTGCAGCTTAGTGAGCTGGAAAGCGGCAAGCACCCGGCGCAGCAGCGCTTAATTCTGGAAGAGCTGCTGGCGCATAATCTCAGCATGCTGGCGCTGCGGGCGGGAGCCCAGCGTTATCACGCTCTTGCACTCAGCGCGAACAACACGCTAAAAGACAAACTACTGGCATCTCTACCCTTTACGCCTACCGGCGCGCAGGCGCGCGTGACGGCGGAGATCGAGCACGATATGGCGCTGGACGTGCCAATGATGCGCCTGGTTCAGGGTGACGTGGGTTCTGGTAAAACCCTGGTCGCCGCACTTGCCGCGTTGCGGGCGATCGCCCACGGTAAGCAGGTCGCGCTGATGGCGCCCACCGAACTGCTGGCTGAACAGCACGCCAGTAACTTCCGCAACTGGTTCGAACCGCTGGGCATTGAAGTTGGCTGGCTGGCCGGGAAACAAAAAGGCAAAGCGCGTCTGGCGCAGCAAGAGGCTATCGCCAGCGGACAGGTGCAGATGATCGTCGGTACCCACGCTATCTTTCAAGAACAGGTGCAGTTTAACGGCCTGGCGCTGGTGATTATTGATGAGCAGCACCGCTTTGGCGTTCACCAACGTCTGGCGCTGTGGGAGAAAGGCCAGCAGCAGGGTTTCCATCCGCATCAGCTGATTATGACCGCTACCCCCATTCCTCGTACCCTGGCGATGACCGCTTATGCCGATCTCGATACCTCGGTTATCGACGAACTGCCGCCGGGCCGTACACCGGTCACCACGGTCGCTATTCCCGATACCCGGCGCAGCGATATTATCGATCGCGTGCGTAACGCTTGTACCCACGAAGGCCGTCAGGCCTATTGGGTCTGCACACTGATTGAAGAATCGGACCTGCTGGAAGCCCAGGCGGCGGAAGCCACCTGGGAAGAACTGAAGCTCGCGCTGCCGGAGCTGAATATCGGCCTGGTGCACGGGCGCATGAAATCCGCCGATAAGCAGGCGGTGATGAGCGCATTTAAGCAAGGCGAGCTACATCTACTGGTCGCCACCACGGTTATCGAAGTCGGGGTGGACGTGCCCAATTCCAGCCTGATGATCATCGAAAACCCGGAACGTTTGGGACTGGCGCAGTTACACCAGCTCAGGGGACGCGTCGGGCGCGGCGCGGTAGCCTCCCATTGCGTACTGCTCTATAAATCGCCACTCTCGAAAACCGCTCAGAAACGATTACAGGTACTGCGCGACAGCAACGACGGATTCGTTATTGCTCAGAAAGACCTCGAAATACGCGGTCCTGGCGAGCTGCTCGGCACCCGCCAGACCGGCACCGCTGAATTCAAAGTGGCGGATTTAATGCGCGATCAGGCCATGATTCCGGAAGTTCAGCGCATCGCGCGCCATATTCATGAACGTTACCCGCAACAGGCCATTGCGCTTATCGAACGCTGGATGCCGGAAACCGAACGCTATTCCAACGCGTAGCTCATTTCCAGCCCGCCAGATCTGCCAGCACATCCTCAATCTGAATCTCAATAATATCGCGCGCATCCAGCGCATCCTGTGCGATGCGCACCGCCATGCCCTCTTCCCGCTCGCCGCGTAACCTTTCAACCGCCGCCTGAACGCCTGCCAATAACCGTTCCGGCGTGACGACTCCACGGAGAAAAGCCAGGTTTTCTGCCGACCATGGTTCGCTATCTCCCAATGGATGTCTGAGAAGCCGCCATTTTTCAGGCCACAGTGGATTATTCTCTAATGGATAAATCAGCTGCGCAGCGTACTGAAGCGCGCAAACCGCTTTGCCAGGCGAGTCAAGTGCCCACCATCGGGACCAGATGGCGTGAATAACAGGTTTCGCGCGCCCCAGATCGTTAAAAGTTGTTAACCATGTCATGGCGGGATCGAAGCCGCGCTCGCTATCCATTCGCGCCAGCATCGTGTCAATCAGGAACAGGCGAACCTGCCGGCGCTGGCTGGCATCCATCATAACCTGCCACAGATAAGGCCGCCGTAGTGCCTGTAGAAACGATGCTTCAAAATGATCGCCATAGCCCCTGGTGAGTATCGTCTCATGCCATTCGGCAAGACACAGGGGGAACAAATAACGAAACAGCTCCGGCTGCATGGGTTCGTTGTAAA
Source organism: Klebsiella sp. RHBSTW-00484 (assembly GCF_013705725.1). NCBI lineage: Bacteria > Pseudomonadati > Pseudomonadota > Gammaproteobacteria > Enterobacterales > Enterobacteriaceae > Klebsiella > Klebsiella sp. RHBSTW-00484. The sequence goes on along the minus strand of NZ_CP055481.1, from coordinate 152,679 downwards.
CCAGATTTAGCACGTAATAACAGCTTAGTTGTCGCTCGGTAATATGCTGCCATTCTGTCGCAGCCATCGCCCGCAGTTCCGCATCTGCATAATCAAATTCAGGCTCCCACACGTACCGCACCGGCGGCTCATTGCCAAATATCTCCCGACATCTCTCGCGTACCGTTGGCTCCGCATGCTGTCTTCTTTTTTTCATCATCATCCATAATTTAGCGCATACGCAGCGCAAGAGTGTATCAGCCGGGCTGCGGCTGCCTATGCTAAAATACACGCAATTTTATTCAGATGAGTGAATCATGAAACGAGAACTGGCTATCGAATTTTCGCGTGTCACCGAAGCTGCCGCCCTGGCAGGCTATAAGTGGTTAGGCCGCGGTGATAAAAACACCGCCGACGGCGCTGCGGTCAACGCCATGCGCATTATGCTCAACTTGATCAATATCGATGGCACCATCGTGATTGGCGAAGGCGAAATCGACGAAGCGCCGATGCTGTACATTGGCGAGCGCGTTGGTACCGGCAAAGGCGATGCGGTAGATATCGCCGTAGACCCCATTGAAGGCACTCGCATGACGGCCATGGGCCAGGCCAACGCGCTGGCGGTCATGGCGGTAGGCGATAAGGGCTGCTTCCTGAACGCGCCGGATATGTATATGGAAAAGCTCATTGTCGGTCCGGGTGCGAAAGGCGCTATTGATCTGAACCTACCGCTGGCGGAGAACCTGCATAACGTCGCCCACGCGCTGAATAAACCGCTGAATGAATTAACGGTCACCATCTTAGCCAAGCCACGTCACGACGACGTTATTGTTGAGCTGCAAAAACTGGGCGTGCGCGTGTTCGCCATCCCCGACGGCGACGTCGCGGCATCCATTCTGACCTGTATGCCGGACAGCGAAGTTGACGTCATGTATGGTATCGGCGGTGCGCCGGAAGGCGTCGTCTCAGCCGCCGTTATCCGCGCGCTGGACGGCGATATGAACGGCCGTCTGCTGGCGCGTCATCACGTTAAGGGCGACAGCGAAGAGAACCGCCGCATCGGCGAAAACGAACTGGAACGCTGCCAGACAATGGGCATCGAAGCAGGCAAAGTGCTGCGTCTGGACGAGATGGCGCGCAGCGATAACGTCGTTTTCTCCGCCACCGGCATCACCAAAGGCGACCTGCTGGATGGCATCACTCGCAAGGGCAACATGGCGACCACTGAAACGCTGCTGATCCGCGGCAAATCCCGCACCATCCGCCGCATTCAGTCGATTCATTATCTCGATCGTAAAGACCCGGATATCCAGCTGCACATCCTGTAAAACATTTGATCAATAGAGCTTTCCAGCCTTTTTGGGCTGGAAATCTTCTCTCGTCGCGGTGAAGATAAACTAATGAGATTGAGAGGAGAGACGCGATGGCAAACTGGGTTACAGGAAAAGTGGTAAAAGTACAAAACTGGACTGATGCACTGTTTAGCCTCACCGTTCACGCGCCGGTTGATCCGTTCACCGCAGGGCAGTTTGCCAAACTGGGCCTCGATGTTGACGGCGAACGCGTGCAGCGGGCCTATTCCTACGTCAACGCCCCCAGCAATCCCGATCTTGAGTTCTATCTGGTGACGGTTCCAGAGGGCAAACTCAGCCCACGCCTGGCCGCACTGAAGCCGGGTGATGAGGTGCAGGTTGTCAGCGAGGCCGCCGGTTTCTTCGTGCTGGAAGAGGTGCCGGACTGCGATACGCTGTGGATGTTAGCCACCGGTACGGCAATTGGCCCGTACCTGTCGATTCTGGAAGAAGGGAAAGACCTGGATCGCTTTAAAAATCTGGTGCTGGTCCACGCCGCACGTTATGCCGCCGATCTCAGCTATCTGCCGCAGATGCAGGCGCTGGAACAACGTTATGCGGGCAAGCTGCGCATCCAGTCGGTCGTCAGCCGGGAAACCGTACCGGGCATGCTAACGGGACGTATTCCGTTCCTGATCGAAACCGGCGCGCTCGAAGAGGCCGTTGGTCTGCCGATGAGCGCTGAAAGCAGCCACGTCATGCTGTGCGGTAACCCGCAGATGGTGCGCGATACTCAGCAGTTGCTCAAAGAAACCCGGCAGATGAGCAAACATCTGCGTCGCCGACCGGGCCATATGACCGCCGAGCACTACTGGTAATCAGGACTCCGCTTTCCAGCGAACGTCCAGCGTCTCTTTGCCAAACTTATTTGCCCCCTGGGTGCCGACAAACGCGCCCAGGTCGATAAGCATCATGACGATAATTAGTGTCGGTATAAACCGCCCAACGCCCCACTGCCAGACGCCGGGCAACATCGACCAGTTTCCCGCCAGCAGCATCCACGCCAGAATCATCAATAGCGCCCACAGGCCTGATTTACCACGATCGTGTAAACGTTTAATCGTGACCGCCGCCGTAGGCCACAGCAGGCATACCAGGATAAAAGCCGCAGTCTGCAAATTGAGAAGATTACTGCCAGCCAGCGTGAACAGCGCGCTCATGGTCATAATCCAGATGGCAATCCAAATCCAGAAATCACGACGCCCGATGCGCCCTTTAATTGAGAACAGCCACTGCTGTAAGGTCATATTTTATTCCTTATCATCATCACCTGCGTAGTTTACCCTGAAGGCGTGACTTTTTGACAAGCGTGGCGGTTCCCGTTTTAATCGTCAGCAGGCAAAAAAAGGAAGGACGGGCATGAAGAAGTGGGCAACCTTGTGTTTGATTGGGCTGACAGCGCTATCTGTCGGCCAAAAGGCGCTGTCCGCTGAATCTGATTCCGCCGCTACGGCTCCCTATGTTCTCTCCGGTGCGCCGGTCTTTGACATCTCGATCAGCGAGTTTCGGGAAAAATTTAATACCGATAACCCAAAGCTACCGCTCAATGAATTCCGTGCAATCTCCTCCAACCGCGATCGGGTAAACCTGACTCGCGCAGCCAGCAAAATCAACGAGAATCTTTACGCCTCTACCGCTCTTGAGCGCGGAACGCTCAAAATTAAATCGATGCAGGTCACCTGGCTACCGATCCAGGGGCCGCAGCAGAAAGCGGCGAAAGCCAAAGCGCAGGAGTATATGAGCGCGGTTATACGTGCTTTCGTGCCGACGCTTAGCCAGGCGCAAAGCCAGCTGAAGTTGCAAAAACTGCTGACTGCAGGGAAAGGAAAACGCTACTTCACGGAAACCGAAGGCGCAGTGCGCTATGTGGTGGCGGATAACGGCGAAAAGGGGCTGACCTTCGCTGTTGAACCGATTAAGCTGGCGCTATCTGATACGCTGGAAGACAACAATAAATGACAAAAAGCAAAGCCTTTCCAGTGATGAATCTCTATACTGTTTCACAGACCATGCTGCCCTCGGGGGCGGCTATATTCCTTAATTCGCTTTGAAGCGTGGAGAATTAAAATGCGACATCCTTTAGTGATGGGTAACTGGAAACTGAACGGCAGCCGCCACATGGTAAACGAGCTGGTTGCTAACCTGCGTAAAGAACTGGCTGGCGTTACCGGCTGTGCAGTTGCAATTGCTCCGCCTGAAATGTACATCGACCTGGCTAAACAAGCCGCTGCGGGCAGCCACATCCACCTGGGCGCGCAGAATGTTGACCTGAACCTGTCCGGCGCATTCACTGGTGAAACAAGTGCTGAAATGCTGAAAGACATTGGTGCCCAGTACATCATCATTGGTCACTCCGAGCGTCGTACCTACCACAAAGAGTCCGACGAACTGATCGCTAAAAAATTCGCGGTACTGAAAGAACAGGGTCTGATCCCGGTTCTGTGCATCGGTGAAACCGAAGCAGAAAACGAAGCGGGCAAAACCGAAGAAGTTTGCGCACGTCAAATTGACGCCGTTCTGAAAACTCAGGGCGCAGCCGCATTCGAAGGCGTAGTTATCGCTTACGAACCAGTATGGGCGATCGGTACCGGCAAATCTGCGACCCCTGCTCAGGCTCAGGCGGTTCACAAATTCATCCGTGACCACATCGCGAAAGCTGATGCGAAAGTCGCTGAACAAGTGATCATCCAGTACGGCGGTTCCGTTAACGCAGGCAACGCAGCTGAGCTGTTCACCCAGCCGGATATCGACGGCGCGCTGGTTGGCGGTGCATCTCTGAAAGCAGACGCTTTCGCAGTGATCGTTAAAGCAGCAGAAGCGGCTAAAAACGCGTAATAGCTTTAACAGGCACCTCCCCGGTAGCGCTTCGCAACCGGGGTTAATCGCCTGGTAGCCCGGACAAAGCGCGTCAAGCGCCGCCTCCGGGTTTTCTTATCCCGCTACAGTTTTCCCAACGCTTGGTACCACAAATAATCCAGCGGTAGCAGAATTAAATAGCTCACCGCCGCCAGCGCGATACACAGCAGCATTCCCGCTCGAGCAGGTACTTTCCCCAGTCCCATAGCCACTACAATCGGTGATGCCTGATACGGCAGCAACGGCGTGGAATACCCCAGCACCTGAATCATAATTACGCTCAGCAGCGGAAAGCCGGTGGCGTCGGAAAAACTCTGCGCGAAGGTGGTATACAGCGCTGGTACGCCGTTGGCAGTCATAATAAAGTTCAGCGCGCTGGTAATACCGGTCAATGCGAGAAAACTGGTAAACGGACTCTCTTTATCCAGCGGCATAATATGCAGCAGCGCATTTCCCATCACGCTACCGATACCCGTCTGGGTGACAGTGATCGCCAGCCCCAGAATCCCGGCGACGTAAATACAGGTACGAATATTTACGCCGCTGGAAAACTCTTCGCCGTTGATAAAACCAACGCGCGGCAGAAGCGTTATCACCGCCGCCGCCAGCCCCGTCCAGGCTGGCCCCACGCCGTGCCAGCTCTCCGTCACCCACAGAGTCAGTACCACCGCTAACAGCCATGCAAGGCGCTTCTCATCATGGCTCATCGGCGGCAGCGGCGTCATGTCGCGCGGCGGATGCGGTTTTCCGGGAAACAACCAACATATCAGCGCAACCAGTACCGCCCCTTTTAGCCAACCGAGCACCGGCGTGTGCAGCAATAAATAGGGTAGATAATTCAGGTGGATACCGTATGAGCCTTCCGCCGCGCCGCTCATGACCAGATTCGGAACGTTAGCAGGCAAAATGGTCGCCGACAGCTGGAAGGTGCCGAAGCCAACCGCCAGCGCCAGCCCATACCAGCCGCGCGTGCCATCCTCAATCCCCGCGCGTTTTGCCATCGCCGCCACAATCGGCATCAGCAGCGCAATGCGCCCCATATTGGACGGCATAACAAAGGCTAAGGCATAGCTGAGAAGCACCACGCTGCCGACCATCAGCGGCCAGGAATCGGTTAGCCGCGACGAGAGCGAGCGGGCCGCCCTGTCCGCCAGCCCGGTTTTGCGAATGGCTATTCCCAGCACGAAGCCGCTGAACACCAACCAGAAGGCCGATGAAGCAAAACCACCGAAGATAACCTCAGGCGGCGCGATTTTGGCGATCATCGCGGCGGCAAAAAACAGCAACGCGGTCATAAACTCCGGCAGTAACGAAGTCGCCCAGAGCAGAATCGTGATGCCAACGATGATTGAAGGAAGGAACAGAGGATGGGAAAACCAGAGCGACATACCTGTCTCCTGACGATTTTTTCAGCAAGAATACGATGGACAGTAAAGCAGGTAAATGCCAGATATAGTGGGGTTATCGCAGGATTGGAGCAGATAGATCAGTGATAATGAATTTCGCCAAAGTATTCAGACAGCACATAATAACGGCAATATTCAAACGGGCTATCGTGTCCGGCTTGAAATGTCTGTCTGGCGACAGATAACAGCGGTTTATTCGCGGCAATTTGCAATTTTTCACACAGTTCGGCGGAAGGTAAAATCGCCTCAACTTTTTCAATCGCCGAGTCGCTAGTCACGTTCAGTAGCGAATAGAGCGACGTATGCTCCAGCGCCTGCGGCGTCAGTTCCAGTCCAGGAAAGAAGCTGAGATCGAGATAAATCTTCTCATGGTTGAACGGACGGTTATTCAGGCAACGAACACGCGAAATATAAAGATAATGATGCTGTGCGGGCAGGCTCAGGCCATCAGCCTGAGCATCGCGCGCGCGACGCGGTGCGATTTCCAGAATACGGTTCTCAATCGCCACGCTGGCGTCCTGGAGATCGCTGGTAATACCGCGAAACGTGTGGCCATAGCTCACTCCTTCCGGCACGGAGCAAACTACCGAACCACTTCCGCGCTGGGACGAAATAATCCCCGCATTGATCAGCTCGCTCCAGGCCTGTTTCACCACAATCAGCGAGACGTTATAAGTCCTGGCAATCTCTTTTTGCGTCGGCAGTTGGCTGCCTAAAGGCAAAGACCCATTCTGGATCTGCTGACAGATGATAAAAAATAGTTGCTTATAAAGCGGAGTAAAGCTCGTTTTATCAACCTGCAAACTGCGCACCTCACGTCTTCGCCAGCAGGGGACGTGTTACCGTCCCCGGCAGGGTGAATTCGCTACCCTGCGATTTGCCTGGCCAGTTCTGCCAAATCGAAATGATTCATACGATCTAAGGTCGTTAAATAATCGGCGGGAAAAGCCTCCACGCCATGGAATGCGCCGGAAATCGCCCCAACCATGGTGGCGACGGTATCAGTATCATTGCCGATATTAACGCCGGAGATAATAGCATCTACGGCAGAATTCGGACAACACGCGAACAGGCCAAAGGCCGCGGGCACCGCTTCACTGACGTGCAGCCCGGAGCCAATAATATCAGCAATGTCCACTATCGCCGTTTCCCAATGGCGATGACGTTTACCGATATCTACGGCCAGCTCAATACGTCGGGCAACGGAAGGTCCGGCGACCATCATCGCCCCTTGTTCCTGCGCCAGAAGATAGCCTCTTTGCGCACCGTAGATACCGGCGGCAATGATGCTGTCTGCATCGGTCTGCGCTCTTAAAGCCTCGCTGGTTGCCGCCGCCATCGCCGCGGCGCCGGACATCGCTAGCACGTTGTTATGGGTAAATCGGCAAATCTGCAACGCACATTGAATTGCCGCGTCGATATTACCAGGATGCAGCACCGCCGCAGGCCAAATCTTCATGGCCGCGCCGTTGGTTGCTTCCGCGTTACCTTTATTAATGATCTGTACCGACTGTTTTTCGCCTTCCAGCTCTCCCTGCAAAGAGGCGCGATTGTCGTTAAAGATCGCTTTCATCGCCGCGCGCGTCGTGGGCCCCGTAAAGTTGGCGTAGTAAGGATAATCCAACCACTGCTGGAAGGCCTCGCGCATCGCTTCGTCGCTGACCTCACGCTGATGGCGCAGCAGCGCGTCCATAATGTACTTGGCCTGGATAAAATCATCCGTACACATGCCCGCTTCATTGCAGCGGCCAAAAGTATCGGCTGGCGGTTTTTGAAAGGTCGTCACCCAGCCGCCAAAATAGTCTTTTATTTGCTGCTGGGTGCGTACTTCCGTCGCTGCTCCCATCGCGTCCGCGGCGGCGGCGCCAACCAGGCATCCCAGTATTTTGTTTTGATCAACGTGCATGATGACTCCTTATTTCACGGTCATGGCTTGTGCCAGCGAATGGCTGGAAAGAAAAGTATTGAGCTGGTCGGGAAACGGCAGAGCGGTCATTGCCCCTTTTGCCGTCACCGCCATTGCGCCGCAGGCATTGGCATTGCTGATGGCTTCTGCCAGCAGGGCATAATCCCAGCAATTTGCGCGGGAAAGGGTGAACAGCAGGCCGCCGACGAAAGCATCACCCGCTCCGGTGGTGTCGATGACCTCAACGTGTGGTGCTGGAAAACAGAACTCACCTTCAGGGTTAATCAACAGCGCGCCATCAGCGCCTAATGAGATGATGGTGGTGTCGCAGCCCAGATCGCGCAGGTAATAACGCGCATCCTGCCAATGGCTGGCGCCGCTCAGTTGGCAAAGTTCATCTGCCGAAACTTTACAGATAGAGGCAAGCGCGGCGGACTGCGCGATCAGTTGCGGTATTTCACCGGTATCCCGCCACATTTTGCTGCGTAGATTGACGTCAAACAGTACGTAGCCACCCGCTTCACGCATTCTTCTCGCACCCTCAAGGCACGCCTCACGGGCGGGGCTGTCGGTGAGGCCAATTGAGCTAAAGTAAAACCATTCGTGCTGCCTGAACGGCGGCAGATCCTGCGGCGAAACGTAGGTATCAGCACCTGGATGCACCAGATAGGTAAAGCTGCGTTCCCCATCAGCCGTCAGGTTGACGATTAGCACCGCGCTGGTCAGGGCCGTATCCATGCGTAGAAAAGAGACATCCACGCCGTTATCCTGAAAAACCTGACGTAGGAAACGCCCGGCATCGTCATCGCCAAGACAGCCAATAAAGCCGCACTCTCCGCCCAGCCTGGCAACGCACACTCCCACGTTCGCCGATGCGCCGCCGGGGCATTTCAGGTAGCTATTTTGTTTTTCCGGCACCAGATCGACGGAGGCATCACCGATAACCCAAACCTTATTCATAACGTTCATTTGCCCTCCTTATGCCTGTTTCTGCGCCAGAGAAAGCTGAATATCACGATAATATTCGTTGTTAATCAGATACTTTTTCATAAGCAGCCCGACCGCAAGGTGGAACAGAGCTGGAATCAGCGTCATCATCAGCGCAATACCCGTTAACGAACGTGCGCTCTGTTCAACATCAGCCTGATAACCAAAATGGCTCAGCAGGAATCCCAGCACGCCACCCGCAACCCCCATACCAAATTTCTGGAAGAAGAGAATGCCGCCAAACGCAAGACCGGAAACGCGCAGACCCGTTTTCTTTTCTCCGTAATCCACCGCTTCAGCGATAGAGGACCAGAACACCGGCATTTGCATGTCGCAGAAGAAATTAATGAGGAAATAGAATGTAAATGCCAGCACGAGATTTTCACGACCGACGAAGAAATACATCAGCGCGCTCAGAACAAAAGTGACAAGCTGGGTATAGCGGAACATTTTAATTTTGTCCCAGAACTTGGTTATCCAGGTAGTAGCAATCATCGCCAGAATGGAAGCGATAACTCCGGTGGTCAGGAACGGTGAAATCAGGCTGTCGCCACCATTGAGATAATACTTGGCGTAATAAGCCGCGACGGAACCACGAATAACATAACCGCACATCAGCAGCAAAATAACAATGCCGAGAATAATCCACTGATCGTTACGTAACAGATACTTAAACTGCTTTCCTACTGATAACGACGTAATTTCCGGTTCGCTGCGTTCGCGAGTGGTGAGAAAACAGAAAATAAACAGCAGCGCACCCATTGCCCCCATTAATCCCATCGAAAACTGATAGCCCAAAGCCTTATTACCCTGCCCCAGCCAAACGGCAAGCATCGGTACCACAATAGTCACCAGGAAAGCGGCAATTTTGGTCATCACAAAGCGATATCCGTTTGCGCTAAGCCGTTCAACGGGATCGCTGGTAATCACGCCAATCATCGAAATATAGGGGATGGTGATAGCGGTATACACCAGAGTCATAAGAATATAGGTGCCATAGGCCCATGCCAGTTTGGCCATATAAGCCATATCAGGCGTAATAAACATCAAATAAACGGCGAAGCCGAAGGGGATAGCAAACCACAGCAGCCACGGGCGATAGCGCCCCCAGCGGGTATTGAGCTTATCAGTGAGGATACCCATGGCCGGGTCAATAATGGCATCAATCATTCGGACAACCACAAACAATACGCCAACATCAGCGGCGCTCAGGCCGTAGATATCGGTATAGAAATAGGCGAGCAGCAGCTGCATGGCAATAATTACTACGTTTATTGCCATATCCCCTGCGCCGAAACCGATTTTTTCCACAATAGAAAGTTTCATGTTGATATTCCTTTACGCTTAGCAGCGCAAATCTGGTGAACAATTAATGATGTCACTACATGAAATAAAAACGTTTTTATAAATAAGAGCCTATCCCAGTAGGCGTTATTGGCGCAGACAGTTTGAACACGGACAGCGCGGAAGAACCGGAGCGTACACGTAGTACGTGAGGATGATTCGCTCCGCTCACCCTTCGGGCCGCCCTGAAGGGCGTTCAAAACTCGGTGAGTTTTGTCTGAGCACTGCCCAGGTTCAAAATGGCAAGCGAGATAGCCCTAATGGGATAGGCTCTAAGCCATCCGACAAGCACTCTGTGGTGGCTATGAGAAGAGTGTAACGACTCCCAAAAAGATATAAAGGTATGCCTTTATATCTTTTGATCGGTTTCACATATTTTTATGTGCGAGATCCTACCCCAGTTTTAAACCAGGATAAGAATCAATGAGATAACGAATGGTGATCGCATGAAGAAAATTAGCGTGAAGACAAAATCGCGCAGTTATGATCCTGAATCTCTTCCGCCGATGCGCGATTGAGGGTCAGCAGGTTACGCTCGGTTGCTAACAGCACCAGCGAGCCATCGCTCTGCTTCGCCATCGCCAACGCAAAACGGCCCATATGTTCACGCGCTTGTGGCACTTCTTCGGCCAGCATCAGGAATGGGCTGCGCTGCGCCAGTTCGGCTTCGGTGACCCGACGAGCCAGATATTCATGTCCCATTAACCCGCCGGGCAGCGGCAACCAGCGGCTGCTAATGACGGAGGCCTCTTTATCCAGTTGAGTGCGAACATCGGGCCGTAAGCAGGAGATATGGATATGGAAATGATTTTGCGTGCGCCCGCTGCGCGAATTAATTGTCAATGAAACCGCATCATCCGATACGGCAGAACCCCGATGCTGGCTCATGATTTCACGCCCCTGCCAGGCCTGCCAGAAGAAATTCGGCGTCAGTGGATCAAGTAGCAGCGGGCTTTCGGTGCCGTTGATACGGTAGGTTGGCATCAGCAGATATTGCAGCGGGCCATTGCGGTCTTTGAACAGGACATAGCCGCCCTTGAGGTTCACTTCCGCACAGGGCGCGGGATTTTGATTCTGCTGTTGATTAGGGACGCACTGTTGCAGAACAATTTTGCGCAACGCGTCAGGGTTGCCGGAATGGAGCCAGTAGTAACCGCCCGCAATTGCCGCCAGAACCACCACCAGCAGCACCAATAAAAGGTATCGTACTCTTCGCATTATATTTTCCTGTCTCAGCCGGAACCGGAAGAGTAGCGCAGTTTAATGACTAAATGAAAACAGGAAGAGGTACGGGATCTTTTTCCCGGAGGCGGCGCTTGACGCGCCTTGTCCGGGCTACCGGCCCGCAGATGACTGGAAACCCGTAGCCCGGTCAGCGTAGGGTATGAACCGGAAACATGGGTAACACTTTAGACCGGATACATGGGTAACAGTTATAACTGACATAGAAGAGGAGACTCACTATGCCCTGGACTGAGACCCGACCTATGCAACGTCTTGATTTTATCCGTGCCTGCCATGCAGGTACGGGCTCCTTCTCTGCTCTTTGCCGTCTTTTCGGCATCAGCCGAAAAACTGGCTATAAATGGCTTGAACGTTTTGACCCTTCTGACCTCTCATCTCTCTCTGACCGCTCACGCGCTCCCCACTCCCACTCCCGGACTGTTCCTGATGATATCGTCGGGCATCTGACTGCCCTGCGTCAAAAACACCCTGACTGGGGGCCTAAAAAACTGCGGATGTGGTTGCTCAATCACCATGTCGATTTTACCGTACCTGCTGCCAGCACTATCGGCGATATCCTCAAGCGTGAAGGCCTGGTCCCGGATAAAAAGAGAAAACGCAGAACACCGGGTAATCGCCAGCCCCTGACCCTCATCACTGAGAACAATCAGGTCTGGAGCGCTGATTTTAAAGGCAAGTTCAGGTTGCTGAGCAGAGAGTACTGCCATCCCTTCACTCTGACCGACAATCACAGCCGATATCTGCTGAGCTGCCGTGGAACATTCCGGGAGAGTGAATCCTTTGTCAGAGAGTGCCTGACTGATGCGTTCCTGGAATATGGCCTGCCGGAAGTCCTCAGAACTGATAACGGTCAACCCTTTGCGGGAACAGGTATAGCCGGATTAAGCCGTCTTGCCGTCTGGCTAATCAAGCTGGGCATCAGACCGGAACGTATCAGAAAGGGTCATCCGGAAGAAAATGGCCGCCATGAGCGAATGCATCGCTCCCTGAAAAGTGCGGTGAAATATGGCAACACCTTCATGACGATGGCAGAACAACAGCGGTGGTTCAGTGACTACCGGGAAGAGTTTAACCACGAGAGGCCGCATGAAGCCCTGGCAGGCGCAACGCCCGGAACGGTGTGGCAACCGTCGGGCCGACAATGGGATGGCAGTGTTCCGGAATATGTGTATCCGGCAGGAGGCACGGTCTACAGGGTGAAATCGAGGGGAACACTTTATATGGGTAAAAAGGGGGCGGTGTTCCTGAGTGAAGCGCTGACTGACGAGTACATTATGCTGAAAGAACAAGATGATGGCCTGGAAGCCATCATCTTTAATGGAATAACGCTTGCGTACTATGACCAAAAAAACCAGAGTGTGCTCCGGATAGACTAAAAAGTGTTACCTATGTTCCCGGTCTGATCTGTCACCTATGTATCCGGTCATACAGTAGCACCACCGGGAAAAAGCAGCACTGTTGCATCAGATTTGGCACACTCCCCGGAGGCGGCGCTTAACGCGCCTGTCCGTATATGGACACCTCCCGTGATGCAAGCTATTTTTTGTGTGAGTCACCAGGGTAAGTTGCGTTCGTATATCCGGCCTCTCTTTCGGTACCGTCGTACCCGGGCCATGATGTGTTCTGCGCACCTGCTTCCTTTCGGGCTATCGGCTTTGCTTCGCAGGGAGCCTTCGGACAGGCCGGATTTCTCAGGTGCTGGTCTTACCGGTTACTCATCACGCTAAATCGCTTCGCAATCTCACGACAGGGTTACTGCTCTTTTTACTGCATGGCTCACGGGGCGTCGGTTAACCGGCGACCCGTGAGCCATGGTAATCTTCTCCGCGACTCATCACCGCCCACGCTATCCGCACATTCTTGTTCGCCAGCGCCACCGTCGCGATATTCCGGTTCCGTCTTTCCGCCACCGACTGCAGCCACTGGCTCCGCCGGTCTTCTTTGCCTGCACATGTCTTCAGAACTGACCGTGCCCCGTGGATGACCAGCGTACGCAGGTAGCTGTCACCCCGCTTGCTGATATGCCCCAGCTGCTGCTTACCGCCGCTTGAGTGCTGCCGGGGAACCAGCCCCACATAAGCCGCCATCTCCCGACCGTTCTTAAACTGCGTCGCGTCACCCAACAACGCCACCATCGCGCTGGCGGTTATCACGCCGATACCTTCTATTTTCATCAGCCGCTGGATGCAGATATCTTCCCGCGCCGCCTCTGCGAGCCGCCGGTCATGCCCCGCCACCCGGTCATCCAGCATCCGCAGCTCTTCGGCCAGCTCGCACAGCAGGCGCATAAACCGGTCATCCCACTGCTCCTGCTGTGACAGTATCTCCGGCAGCGCCTTACGCAACTGGCTGATGCCGACCGGCAGCACCACGCCGAATTCGCCCAGAAAGCCCCGTATCTCGTTGCACAGCGCCGTGCGGCTTTTTATCACTCTGGCCCGCACGCGATGCTCCGCCTGAAGGGTCTGCTGGCGCTCTGTCTTAACCGCGACGAAGCGCATGGCGGGGCGGCTGATGGCTTCACAGATGGCTTCGGCATCGTTGGCATCATTCTTGTTGCCTTTGAGGTAAGGCTTGACGAATTTCGGGGGAATAATGCGCACGGTATGCCCCATGCGGGTGAGTTCGCGGGACCAGTAGTGGGATGATGCGCAGGCTTCAATCCCGATGGTGCAGGGAGCCAGCTGAGAGAAATAAGCGTGCATGTGGGCGCGGCGGAGAGATTTCCGCACGACGACATGTTCATGGTGATCCACAGCATGGATCTGAAAGACATTTTTTGCCAGGTCAAGACCGATACGTTTAATATTCATGGTGGACACCTCCTCCTGTGGACTGCAGGTAACACTTCCAGTCTGGCACGTTCTGATGCCGTAAGGTGGGAGGTGTCCATCACATCGGGCTACCCCTCATACCCCCGGCTACCGGGGATAAGGAGAGGCTATTTAACGCTGGCTAATCTGGTCGAAGGTGCCGCCGTTGGAGAAGTGTTCCTTCTGGGCTTTGGTCCAGCCGCCAAACTCTTCATCGATAGTGAACAGTTTCAGTTTCGGGAATTCACTGGCGTATTTTTTCGCCACATCCGGGTCACGTGGGCGATAGAAGTTCTTCGCCGCAATCTCCTGGCCTTCCGGCGAGTAGAGATACTTCAGATAAGCGTCCGCCACCTGGCGAGTGCCTTTTTTATCGACCACTTTATCGACGACCGAAACGGTCGGCTCGGCAAGAATCGATTCACTCGGGGTCACGATTTCAAATTTATCTTTGCCCAGTTCGTTCGTTGCCAGCAGCGCTTCGTTTTCCCAGGCAATCAGCACGTCGCCGATCCCACGCTCTACGAAGGTATTGGTCGAGCCACGTGCACCGGAATCCAGCACTTCGACGTTCTTAAACAGCGCTTTCACGAACTCCTGAGCCTTAGCCTGGTCGCCGTTGTTCTGGTGCAGGGCGTAACCCCAGGCCGCCAGATAGTTCCAGCGCGCGCCGCCGGAGCTTTTCGGGTTCGGGGTAATCACCGATACGCCCGTTTTAATCAGGTCGTTCCAGTCATGAATTTGTTTCGGATTGCCCTTACGCACCAGGAACACGATGGTAGAGGTATACGGCGCGGAGTTATCCGGCAGGCGTTTGAGCCAGTTTTTGTCGATCCGACCGCGTTCAGCAATCGCGTCAACGTCATAAGCCAGCGCAAGGGTTACCACATCGGCCTCAAGGCCATTGATCACCGAGGTCGCCTGCTTGCCGGAGCCGCCGTGGGATTGACGAATCACCACGTTATCGCCGGTTTCCTGCTTCCAGTGCGCGCTAAACGCTTTGTTGTACTGTTCGTACAGCTCGCGCGTCGGATCATAAGAAACGTTTAATAGTTGAATGTCTTTTGCCAGAACGCTGGCGGATGCCAGCAACAGAGTTAACCCTACGCCCCACTTATTCATCGCACCGCTCTCTTTATGTCGTGTTGTGATGAATTAAGCGTGCCAGAAAGCGAACCAATGATTAAAGAATAAAAAAAGATTGGCTATAACTTGTGAGTATATATGACGAGGAAAATTTGCCCCCTCCCGGACGGGAGAGGGCGAGAAGCATTATACTTCTTCCATGCGGCCCAGCAGCGCCTGCAGACGATCCTGCCAGCCCTGCTGTTGTTCTTTCAGCTGACCGTTTTCACGCTCCAGCTCTTCACGACCGTGCTGTGCGCTTTGTACTTCCTGCGCCAGCGTGTTGTTCTTTTCTTTCAGCTCTTCGATTTCCATCTGTAACAGAGTGATGGTATCAATCGCCTGCTGGACTTTAGATTCTAATTTCTCAAACACTTCTAATGACATCGTCATACCTCTCCTGAACTTGCAAGGCGTTGATAGAAACCGTCCGTTTCGTATACGCGTTGACGCCTTAACGAAAATTAGCGCACTACCGTGGTGATGTAGTCGATTGTATGAAGCCCCGCCGCCCCTGTCCAGCGACAACCCGCGTAGATTGCGGTTTGCGACACTTTTCGGCCTTTACCTGGTTCGTTCACCGCTTTTTCCCGTTACTTTTTCGTAATTGTTAATCAATGGGTTAAAAAAATGAGTGGTGAAACGCACCCGCAAATGACCGAATACGCGTTTATGGCGCGAAAACGCTCATTTTCTTGACGTAGTACACACATTTGAATTTCGATATTTCTCGTTTTTGTTCGTTAACGATAAATTAACACTATGCCTACATGGCAGCGTGGTCGCCTGCGACCTTCACACATACAATAATCATCACTACGCTTCAGGATTCGATTATGAGCCAAACATCAACACTAAAAGGCCAGTGCATCGCAGAGTTCCTCGGTACCGGGTTGTTGATCTTTTTCGGCGTTGGGTGCGTCGCTGCACTTAAGGTCGCGGGAGCCAGCTTCGGTCAATGGGAAATCAGCATCATCTGGGGTCTGGGCGTCGCTATGGCGATTTAC
Organism: Klebsiella sp. RHBSTW-00484; assembly: GCF_013705725.1. NCBI lineage: Bacteria > Pseudomonadati > Pseudomonadota > Gammaproteobacteria > Enterobacterales > Enterobacteriaceae > Klebsiella > Klebsiella sp. RHBSTW-00484. The sequence goes on along the minus strand of NZ_CP055481.1, from coordinate 136,659 downwards.
CTGACCGCAGGGGTTTCCGGTGCACACCTTAACCCAGCGGTCACCATCGCGCTGTGGCTGTTTGCCTGCTTCGACGGACGTAAAGTTGTTCCTTTTATCATTGCGCAATTCGCTGGCGCCTTTTGCGCTGCGGCTTTAGTTTACGGGCTTTATTACAATCTTTTCTTCGATTTCGAACATAGCCACAATATGGTGCGCGGTAGCGTCGAAAGTCTTGAGCTGGCTGGCATTTTCTCCACTTACCCGAACCCGCATATCAATTTTGTGCAGGCCTTCGCGGTAGAGATGGTGATTACCGCTATCCTGATGGGCGTCATTCTGGCGCTGACCGATGATGGCAACGGCGTGCCTCGCGGCCCGCTGGCACCGCTGCTGATTGGTCTGCTGATCGCCGTTATCGGCGCATCCATGGGCCCGCTGACCGGCTTCGCCATGAACCCGGCACGCGATCTCGGACCGAAAACCTTCGCCTGGCTTGCTGGCTGGGGTGATGTCGCCTTCACGGGTGGCAAAGATATTCCTTATTTCCTGGTGCCGCTGTGTGCGCCAATCGTCGGTGCTGCGCTAGGCGCATTCTGCTACCGCAAGCTGATTGGCCGCCACCTGCCTTGCGACACCTGCGTTGTCGAAGAGAAAGAAGCCTCATCCTCCTCTACAACGCAACACAACGCTTCGCTGTAATCTGACTACGGGACTCATACTATGACCGACAAAAAATATATCGTAGCGCTCGACCAGGGCACCACCAGCTCCCGCGCCGTTGTAATGGATCACGATGCCAATATCGTCAGCGTCTCTCAGCGAGAATTTGAACAAATTTATCCGAAGCCCGGCTGGGTTGAGCACGACCCGATGGAGATCTGGGCGACCCAAAGCTCCACGTTGGTAGAAGTGCTGGCAAAAGCCGATATCAGCTCCGATGAAATCGCCGCAATCGGCATCACCAACCAACGTGAAACCGCTATCGTGTGGGAGCGCGAAACCGGTAAACCGATTTATAACGCGATTGTCTGGCAGTGCCGCCGTACCGCTGAAATCTGCGAGCAGCTCAAGCGCGACGGTATGGAGGAGTACATTCGCAAGGCTACTGGTCTGGTGGTTGACCCGTACTTCTCCGGCACCAAAGTGAAATGGATCCTTGACCACGTCGAAGGCTCACGCGAACGCGCTAAGCGCGGGGAGCTGCTGTTCGGCACCGTGGACACCTGGCTTATCTGGAAAATGACCCAGGGGCGCGTGCACGTCACTGACTACACCAACGCCTCGCGTACCATGCTGTTCAACATCCACGAGCTGGACTGGGACGACAAAATGCTCGACGCGCTGGATATCCCCCGCGCCATGTTGCCGGAAGTACGCAAGTCTTCCGAAGTGTACGGCCAGACCAATATCGGCGGTAAAGGCGGCACGCGTATTCCGATCGCCGGTATCGCGGGCGACCAGCAGGCGGCGCTGTTCGGTCAGCTGTGCGTTAAAGAAGGGATGGCGAAAAATACCTACGGCACTGGCTGCTTCATGCTGATGAACACCGGCGAGAAAGCGGTGAAATCTGAAAACGGCCTGCTGACGACGATCGCCTGCGGCCCGCGCGGCGAAGTGAACTATGCGCTGGAAGGTGCGGTGTTTATGGCAGGTGCCTCCATCCAGTGGCTGCGCGATGAGATGAAGTTGATCAGCGATGCGTTCGATTCCGAATATTTCGCCACCAAAGTGAAAGATACCAACGGCGTATACGTGGTCCCGGCATTTACCGGCCTCGGCGCACCGTACTGGGACCCGTACGCCCGCGGCGCAATCTTCGGCCTGACCCGCGGCGTGAACTCTAACCATATTATTCGCGCCACGCTGGAGTCGATCGCCTATCAGACCCGCGACGTGCTGGAAGCGATGCAGGCTGACTCAGGGATCCGTCTGCACGCTCTGCGCGTCGACGGCGGCGCGGTGGCCAACAACTTCCTGATGCAGTTCCAGTCCGACATTCTCGGCACCCGCGTAGAACGCCCTGAAGTGCGCGAAGTCACCGCACTGGGTGCTGCCTATCTGGCCGGTCTGGCGGTGGGTTTCTGGCAGAATCTGGATGAGTTGCAGGAGAAAGCGGTTATCGAACGTGAATTCCGCCCGGGGATTGAAACGACCGAGCGTAACGTTCGCTACAGCGGCTGGAAGAAAGCGGTAAAACGCGCGTTAGCGTGGGAAGATCACGACGAAGCGTAAGATGTGGAGGTATTCCCGGCTTGCGGCGTAAACGCCTTAGCCGGGTTACAAAACCCCAAACAGCACGATCTTGTAGCCCGATGTGATGGACACCTCCCACCTTACGGCATCAGAACGTGCCAGACTGGAAGTGTTACCTGCAGTCCACAGGAGGAGGTGTCCACCATGAATATTAAACGTATCGGTCTTGACCTGGCAAAAAATGTCTTTCAGATCCATGCTGTGGATCACCATGAACATGTCGTCGTGCGGAAATCTCTCCGCCGCGCCCACATGCACGCTTATTTCTCTCAGCTGGCTCCCTGCACCGTCGGGATTGAAGCCTGCGCGTCATCCCACTACTGGGCCCGCGAACTCACCCGCATGGGACATACCGTGCACATTATTCCCCCGAAGTTTGTTAAGCCCTACCTCAGGGGCAACAAGAATGATGCCAACGATGCCGAAGCCATCTGTGAAGCCATCAGCCGCCCCGCCATGCGCTTCGTCGCGGTTAAGACAGAGCGCCAGCAGACTCTTCAGGCTGAGCATCGCGTGCGGGCCAGAGTGATAAAAAGCCGCACGGCGCTGTGCAACGAGATACGGGGCTTTCTGGGCGAATTCGGCGTGGTGCTGCCGGTCGGCATCAGCCAGTTGCGTAAGGCGCTGCCGGAGATACTGTCACAGCAGGAGCAGTGGGATGACCGGTTTATGCGCCTGCTGTGCGAGCTGGCCGAAGAGCTGCGGATGCTGGATGACCGGGTGGCGGGGCATGACCGGCGGCTCGCAGAGGCGGCGCGGGAAGATATCTGCATCCAGCGGCTGATGAAAATAGAAGGTATCGGCGTGATAACCGCCAGCGCGATGGTGGCGTTGTTGGGTGACGCGACGCAGTTTAAGAACGGTCGGGAGATGGCGGCTTATGTGGGGCTGGTTCCCCGGCAGCACTCAAGCGGCGGTAAGCAGCAGCTGGGGCATATCAGCAAGCGGGGTGACAGCTACCTGCGTACGCTGGTCATCCACGGGGCACGGTCAGTTCTGAAGACATGTGCAGGCAAAGAAGACCGGCGGAGCCAGTGGCTGCAGTCGGTGGCGGAAAGACGGAACCGGAATATCGCGACGGTGGCGCTGGCGAACAAGAATGTGCGGATAGCGTGGGCGGTGATGAGTCGCGGAGAAGATTACCATGGTTCACGGGTCGCCGGTTAACCGACGCCCCGTGAGCCATGCAGTAAAAAGAGCAGTAACCCTGTCGTGAGATTGCGAAGCGATTTAGCGTGATGAGTAACCGGTAAGACCAGCACCTGAGAAATCCGGCCTGTCCGAAGGCTCCCTGCGAAGCAAAGCCGATAGCCCGAAAGGAAGCAGGTGCGCAGAACACATCATGGCCCGGGTACGACGGTACCGAAAGAGAGGCCGGATATACGAACGCAACTTACCCTGGTGACTCACACAAAAAATAGCTTGCATCACGGGAGGTGTCCATATACGGACAGGTGCGCAGCACCGCCTCCGGGTTTTTTATCAGCCAAACATCGGCAACAGCAGATACAGCTTAATGACCAGCGCGTTAACGATATCGATAAAGAACGCGCCCACCATCGGCACCACCAGGAACGCCATATGCGATGGGCCAAAACGGTCGGTAATCGCCTGCATGTTGGCGATCGCTGTCGGCGTCGCGCCGAGGCCAAAGCCGCAGTGACCAGCGGCCAGCACCGCGGCATCGTAGTTTTTCCCCATCATTCGATAGGTCACAAACACCGCATACAGCGCCATTGCCACCGTCTGCACCGCCAGAATGGCAATCATCGGCAGCGCCAACGACGCCAGCTCCCACAGCTTCAGGCTCATCAAAGCCATCGCGAGGAACAGCGACAGGCAGACGTTGCCCAGCACCGAGATCGCACGGTCAAACACCCGATACAGGCCCAGCATCGACAAACTGTTGCTGAGGATCACGCCGATAAACAACACACAAACAAAGGTCGGCAGCTCGAATATAGTTCCCGCCAACAGCTGCGCAATCGCCTTCCCGACCGTCAAACAGATGGCAATTAACGCGATACTCTCGATCAGCACCAGCGAGGTAATCATCCGCCCCATTTCCGGCTTTTCAAACGCGGTCGGCGCGACCTGATCGTCCGGCGTACCGTCCGGTGTAGAAGAGTGTTTAACCAGATAGCGCGCCACCGGCCCGCCAATCAGGCCGCCAAGGACGAGGCCGAAGGTTGCGCAAGCCATCGCCACTTCGGTAGCGTTGGCGAAACCATAACGTTCGACAAACAATTTACTCCACGCCGCGCCGGTACCGTGACCGCCAGAAAGGGTAATGGAACCCGCCAGCAGCCCCATCAGCGGGTCAAGGCCCAGCAGCTTCGCCATGCCGATACCGAGGGCGTTTTGCAGCAGTAGCAGTCCCACGACAACGATCAGGAACGTCCCTACTACTTTGCCGCCAGCCCGCAGGCTGGCGAGGTTGGCGTTCAGGCCAATGGTGGCGAAGAACGCCAGCATCAGCGGATCTTTCAGGCTCATATCGAAATCAATTTCGATATCCATGCTTTTCTTCAGCGCCAGTAAGGCCAATGCCACCAGCAGGCCACCCGCAACGGGTTCAGGAATGGTATATGTCTTCAGGAAAGGGACGGTTTGAACGAGTTTTCTACCCAGTAGCAACACTAATGTTGCGGCAACGAGCGTCGATAAGGTATCGAGATGAAACATAAAAAGAGCTCCTTATAGGCGCATGATCCATTCACACGCGACGGTATTCCCGGTGTCGATTGCTTCTCATCATGAGTAATCGGGAGGGGATTTTAAGCAGAAGTACGGAAAAAATGACAGAAAAAGATATTTCCCAGGGATATTGATGCAATTAGACATACAAAATTCTAATAAATATTAAACGCCTATTCCCTGTATAAATATTTATCGCTAAAGAGTGGCAAACGTTTGCTTTTGGTCTACAGTCCGATAAAATCCCCGCTTTGCCACCTTTGGGATTGTTGTGATGTCCGTTAACACCGCAGAGTCAGAAAATGCGCAACCGGTTGCGCATAAGCAAGTCAGCGAATTAATCTACCGCCTTGAAGACCGCCCACCGCTACCGCAAACTCTGTTCGCCGCTTTCCAGCACCTGCTGGCGATGTTTGTCGCAGTCATCACCCCGGCGCTGTTAATTTGCCAGGCTCTGGGCCTCCCGGCTCAGGATACGCAACACATCATCAGCATGTCTCTGTTCGCCTCCGGTGTCGCATCCATTATTCAAATTAAAGCCTGGGGCCCGGTTGGCTCAGGGCTGCTCTCAATCCAGGGCACCAGCTTTAACTTCGTCGCGCCGCTGATTATGGGCGGTACCGCGCTGAAAACCGGCGGCGCCGATGTCCCAACCATGATGGCTGCGCTGTTCGGTACCCTGATGCTGGCCAGCTGCACGGAAATGGTCATCTCCCGCGTACTGCACCTCGCGCGGCGCATCATTACCCCGCTGGTCTCCGGCGTGGTGGTGATGATTATCGGTCTGTCGCTGATTCAGGTTGGCCTCACTTCTATCGGCGGCGGCTACGCGGCCATGGCTGATAACACCTTCGGTGCGCCGAAAAACCTGCTGCTGGCGGGTATCGTGCTGGCGCTGATTATTATCCTTAACCGCCAGCGCAACCCCTATTTGCGCATCGCCTCGCTGGTGATCGCCATGGCTGCGGGTTATCTGGCAGCCTGGTTCCTCGATATGCTGCCAACCAATACCGCGCCAACCGACAGCAGCCTGATTATGGTACCCACGCCGCTTTACTACGGCCTGGGCATCGACTGGAATCTGCTGCTGCCGCTGATGCTGGTCTTTATGATTACCTCGCTGGAAACTATCGGCGATATCACCGCCACCTCCGACGTCTCCGAGCAGCCGGTTTCCGGCCCGCTATATATGAAGCGTCTGAAGGGCGGCGTATTGGCTAACGGCCTGAACTCGTTCGTCTCGGCAGTATTTAATACCTTCCCGAACTCCTGTTTCGGGCAGAACAACGGCGTGATTCAATTGACCGGCGTCGCCAGCCGCTACGTCGGCTTTGTGGTCGCGCTGATGCTGATCGTGCTCGGTCTGTTCCCGGCGGTAAGCGGCTTCGTGCAACATATCCCTGAGCCGGTACTCGGCGGCGCAACGTTAGTGATGTTCGGCACCATCGCCGCCTCCGGCGTGCGCATCGTCTCCCGCGAACCGCTGAACCGCCGCGCGATCCTGATTATCGCCCTGTCGTTGGCCGTCGGCCTTGGCGTTTCCCAGCAGCCGCTGATTCTGCAGTTCGCCCCTGACTGGCTGAAAAACCTGCTCTCCTCCGGTATCGCTGCCGGTGGTATCACGGCAATCGTGCTGAACCTGGTTTTCCCGCCAGAGAAAAACTAATCCTGCCTGATGCCCTGGCCGCGTGATGCTGGCCGGGGCATGTACATCATCCACCTCACATCATCTCATTACACAATTCCTGTCTTGAGGATTGCGCATAATTCGGGCATAACAGCCTTATGTGCCTCGCTCAGGATAGAAGATCATGAAATTTCTCGGAAAGCTGATTCTCTGGCTGCTGATTGCCCTGCTAGTGGTGATCATTGCGGCTTATTTCCTGCTGCAAACCCAGTGGGGCGCACGCCAGGCCAGTGCCTGGCTAAGCGACGGTACCGGCTGGAAGGTCTCTTTCAACAAAATGGACCACAATTTCTCCTCGCCAATGCACCTGCAACTGCAAAACGTCACCCTTGGTCGTGACGGCAAACCGGCGACGCTGGTGGCTAAAACGGTGGATATCGGCTTTAGCAGCCGCCAGTTTAGCGACCCACTGCATGCCGACGAGATTGTCCTCAGCGATGGCACCCTGAACTTCTCGCCTTCATCGGCAGCCTTACCGTTCGCCGCCGACCGCCTACAGTTGCGCAACATGGCGTTTAACAGTCCGGAAAGCGACTGGGATCTCAGCGCTCAGCGCGTCACCGGCGGCGTCAGCCCGTGGGCACCGGAAGCGGGTAACGTCCTCGGTAAAAAAACGCAGATTCAGATGAGCGCAGGGTCGATGACGCTGAACGGCATCGAAGCCAGCAACGTGCTGATTCAGGGGAGTATCGATAACGGTGAAGTGGCGCTCTCGACCATCGGTGCTGATGTTGCCCGCGGCACGATGACCGGGACGGCGAAACGCAACGCCAACGGCGGCTGGCAGGTCGATAATTTACGCCTCAGCGAGATCCGCCTGCAAAGCGATAAATCGCTCGCCGACTTTTTCACGCCGCTCACCACCCTGCCTTCACTACAGATTGGCCGTCTCGATATGACCGATGCCAGCCTGCAAGGGCCTGACTGGGCGGTAAGCAGCCTCGATCTTAACCTGCGTAATCTCACCCTGAGCCATGGCGACTGGCAAAGCCAGGATGGCACCCTGTCAATGAATGCCAACGAGTTTATTTACGGCTCGCTGCACTTCCTCGACCCTATCCTGAATGCCGGATTTTCGCCGCAGGGTATCACGCTGCGTCAGTTCACCTCACGCTGGGAAGGCGGGATGGTGCGCACTTCCGGCAACTGGCTGCGTGCCAGTCACGCTTTGGTACTGGATGACGCCGCGTTCGCCGGGCTGGAATACACGCTGCCGGCCAACTGGAAGCAACTATGGATGGAACAACTGCCGGAATGGTTACAGAGCCTAACCCTGAAAAAGTTCAGCGCCAGCCGCAATCTGGTGATTGATGTTGAACCGGAATTCCCGTGGCAGATCACCGCCCTCGACGGCTACGGCGGCGAGCTACAGCTGGTGAAGGACCGCAGTTGGGGTATATGGAACGGCAGCGCAACGCTGAACGCCGCTGCCGCCACCTTTAACCGCATTGACGTTCGCCGCCCATCGTTGAAGCTCAGCGCCAACGCCTCGACGGTGAACGTTAACGAGCTTAGCGCCTTTACCGAGCGCGGTATTCTGCAAGCCACCGCGGCGGTATCGCAGCTTCCGCAGCGCCTGGTCAACCTGAGCCTGAACGGTCGCGGCGTGCCGCTGAATATTTTGCAAGCCTGGGGCTGGCCAGCGCTGCCGGTTTCCGGCGATGGTAACGTGCAGTTGACCGCCACCGGCAGCGTGCTGGCGGATGCGCCGCTGAAGCCAACTGTCAATGGTCAACTCAGCGCAATTAATATGGAGAAGCAGCAGGTTGCGCAGGTGATGCGCAACGGGGAAGCCACTGATGCTCAGGCTCCTGCTGCTCCGGCAATTTCTATACCCTAAATAATTCGAGTTGCAGGAAGGCGGCAAGTGACCGAATCCCCAGGAGCTTACTGGAGTAAGTGACTGGGGTGAGTGAGTGCAGCCAACGCACATGCAACTTGAAGTATGACGGGTATACACCCTAGTTTCCCCTCACCCTAACCCTCTCCCCGCCGGGAGAGGGAACCGCCCTCTGCGCTCTTTATTTTTTAAGCACTTATTTTATTCCCGCAGATGAAACCTGTTGCCATTTTGCGGCTATTTGTACCTATTTCCCGCAACCTGTTCCTTTCAAATAGCGGACTTGCTATAACAAAAATACTGGAAGTCAAAAAAATAATTAAAGTCCCTGAACCTACAAAAATAAAGGAACAACCATGTCTGTAATACGCCAACGTATTATGGAGAATATGCAAAAATTCTCCAGGGCAATGATCGGTGCAGTATTGTTCTTGCCGGTCATCGGCCTAATTCTGGCACTCAGTTCTGTCTTAACCAACCCGACATTAATTTCGGAGACCAGCTTTTTACACCAGATCGGGCAGCTTCTTGGCGACACCTTCTGGCCATTATTTGGCAACCTCGGTTTATTATTTTGCGTCGGCATCAGCTACGGCCTGGCAAAAGATAAAAAAACCGAAGTGGCGCTGGTTGCCGTCATGTGCTTTATCATGTTTCTCGGTGCCAATCACTCCTGGCTGGAGCACACCAACGGCCTCGCAGAAAAAATTAACGGCGAATATTACGGTACCGGACAAACCCAGCTATTGGGCTTTGTGGTCGTCGATATGGGGATCTTTCTCGGGATTATTCTCGGCTGCACCATCGCCTGGGTACATAACAAAGTGTCGACCATCGAACTGCCCGGGGCACTCTCCATGTACGGTGGCGCGAAGTTAACGCTGGTGGCGATGACGCCGGTCGTCATCTTCTATGCTATCGCCTTTACCTGGTTCTGGCCGTTTATGACCCACGGTATCGCGGCGCTGACCGGGTTTATGAAAAACGCCGGCGTGGCGGGGGTCTTCGTCTATGGCTTCTTTGAAAAATTCCTTATTCCTACCGGCCTGCACCACTTCGTCTGGTCGCCGTTCCAGCTCACGCAAATCGGTGGTTCGCTGAGCGTCGACGGGCAGGTAGTTTCCGGTACTCAGGCCATTTTCCTCGCCTATATGCGCCACCCGGATCTCACTCCGGTGATGAACGAAGCTTTGCGCTTCTCGCAGCAGGGAATGACCACCATCTTCGGCCTCGCCGGTGCGTCGCTGGCGTTCTACCATACGGCGAAACCGGAGAAAAAAATGATGGCCAAGGCAATCCTGCTGCCCGCCATTATTACCTCGATGCTGACCGGTATTACAGAGCCCATTGAGTTTACCTTCCTGTTTGTTTCGCCGCTGCTGTGGGTAATTCACGCTACCTTAACCGCGGCCTCACAGGCAATTTGCGACATCTTTACCGTTCGTCCCTGGGGCGCATCCGGGCTGATTGAATTCCTGATTTATAACTTGCCGCTACCGGCTTCCTTAACACGCTGGCCAGGGTATGTACTTATCGGTATCGGTCAGTTTGCCGTCTACTACGTTATCTTCCGCACTCTGGTGGTTAAGCTAAATCTCAAAACGCCGGGTCGCGAAGACGATGAAAACGTGAAGCTATATAGCAAAGCGGATTATCGTAAAAAAATCGGTGAGCCGCAGTCAGTGACCAATGAAATTATCAATGGCTTAGGTGGTAAAGAAAATATTATTTCCGTCGACAACTGTTTCACCCGCCTGCGCGTCGCGGTTCATAATATGGAACTGGTTGACGATGGTATATTAAAAAGCACCGGCGCAAATGGCGTAGTACGAAATCGTAATGAAGTTCAGGTTATTTACGGCGTCAAAGTGGGACAGGTTCGTTCCCGGGTTGATAGCTGGCTAGCAGAAAATTAATTGGGAGTTATTTATGAAATTAACCGTATTAGGCGGGGGCGGCGTTCGCTCTGCATTCCTGGCAAAGTCTCTGGCATATAACGCGCACCGCATTGGTTTAAAGGAAGTGGTATTTCTCGACAGCTCTGCCGATAACCTGGCCGTATTTGGCGAAATCGCCCGCTATGTGTTTAATACCATTCGCCCGGATATTCACTTTAGCATTACCAGCGACCCGGTATCAGCGCTGAAAAACAGCCACTATGTGATAACCACCTTGCGCGTAGGCGGCGATGAGAGCCGCATCCGCGACGAGCGGATCGCGCTGGAAAATAACACCCTCGGCCAGGAGACCACTGGCGCAGGCGGCTTTGCCATGGCAATGCGCTCGATTCCGGCGATTCTTAACTACTGCCGCCTGATTGAAGAGCACGCCGCTGAAGATGCGATTCTGTTTAACTTTACCAATCCATCAGGGCTGGTGACCGAGGCGATTATCAAATCCGGCTTTAAGCGCCGGGTGTACGGCATCTGCGATGCGCCGTCGGAGCTTATCCGTGAGCTGCCGGATATCCTCGGCTGCGACGAGAACGACCTCGGCGTCGAGTGCTATGGGCTGAACCACTTTTCCTGGTTTACCCATTTCACCGTGCGCGGCGAAGATGTCACCGAGCGGCTGATCGCCAGCCCGGATTTATACCGCAAAACGGCGATGCAGTACTTTTCGCCGGAGCTGGTCCAGCTGTGTGATAAGCAGTTGCTTAATGAATATCTCTATTATTACTACTATCGTGAAGTGGCATTAAAAGCGATTCAGAACGCGCCGGAAACTCGTGGCGAGCAGATTGCCCGCATCAATCACGATATGCGCGAAGAGCTGCGAACCATCGACGTAAAAGCCAACCCGGAAGCGGCGTTTACTATTTGGATGAAGCACTATTTACGCCGGGAAAACAGCTACATGCAGAACGAGTCGCAGCAGGAGAAATTCCACACCCGCGAACCGTTGACCTTAAAACAGTTTATCGAGGAGCCGGATACCGGCGGCTATGCGGGCGTGGCGCTGGATATTCTGGAAGCGGTCAACAGCACTACCACCAAGCGCATCGTGGTGTCGATGCCCAACAACGGCACGCTGGATTTCCTGCGCGCGGACGATGTGATTGAGATCAGCTGCGACCTGAGCAAAGACGGCCTGAAGCCGGTGACGCCAAAGCATGTGCCAACGGCGCAGAAAAACATGATCGCCAACGTGAAAGAGTATGAGCGGCTGGCAGTGGCGGCCATTTTGCAGCGGGATAAATCCCTGGCGGTCCGGGCGCTGATGGCGCATCCGCTGGTTGGCTCTTATTCACTGGCGAAAACGTTGGTTGAAGCCTATCTCGATGATAAGCAGTTCGCCGACTGGCAATAAACGCCCGGCTAAATTCCCCGGATGGCGGCTAACGCCTTATCCGGGCTACCGGATCGCAGACGACGGTAAATCTGTAGCCCGGGTAAGGCGTTTGCGCCGCAACCCGGGAATGGTTTTGTAGCCCGGACAGGCGCGTCAAGCGCCGCCTCCGGGGATACCCGTTTGCATAAACCACATCTTCAGTAGCCGCTCAAAGCCGAGTATGCAATAACCGAAAAACGGGTTACTCCAGTAAATATCGTCATCGAACTTCTGCGGGTCGTGAATGATAAACGCTGTATCCGCCGCCTGTGCCAGCGGGCTTTGATAATCGCCGGTAAAGCAGACCAGATTAATCTCTTTCCCCTCCAGCGCCTTCACCCAGTTCAGCGCCGAACTACTGCGCCCGGATTTGGAAATAATCCAGATCGAATCAAATTTGGCGGCATTCTTCTGCTCGAGGATCTCGTAATCCGGCCACAGCGCCAGGCTGGCATTCACCCCGGTCACCAAAAATTTATTATAAATATACTGGGCGATCAGCTGCGAAAAGCCGCTGCCATGAATCAAAATGCGGTGATGTTGCAGGCTTTCCAGCAACGGCGTTATGCGCTCCACCGGCTGAATGCTCATATAGTCAATATCGTTGGTCACATCGAGTTTGGGCATGGTGATATTGAATTTAATAAAATAGACCAGCTCCAGCCAGCCGCTGAATTTCAGCTTTTTCGCCAGGCGCACCAGCGAAGAGGGATTGCTATAACAGTGCTCCGCAACGGCGCGGACCCCCTCGCGAACGCATTGCTCAGGATCGTTCTGGATAAAGCGCAGCACGGTCATCTCGGTTTTGCTTAGCTTTACGTCACGAAAGATATTTTCTAAATCCATTCCGGGCTCCTATCAGCGGCAAACTACGCTATCACCTGGTGGCAATAGTGTCTGTGGGATGAATCACCAGAATGAAATGAATGTTACTTTTTTCGACAAAATGGAATAAAAAAAACCTCTTACGAAGAGGGTCATAGCTCAGCCAACCATGAACGGTTTATCAGCGCGGATACTCGCTGCACAATAACCATTTTATCGGTTCATCTTCCTGAATGATTGGGAAGCGACCGCTGGCTTCCAGAAACCGGTTATCGCGCTTATCATCGTTGACCATGGATATTTCCCAACCCATCACCAACGCGTTTTCGGCCCAAAAACGGTGATAGAGCATGGGTGGCAAACAAACACCCTGCCCGGGTTTTAGCACCAGGGTATCGCCCGGTTTCAGCGAGCGCTGACAGCCATCAACTGCGACGCTCACGCTGCGCTGGGCATCCAGTTGCTCATCCTCCGTCGCCCATGCCAGCTGCATACAGAGGTGGCCGCCGCCGCGGTTCAGAATGTCTTCCATCTTGTGATAGTGAAAATGCCATGGCGTTTGTTGATCCTGCTGAATCTGCAACATTTTCTCGGCATACGGTTTGGGGTAGCGCACATCGGATAATGCGCCGTTGCGCAGGGTCAGCAGCGTCAGGCCGGTTTCATTAAAACAGCCGCTACCAAAATCGGTAATATCCCAGCCAAGCTGTAAATCACGCACTTCCTGCCACTCTTCCGCCCGCTTTTGTGACCAGAGATCGGCAGTAAACCCGGCGAACTCGGGCAAGCAGATGCGAAAGGTTTCGGCGATGGCATGGGCTTTATCAATCGCATAATTAATCTGTGAACGTTTCATTATCGACTCCGCTTCAGCCGCAGAATGTGAATGTCGAGGCGGGTTACCCCGCCTCGTTGGGGTATTAATAGAGGCTGGCCTTGCCGGTTGAACCAAAGAGCTTCATTTTGTGGCGAATCACTTCCCGTGCAGCATTAATCGGTTCCGGGTAAATCACGTTCGGATCCCACCAGGTCTCTTTCGCCAGAATTTCGCGCGCTTTCAGGAAATAGGCATATTTCATGTCGCTGGAGATATTAATTTTGCCGACGCCAAGGGTCACGGACTCGGCAATTTCCGCATCCGGGTTAGCCGAGCCGCCGTGCAGCACCAGCGGAATCGACAGGCGTCCGGCGATATCGCGCAGGATGTTCATTTGCAGTTCCGGCTGCATCCCTTTCGGGTAGATGCCGTGCGCGGTACCAATCGCCACTGCCAGCGTATCCACGCCGGTACGGGCGACGAAATCTTCCGCCTGGGCCGGGTCGGTATACGTGACCTTCGACACACCGCCTTCGACGGAGGTACCGGTCTGGCCGATAGTCCCCAGCTCCCCTTCTACCGACACGCCCACCGCATGCGCCAGCCGCACTACTTCGGTGGTCAGAGCCACGTTTTCTTCGTAAGGCAGCAACGAGCCATCGATCATCACCGACGTAAAGCCGCACTGAATAGCGCGCAGAACATGCTCGACCGATGCGCCATGATCCAGATGCAGAGTGAACGGCACGCGGCTGCGCATAGTGATATCCCGCACGTAGCTAAAAAACGCGTCGCCAACAAAATCATGCTCGCTGGGATGGATAGAAATAATCGCTGGGGTATTTGTTGCTTCAGCCTCTTCCACCACAGCGCGAATAAAACAGCTATCCGCCACGTTAAATGCGCCAATCGCAAAGCCATGTTCACGGGTCGGTTTAAGTAATTCTTTCATTGAAACTAACATCGTTATTCTCCAGTTTCAGGGTGTAGTAAGCCCTGCCAGGGCGGGTATGCGCTGGCATGGAAGGCATTACTGAAATTTAATCAGGCTTTATTGATTGAGCCGGATGCATGTAAATAGGGGACGATGGCGTCAGCACTGGCCTGCTCCATCACCGATAGCGCGTCGGCCAGCTCAATGGAGCTGTCGTGGAACAGGGTATGCAGCAGCGCCGCTTTTCCGGCTTCAAACACCGCCGCCCCAACGTTGATTTTCGCGACGCCCAACTCCGGGCAACGTTGCAGTTGATCGAACGGCGTGCCGCTCCCGCCGTGTAGCGCCAGTGGGACGGACGACACCCGCTGTAGCTGCGCCAGACGGTCGAAATCGAGCGCAGGCTTCACGCCGGGGGCATACATGCCGTGCGCCGTCCCCACGGAGACCGCCAGCAGGTCGATCCCGGTCTGTTCGATAAAGGGAGTAACATCCTCCGGCTGGGTCATTAAATCGGCATTGGTGGCCTGGTCGTAGCGCGGCGCATCCGCCAGGTGCCCCAACTCGCCCTCCACGCACAGCCCAACGCTGGCGGCCAGCTCGGTCACCGCGCGGGTTTGACGGATGTTCTCCTCCAGCGCGAACGCTGAAGCATCAATCATCAGCCCGCTAAATCCGGCGCGGAAAGCCTGGCGAATCTTGATCGGGTCCTTACCGTGGTCGAGACTCAGCGTGACGGGAACGCTCGCCTCCTCCGCCAGCACCCTGACTACCGCAGCGGCAATAGAGGCCGGAAAGTGCGACAGGTGCCCCTGATACAGGTTGAGAATAATCGGCGCACGATATTTTTCCGCTACGCACACCGCAGCACGGGCGCTTTCCAGGTTCATGCAGTTAATCGCCAGCAGGGCATACCGTTCGCGCCAGGCTTTGGTCACCATACTTTTCATATCGGCAAACATAGGGCCTCCGTTTATTCGAGGGTAAAGGTGATGTCGTCGTCTTTGACCTTCTGATCGCTCAGCTCATCGAACTCTTCATCACGCTCGGTCACCGGTTTTTTCCATAGCGACAGCATTACGCCGCAAATCACCGTGCCGATCCCGAGGGAGAGGCAGAACAGCAAAGGATGGGTGAATAGCGGTACGACGAACATTCCGCCGTGCGGCACCGGGCTCTCGACGCCCCAGGTCATGATCAGCCCACCGGCTACCGCCGACGCCACCACGCAGGATCCCACGACGCGCAGCAGATCGCGGGCGGCAATCGGGATCACCCCTTCGGTGATCATGCAGATCCCCATCGGGAAGGCGGCCTTCAGAGCTTCACGTTCGGCGCGGGTATATTTGTGCCGGGTCAGCAGGAACGAGAGGGTGATGCCGAACGGCGGGATTATCGAACCGACAAACTTCACCGCTTCCGGGCCGTAGACGCCGCTGACCAGCAGACCATCGGCAAACAGCGACATGGTTTTATTCACCGGGCCGCCGAAGTCAAAGGTCGCCATGGCGCCAAGAATGGCTCCCAGCAGGAAGCGCGAGCCGCCCTGCATCGACTCCAGCATGTGGATTAATGCTTCCTGAAGCCAGGCAATCGGCTTGCCAATCAGGGTCATCATCAGCAAACCGCTGATCACCGTGCTTAACACCGGCAGCACCATGATCGGCATCAGCCCCTGCATCGACTTCGGCAGCCGGATATAGTGCTTCAGCGCCAGCACGGTGTAGCCGACGAGGAAGCCGCCGAGCATACCGCCAATAAACCCGGTGTGAATTTGCCCACAGACAAAACCGACAATCAAACCCGGCGCAAATCCAGGACGGTCAGCGATGGAGTAGGCGATAGCGGCGCAGATCAAAGGCACGATCAGCCCCATGCCCCAGCCGCCAATTTGGTTTAACATCCACGGAATGGTGCCGGTTTTCTCACCAACGTTGGTCCCACCAAGCACTTGTCCAAGCGCGATACAGATCCCGGCGGCGACAATCAGCGGTATCATCCATGAAATACCGGTTAATAAATGCTTCTTAATTTCCTGTGAGACGGGAATTTTATTCTCACTCATGGTAGATCCCTCCAGATTAAGGATCAGGCATTGGCCAAGGATTTTTCGACCTTTTCGATAAACTGAATCGGCGACTTAATAACCACTTCGGTTTTCACTCTGACAATCCGTTTATTTTTAAAACGTTCCTCACCTTTTATTTTCACGTCAATGGCAAGAATCACGACATCCGCGGCGTCAATATCTTCCGCCGCAAGTTCATTCTCGGTACCAATGGTTCCTTGCGTTTCAACTTTGACATTGTGACCCAGCGCTTTCGCGCCTTTAATGAGCTTCTCACGTGCAATATAAGTATGAGCAATCCCCGCGGTACAGGCGGCAACACAGACAATATTCATCTCGGACTCCGATAGTTATTGTTAGTAAGTATCCGATTCGGCATATTGACTAAACAGGTCAATAATCCTCTGCGGACTGGTTTCTTCGAGCAGTTGTTCAATAATGTCATCATCCGCCAGCGCCCCGGCGACCTGGGATAGCAGGCGAATATGGGTGGTATTTTGATCTTCCAGGCGCACGGCGAATAAAATAATGCAGCGAACCTGGCTACCGTCCAGCGTTTCCCAGGCAATATCCTGCTGGGTGCGGCCAATAGCGAGGGTGGTATTAATAACAGCAGACGATTTTCCATGAGGGATCGCGATATGATTTTCAAACCCCGTTGAGCCTTCTGACTCACGCTGCCAGACATCCTGAATAAATGTTTCACGGCAGCTTATCGCACCATCTTTTTGCAATAAATCGGTTAATTCCTCGATAGCTTCCGCTTTATTCGTGGCCTGCATATCTAACAAAACGCGTTTGGTGTTTAAAATCCTGGTTATGTCCATATTCTTTACCTCATGGATATAAAATTTCATTATCTACAGCAGAGATTGCCGCTTGATGTAATTTATCGGTGACGATTTTTTCCGTAACCCGCCGGATATCGGCATCATTAAAAAATGCGCTGACATAAACCACCGGCAGATTGATTTCCGGCAGATTTATCGTCGAAATAACTAATTCAATATTATCCTGCGGTTGAAGGGTGTGCAGGTTCCCCGCCGATACCACGCCGACAATAGTCCAGTCGGGGAATGCTCTTAGCACCCGACTTTTCAACAGGTGCGATGTGCCAATTCCCGTCGAACAGACCAGCAGAACGCGTTTGCTGGCGACCTGTCTTTCCATCGCGGCCTGGAAATGAACGGTTAAATAGCCAATCTCGTCGTCGGAAACCGCGCATTCGCCCCAGCCGCTGAAGACCTGATTCACCGCGCGCTGGGTCAGCGGCCAGACATCCATTAGCTCGCCTTTAATATCCTCAAGCAGAGGGTTACGAATATAAATGCGAAAATTAAGGCGGTTAATCAGCGGTTTTATATGAATAAGCAGGCCATCGTATAATGCGCTGTCGGTGGTTAAATCGATGTCAATCATGGCTGAAAAAGCGCTAATCAGACGGCTGGTCACCAGCCGGGCCTCGTCGCTCGAGTGCATGTAACGCGCCATACTGACATCATCACGCTCTTCAACCACCACGCCGGATGAGATGATGTATTGATAAATAAACCAGACTTCATCTTCCGGTAGCGAATGGACGATCCGCGCTTCAATTTTTTGAAGCATATTCTGCGCCACGCTGAAAACAGTCTCATCAAAGAGCTGATTTCCCTGTTCCCGACGCGGTAAGGCATTCCCGCGAGTAATGCGATACATCATGATCAGGATATGGGTGAAGATATTGACATAATACGGTTCACCTAACGACCAGCACAGCCTGCGCTCCATTTCCTGTAATAATGACTGGACAAATAAAACGTCTTCCTCGCCAAAATAATGGACCAGCGCTTTATAGCTTCCTGAATCCAGGCGGGAATGGATAATACAGCCGGGTTCGTTGTGATTAATTACGCCGTTAATTAACGACGCCATCGCCTGGCGAACGCGGGTTTCACTGCCTTCTATATGCGTGCCGCTCTGGCTGCGGATCAACGCTAAACCTAGCGGGGTGATCCATGATTCGATAATTTTCAGATCATTAACGATAGAGGCGCCGCTAATAAAATAGCGCTCCGATAGTTTATTAATTGAGGTTTCCAGCGGCGTGTCGCTTAATAACTGAGCGGCGATTTTCACTCGCCGGGAGTTATTCATCATCACATCGCTATCTTCGCCCTCATTACTGAGTAATTGGTCTAATTGCAGCAGGTCGGTGACATTATCAGCGATTAACATCACGCCAGTACCTGAGCGCTTATCGATAGTAATTTTCCACTCAGAGAGCCACTGCTGTAAAAAACGTAAATCGCGCTGAACCGTTTTTTCTGAAACATTTAAATATTCAGCGATTTTCATTAACGTAACGTATTCTCTCCGGGGCAGGAGAAATTTCAATAATCTGTTCTGTCGTGAGGTAATCATTTGCATTATTTACCCTTTTTGCATAGCAGATTAATGCCAGGCAGACATCGCGATACGACGCGAGCTCTACATAAATCATTGAGGATAAATATAAGGAGGTGGGGAGTAAACAACAATACTAAATCGTGTCCGGACATCCGGACAGAAATAAAACGAGAAGAGGTATTAAGGAATAATTATAATTCAGATCACATTTCAGAAAGAAATATACGTGATAGCGATCTCAATTTACCGCAAGAATATACCAGGGGATATTTAATCGCCTTTAGCTTTAGAGCCTATCCCAGTAGGCGTTATTGGCGCAGGCAGTTTGAACACGGACAGCGCGCAAGAACCGGAGCGTACATGTAGTACGTGAGGATTCTGAGCACTGCCCAGGTTCAAAATGGCAAGCAAAATAGTCCTAATGGGATAGGTTCTTAGTGCATCCCCGGAGGCGGCGCTTGACGCGCCTGTCCGGGCTACCAGCCCGCAGACGGCTGTGAACCCGTAGCCCGATGTGATGGACACCTCCCACCTTACGGCATCAGAACGTGCCAGACTGGAAGTGTTACCTGCAGTCCACAGGAGGAGGTGTCCACCATGAATATTAAACGTATCGGTCTTGACCTGGCAAAAAATGTCTTTCAGATCCATGCTGTGGATCACCATGAACATGTCGTCGTGCGGAAATCTCTCCGCCGCGCCCACATGCACGCTTATTTCTCTCAGCTGGCTCCCTGCACCATCGGGATTGAAGCCTGCGCATCATCCCACTACTGGTCCCGCGAACTCACCCGCATGGGGCATACCGTGCGCATTATTCCCCCGAAATTCGTCAAGCCTTACCTCAAAGGCAACAAGAATGATGCCAACGATGCCGAAGCCATCTGTGAAGCCATCAGCCGCCCCGCCATGCGCTTCGTCGCGGTTAAGACAGAGCGCCAGCAGACCCTTCAGGCGGAGCATCGCGTGCGGGCCAGAGTGATAAAAAGCCGCACGGCGCTGTGCAACGAGATACGGGGCTTTCTGGGCGAATTCGGCGTGGTGCTGCCGGTCGGCATCAGCCAGTTGCGTAAGGCGCTGCCGGAGATACTGTCACAGCAGGAGCAGTGGGATGACCGGTTTATGCGCCTGCTGTGCGAGCTGGCCGAAGAGCTGCGGATGCTGGATGACCGGGTGGCGGGGCATGACCGGCGGCTCGCAGAGGCGGCGCGGGAAGATATCTGCATCCAGCGGCTGATGAAAATAGAAGGTATCGGCGTGATAACCGCCAGCGCGATGGTGGCGTTGTTGGGTGACGCGACGCAGTTTAAGAACGGTCGGGAGATGGCGGCTTATGTGGGGCTGGTTCCCCGGCAGCACTCAAGCGGCGGTAAGCAGCAGCTGGGGCATATCAGCAAGCGGGGTGACAGCTACCTGCGTACGCTGGTCATCCACGGGGCACGGTCAGTTCTGAAGACATGTGCAGGCAAAGAAGACCGGCGGAGCCAGTGGCTGCAGTCGGTGGCGGAAAGACGGAACCGGAATATCGCGACGGTGGCGCTGGCGAACAAGAATGTGCGGATAGCGTGGGCGGTGATGAGTCGCGGAGAAGATTACCATGGCTCACGGGTCGCCGGTTAACCGACGCCCCGTGAGCCATGCAGTAAAAAGAGCAGTAACCCTGTCGTGAGATTGCGAAGCGATTTAGCGTGATGAGTAACCGGTAAGACCAGCACCTGAGAAATCCGGCCTGTCCGAAGGCTCCCTGCGAAGCAAAGCCGATAGCCCGAAAGGAAGCAGGTGCGCAGAACACATCATGGCCCGGGTACGACGGTACCGAACGAGAGGCCGGATATACGAACGCAACTTACCCTGGTGACTCACACAAAAAATAGCTTGCATCACGGGAGGTGTCCATATACGGTCAGCGCAGCGCCACCGGGAAGGATAAACTGAAACGGCTACGGGTCCGCAGATGGCTGCGAACCCGTGCTTCGGGATAGAAAAACCTTACAGCGTAATCGTCAGCGCGTTGCCCTGCGCGGTGACAACCGCACCCAGCTCGCTACCCGCCTGAGCGCCGCCCTGCACGCCCGCAACCTGCGGGATATTGCGCAGACACAGCGTCCAGCCGCTGGCGTCGCCTTCACCGCTGACGGTAATGGTGTTGCCCTGACGTTTCGCCTTCAGCGTGAAGACCACCGAACCGTCCGCTGCCGGAACCTGGCAGACGGCTTCGCGGCCATCGTCGAGGTTGAACAGCTGGAAAGCGGTGCCTTCGTTCCACGCGTAATCTGGCTTCTGGTCGTTGTTGCCCAGCGCCAGCAGGGTGTTGTCGCGCACGTAAACTGGCAGGCTCAGCACATCGTAATTCTGCTTATGCCAGCGGCTGCCCTGCGCTTCGTCGTTATGCCACAAGTGCGTCCAGCGGCCTTCCGGCAGGTAGAACTGCACATCGCCCGCTTCGCTAAACACCGGTGCGACCAGCACGGAATCACCCAGCATGTACTGACGATCCAGATAGTCACAGGCCGGGTCGTGCGGGAACTCCAGCATCATAGAGCGCAGCATCGGCGTACCGAACTCGTTGGCCAGCGCCGCCTGACGATACAGATACGGCATCATGCGGCATTTCAGCTGCGTGAAGTGACGTACTACGTCGCAGGACTCATCATCGTAAGCCCACGGCACACGATAGGATTTGCTGCCGTGCAGACGGCTGTGGCTCGATAGCAGGCCGAAGGCGCACCAGCGCTTGTAGACGTGAGCAGGCGCGGTGTTTTCGAAACCGCCGATATCGTGGCTCCAGAAACCAAAGCCGGACATCCCGATCGACAGGCCGCCGCGCAGGCTTTCCGCCATGGATTCGTAGTTAGCGTAGCAGTCGCCGCCCCAGTGCACCGGGAACTGTTGCGCGCCCACCGAGGCGGAACGGGCGAACAGCACCGCTTCTTTCTCGCCAACGGTCTCTTTCAGCACGTTCCACACTAGCTCGTTATAGATGAAGGCGTAGTGGTTGTGCATTTTCTGCGGGTCGGAGCCGTCAAACCACTGCACGTCGGTCGGAATGCGCTCGCCGAAGTCGGTCTTGAAGCAGTCAACACCGATATCCACCAGGCCTTTCAGCTTGTTGGCATACCACTCGCAGGCTTCCGGATTAGTGAAGTCATAAATCGCCAGGCCCGGCTGCCATTTATCCCACTGCCACAGCGAACCGTCCGGACGTTTCAACAGGTAGCCTTTCTCGTGCAGCTCTTTAAATACCGGCGAACGCTGGCCGATATACGGGTTGATCCACACGCAGACCTTCAGACCTTTATCCTTCAGACGCTTAATCATGCCTTCCGGGTCAGGGAACGTGAGCGGATCCCACTCAAAATCGCACCACTGGAAGGCCTTCATCCAGAAGCAGTCGAAATGGAACACGTGCAGCGGCAGATCGCGCTCCGCCATACCATCAATAAAGCTGTTAACCGTCGCTTCGTCGTAGTTGGTGGTGAACGAGGTGGTCAGCCACAGACCGAAAGACCAGGCTGGCGGCAGCGCCGGACGTCCGGTGAACTGGGTATAGCGGTTCAGCACCTCTTTCGGGGTCGGGCCGTCGATCACGAAGTATTCCAGATGCTCGCCTTCGACGCTGAACTGCACCTTAGAGACTTTCTCGGAGCCGATTTCGAAAGAGACGCGCTCGGGATGATTAACCAGCACGCCGTAACCGCGGTTAGTCAGATAGAACGGGATATTTTTGTACGACTGTTCGGTACTGGTACCGCCATCTTCGTTCCAGGTATCGACCGTCTGACCGTTGCGCACCAGTGCGGTAAAGCGCTCGCCGAGGCCGTAAACAGTGTCGCCGACGCCAAGATCCAGGCGCTCGAACATGTAGTTGCGATTAGTGTTCGTATCCTGCACATAGCCGTCGTTTTTCAGCTGGCTACCGGTGATACGCACGCCGTCACGCAGGAAATCCAGCGACCAGAAGTCACCTTTGGTCACGCGGGCAGTCAGGTTACCGCTCTTCAGCTCAGCAACTTCAGCGCCATTCTGAATCTCTACCTTCACGTCTTTCAGGACGTTCAGCGGATAGTGCGGGCCGTTGTTCAGCGCACCCTGAAAGTGCTCCATGCGCACGCCGATCACCCCTTCCTGCGGGGAGAAGAAGCGCACGGTAAACAGCGGGGTATCCAGTTGAGCGGCACGCTCACGGACCTCGCGCGACGCGACATAGACCACCATTTCGTTACCCTGCTGCTCAACCTCGTACACCTGCACGGGTTGGATCAGATTGAGCCCTGGTTGGATAAGCCAGTTTCCATCACTGATTTTCATCAATAGCTTCCTCTTAGTTTTGCAATTCTTTGCCTGTCGGCGCTGAAGTGAAGTCGTGTTCGTTGCGACGCGCGCCCTGAGCCAGTTCCGCCATCATGTTTTTCAGGAACGGCGTTTTCAGGGTGTAGTAGCGTTTAGCAATAACCGCGCTCAGCAGGTAACAAGCCGCCGGAGCGAGGGTAAACAATGAGGTGATGATGGTGATGGTGGCGCTGTTCTGGGTTTTGGCTGCGGCGTCGTAACCGCCACCGGCCAGCATCCAGCCAATCAGCGCGCCGCCCAGCGCCAGGCCCAGCTTGAGCACGAACAGGGTGCCCGCGAAGCTGATGCCGGTCAGGCGTTTGCCGTTGCACCATTCGCCATAGTCGACGGTGTCGGACATCATCACCCACTGAATCGGCGTCACCAGTTGGTGCAGCACGCCAATCACGAAGATAAAGGCGAACATGGTGATTTCGGCGTCCATCGGTACGAAGAACATCGCCACGCTCAGCACTGCCAGAATGGCGTTGGTCCACCAAAAGACGCTGACTTTGCATTTCCAGTCGGTGAGCGGCTTCGCCAGCGCCGAGCCGATTAGGTTGCCGACGCAGTAGGTGGTCAGGAACACAGTAAACAGCGCAGCGGACCCCATGATCCAGGTGGTGTAATACATCATCGCGCCGCCGCGAACGCAGACCGCGAGGATGTTCAGGATGGTCAGCAGGCCAACCACGCGCCACTGATCGTTGCGCCAGATATCGCGCAGGTCTTCACGCATTGAGGTGGACGCAGGCGGTGCTTCGACGCGTTCCTTGGTGGTGAAGAAACAGAAAGCCAGCATCAGGAAAGCGATCACCGAGAGCACCGCGATGCCGCCCTGGAAGCCAAAAGCTTTGTCTTCGCCGCCGATAAAATTCACCAACGGCATCATCAGGACGGTCGAGAGCATGCCGCCCGCCGTCGCCAGCACAAAGCGCCAGGACTGCAAGGAGATGCGCTGCGTCGGGTTGTCGGTAATGACGCCGCCCAGCGCGCAGTACGGAATATTGACCACGGTATAGAGCAGAGTCAGCAGGGTGTAGGTAACCGCGGCGTAAATCAGTTTACCGTTATGGCTCAGGTCCGGCGTGCTGTAGGCCAGCACGCAGACGAGGCCGAACGGGATCGCACCAAACAGTATCCACGGGCGGAATTTCCCCCAGCGACTGCGGGTGCGGTCGGCCAGCAATCCCATGCACGGATCAGATATCGCATCCAGCGCGCGGGCCAGCAGGAACATGGTGCCGACATAGCCGGCAGGAATACCAAAAATATCGGTATAAAAAAACATCATATACAACATGACGTTATCAAAAATGATGTGGCTAGCGGCATCGCCCATGCCGTAGCCAATCTTCTCTTTGACGGACAAAATATGATTTTTCATAACAACACACTCATCTCTCAGCGATACCGCTTATTGGTACCGGTTACAGAATTTGTAAACTATCTGCGCAGTAAGATGAATTGCGATATCTCATAATCAAATTACGTTTCTTGTTTTATGTGATCTCGGTAGCCTGAAAGAGTGTGTAAAAGTGTAAGCCACGGATTTTGCAAGGATTTGTTTAAGAAGGTTCTGTAAAGTCCAGTTTTAACAGTAAAAAAGTGCGTTGGGGTATGTGGTTAATGCAGGAAAGTAGCTATAATGCGCCCCGCCTCCATGTAGCAATCGAGGCGCGGAAGATCGTCATCTCCGGTGAGGTGGCTGGACTTCAAATCCAGTTGGGGCCGCCAGCGGTCCCGGGCAGGTTCAACTCCTGTGATCTTCCGCCAGTTCAGCATTTCTAACCATGTGAACTTATCCAAAAAATCAGCCCTTCGGTTCAATTCCTTTAGCTTTTAGCGCGCTTCTTGCCAACTCTTTAAGCCAGCTTGCAAGACTCACCCCTTCTTCTGCAGCCACAGCATCCAGCTGTTCCTTCAATGCCGGATCAATGCGCATTTTGAACTGCGGTGACTGACCGCCACCCTTTGGCTTTTTTTCGCGCGATATGATTGACATGATGCCACCTAAAAGTTCTTTGTACTGGTCATTAAAAGCGTCAACAACACGCTTCAACTCGTCTGACGCCCGGAAATCTTTACTTTCTGGATGGCAGCTCCCAAATGACTCCGGGTTAATCGTCCGTCTAATGAAATTCATGCTCTTCTGACATACTATGCGAGCCAAAGCAGGTTAACCCGGAGGCTATATGGCAAATGAACAATTAACTTCGTCCCCAACAGGTGAGTTCGTTATGTTTGCCAGCGGTGATGGGAAAATACGAGTTGAATGCCGCTTTGAGTCGGACACAATCTGGTTATCCCAAGCATCAATGGCTGATCTGTACGCTAAAGATGTGCGGACAATTAATGAGCATTTAATCAACATTTTTTCTGAAGGTGAGCTTGCTCAAAACTCAACCATCCGGAAATTCCGGATGGTTCGCCAGGAAGGAAAGCGCCAGGTTTCCAGGGAGATAGAGCACTATAATCTCGAAGCAATACTCTCCGTTGGCTATCGCGTTCGTTCCCCTCGCGGCACGCAGTTCCGCCAGTGGGCAACCCAGACGCTCCAGGAATATCTGATCAAAGGTTTTGTGATGGACGATGAGCGGCTGAAAAATCCGTCCGTTGGTTCATCGGCTGTACCCGACTATTTCGATGCAGTAGCCCTGAGGATTCCGATCCTCACAAACTATCGTGCTCGCATTTCTGCCGGGCGGCGGCTAGCGCCTTGCCCGGCCTACGCGATCCGAGATTATCTGTAGGCCTGTGCAACCCGCAACCACTTTCTCTCTCACTCGCTCCGCAACCCTCTCCGGCTTCTCAGACGAAATCACCCAGCAATCGGCTAATCCACGATACTCCTTAAAACGCTGGCGGAACTTCGCCTCTTCTTTTTCTCTGGCCAGGCCAAAACCGCGCGCCAGCTGGCGTTCAACCACAATGCGCGTGGCAATATCGATATCTTCTGAAGGCAGCAGCAGTATGGAATACCCGGCCTGTCGCACAAGCTGCCGATTGCTGGCAACAATCTCCGGGCAAACATCGGTGGCAAGAAATCCCGAGGACAGCACGACGACCCGTTTTTCATCCGGATTCTCCGCTAACAGGCGAGCGCATAGCGCGGCGTTCTCACGCACATAGCTTTCGTACCCATCACGCTGAATATATTCGCGGATATTTAAAATCTGCTCGCAAAACTGACTATCAAGATCGATAAGCCGATAACCCAACGCCTGTGCCAAAAGCGCCCCAACTGTGCTTTTTCCTACCCCGCCGGGGCCAATCAGAAACAGCGTATTCATCTTTGGTTTCTCGCGTCCTTGTGACGTTGTTATTTCACCAGAATACGGCGAATAACGCGGCAATAGCAGCTGTTTTTTGTGCAACCCCATATCCACAGCCAACGATGTTTGCGTTATTCCGTCCCCCTTTAAGCCTTTACACTAACCAGCGAGTACGGGCTCCCCAAACTCAAGTGAGGCAACAAAAAAATAACGACGTAAAACAGCAAAAATATTCAACCAAATAAAAACTAAATATCTTCTTCTGAATAAAAAGTCATATATGATTCCCCTGGGCAGGGAAAGATATCCATGCTGTAACGCGTTATCACAAGGAGGTTCCACCTGATGGAAAAGGTGCATTTTTTCACACTACGCTTTCGTGGCTTTACGGTCGGTAACAGTCGGGATAGTGGTTATCTGCGCATCACGACTCGCGACAGGTCTTTCTATACCAATACGGCCTGGTTCAAGGAGCCCGCGCTCTTCGACCAGCTCACCCCCGGCGACCTTATCCATATCGGCACCCATCAACTGGCAGACGGCAGCTACTGGATACACTGGGTAACCGATGGCAACCTCGTTCTTGAGCCTGCGGGTTCACGCCCCGCGCTACTCTTGCCTGTGCTGCGGATTTTTGGTGGCATTCCGGCGTTTTTTGTCGTGATGTCCTCTATGTTTTACTCTGAAAACATCATCCTGATAATGGTGCTGTTTCTTGCCGTCACGCTGATGCTTCTTTTTTATGGGCTAGTGGATATCCATGTGATTTGTCTGCGCTTCTCGTCGCGTGTTCGCGAGCTGCTGGCAAAACTTGAGCAGGTAAAACAAGGCGATACGACCTTTTGCGAAGATGCGGGGAAGGTGCTGGTTAATCCGAATATTCCCGCCGAGATGCCGGAGGGTTTCGCCAATCTGGGTCCGCATCTGGAAGTGGTAAAAAATACCGTCACCTCCGTTAATTATGAACAGTGGGACTCGCACATAACAGATAATTCCGGGGCGTGGATACGCTATATTTGCCAGAGAAAATTTCTGGTGATGCACTGGCGTACGGGCGATCCGGTGCTGCGTCGCGAAGTCATAAAAATTATGCCTTTCTTTTATAAAGCGCATATTCCTTTTGTTGCCGAAGGCGATCGTCTTCTGACGGTATTTAACCGTGACGGCGGCACCGTACAAGGGGCATATAATTATCACGATGGCAGCGCGTACCATTTCAATGGCAACTGGTATCGTAGCGATCGCGTTGTCGCCTCGTTCTACAAAATGATGTTTTTTGTCTTCGCACCGATTTTAACATTGTCATTTCTCACGCTTTTTATCGGCTTCTCAATCGCTGATGGAAAGTTTGCCACGATGAACTGGAGGTTCGTTCAGCCCATCGTCAGCGTTATGCTTCTGACGGTTGGGGCAGTTACCGGATTAACCGACCTGGCGATGCAGCTTACCCGCCTGCTATCCACGCGGGTTCAGGCCTCAATCCGGGTGCGCAAGGCATTAAGTTCGTTGCGTGAACAGCAGCAGCGCTCCGATTATATTCAGGAGATTTAAATATGTTTGATACTTTCCCCCGGCGCTGTCTGTTTTTAGCCATCATATTTGCTTTAGGATTGTGGTGGCACTGATCCAGTATAACCCCGGTCACACATCACGTTGACCGGGGCGACACACTCCTCAGTGATAACGGTACTGAACGCCACCAGGATAATAAAGAAAGCGACAAATTCAGCGCTGATTAACAATACGTCCGTAAAGCCATAAACGAACATCGACAGCATAATAAAAAGCAGCAGCAGATTATTACGCCGAACGGCAAGCAGCGCGCCGCCGATATAGAACCCCAAAATCAGCGCCAGTCCAATCACGCCCTGTAGCGAAAAGGTATCGATTATCTCGTTATGCAGATGGACGTTAATGTACATCATCGCGGTTTTATTCTCCGGATGATCCTGCACATAATCGGCGCTCAAGCGTTCGCGGCTCTCCATCGATTGCCCCAACGGTTTATGAACGCCGTTATAAATGCCTACTGTCCACATTGAGAAGCGCGCGCCCAGTGACGTATCGTCATTACCGGTCTGGTAAGTCGAGATTTCATCTACCGTCTGGGTGATTTTCGGTTTGATATGAGCGTTGAAGTTGATGCCCACAATACAGAGAACCACCACCGCCACGCCCAGCATCGGCTTGAGCTGAATCTTTTTGAAATTAAACAGCGTGAGCAGGAAGATCAGCACCGGATACAGCCCCATCGCCGCCCGCGTACCGGTGAAGATAATATTCAGGTACGAGATAAGCATCACCGCAACAGCCAGTATATAGGCCGGTCTTTTGCGCAGCTGAAACAGCGCATAGATAAACGCCAGCGACAGCGTTGAATAGATATAGGCGGCAACCGTAGGCCGATTAATCGCCATCTCAACCCGCGAAATACCCTGCCACTCCTGGATAAAGCCATATACGGTTGCCAGCAACAGACTAATCCCCACAACGATAAGGAAGATTTTCTTCAGGGCGTTGCGGTGAAGATGATGTTTAAAGCTATCCAGATACAGCACCAGGATGCTGCCGAGCAGCAGCTTTTTACCACCGAGAAAGTGATCGTTATAGTGATTGATATGCCCGTGCTTCACCTCGTAAAAGAGAAACCACAGCATCTCCATCGCTCCAACGATCAGCGGCAGCAGGGCGACCTTCAGGCGTATTTTCCCGACGTTTTTCCGCTCCAGAAATAACCCCAACACGCTGGCATATATCGCCAGATAGAAAAAAACACGCTGCTGGGCAGAGTTCAGCAGCAGGAATAATAGCGAAATCGCCGCCAGTATTATCGTTAGCGTATAGATATTACGGTTTATCTTTTCCATAATGCCTGAATAGCCTTTTTCTTATAACTTAATCTCACGTCAGGAGACATAAAAAAACCCGGAGATAAGGTTGATTTTATTTTTTCTTCAACAATGCTGATTTGTTTATGAGTTAACAACTGAGCATGTTTCAGATAAATATCCAACCAATGGCAACATACCAGCCAATGAAATGAAGAGGGAAACTCTCTCTCCATTCTTTTTGTGCAGTTAATTAAATGGCGGATTTTTGTTTTATCCAGCACGCTGGAGAGGCTATTCGCCCGTTTGACGTAGTGATAATGCCCCTCTTTCTGAAACCAGATATTCTGCGAATGCATCAGAAAAGCAGGAAAAACGGCAAAGTCTTCATAGCAGGTCATTGATGGAATCGGCGCGCAGAGGTAAATATCCTTGCGAATAAACTGACCAATTAAATGTGCCTGAAAATCTTTATGAATCAGAAAGCGGCGAATAGCCTCGTGCTGCGGGAGCTTAATCGGCGAAAATCCCGCCCAGTTGCTATTGATAGCGCTGAGGCTGCGGGTTTCAATCAGGTGCGTCAGCAGCAAATCGGGCCGATGCTGTTTAAGAAATACCACCGCATCCCGCAGACTTCTCGGCTTAAGCAGATCGTCACCATCAACCATGGTGATATATTCACCACGGGCCATCTGCACCGCAATATTTCTGACTCTACCGACATTTTTCAGTTGAACTTCTCTTATCTGAACCGAAGAAAACGTCTCTGCATAACGCTCAATAATCTGCTGCGTCTTGTCATAAGAGCTGTCATTAAGCACAATGACTTCAACATCCTTTTCAAAATCAATGGCCTTTTTCACACTTTCCAGCGTCTCAGCAAGCGTTAGCTCACAATTATGCGCTGTAATAATAATGCTCAAAAAGGGCATGGGCACTCCCGTTGAATAGTCTGGCTTTATCGTTTTTGAGGGAAGCGGAGAAATATAGCTTAGAAATAAGCGACCGATTCTATTCTTACTACCAATGATTCAACATAGAAAGGAGTAACAAAGCGTAAAAAGAAGGATAAAAAACCGCGAAAAAACAACAATCATTAATAACAAATTATAAAAGCATGAATATACAACAACATAACAAACCAATACATTCACACCACAAATCAATAAATAAAAATCAATCAGACTCAACAATTTGTTATACTGTAAAGGCGTTTTTTTAAATATTGATTAAGCACTACACCACTTCTATTTATGGGCAATAAAAAAGTCCACAAGCCTTCAGGCAAACAGGTCTTGCGCATTTTCTCATTTGTAATAATGATAGTTATTTCTTTTTATCAGTAACGAAACTCTTTACCAAAAGACACGATTCGTTACTTATTGCAGACCTGATTAAGTTTAAAAATCAGCCCGTACTATACCCTAAATAATTCGAGTGGCAGGAAGGCGGCGACGCAGTGAGTCCCCAGGAGCTTACTGAAGTAAGTGACTGGGGCGAGCGAGGAAAGCCAACGCACATGCAACTTGAAGTATGACGGGTATATATTAATAACTAACTAAATCCCCTCTTGCCGCAGCAGCTCTTTAACCCTTTGAGCTTTCCTCCTCCCATCCCGCTTCAACCAGGCTACGCTTTACTCTACCGCGCAAAAAACGTTCTCCCCCCTCCGTTTTATTCAACTCCGTTACGTAGAAGAGGTTTTGCTATGCAGATCAACGCTATTGGTACGAATTCCGCCAGCCAGCCGCTGGGTGCTATGGCCATCACCCGCCGCGAACCTGGGCCGGACGATGTGCAGATCGCCATTGATTATTGCGGCGTCTGCCACTCCGATTTACACCAGGCGCGCTCCGAATGGGCCGGAACGCTCTACCCCTGCGTGCCGGGCCATGAAATCGTTGGCCGGGTGACCGCCGTGGGCAACCGGGTCTCCGGCTATGCCGTTGGCGATCTGGTGGGCGTCGGCTGCATGGTCGATAGCTGTAAAGCGTGCGAGGAGTGCCAGGACGGGCTAGAAAACTACTGCGATCACATGGTGCTCACCTACAACGGCCCAACGCAGGATACCCCTGGCCACACCCTGGGGGGTTACTCCCAGCAAATCGTCGTTCATCAGCGCTACGTGCTGCGCGTGCGCCATCCTAAAGAGCAGCTGGCCGCCGTCGCACCGCTGCTGTGCGCGGGTATCACCACCTACTCGCCGCTGCGCCACTGGAACGTCGGGCCGGGCAAAAAAGTGGGCGTTGTCGGGATCGGTGGGCTGGGGCATATGGGGATTAAGTTGGCCCACGCCATGGGCGCCCACGTGGTGGCATTCACCACCTCAGAATCCAAGCGTGATACGGCGCGGGAGCTAGGCGCGGATGAGGTCGTAGTGTCGCGCAACGAGGACGAGATGGCGGCGCACGTGAAAAGCTTCGACTTTATTCTCAACACCGTGGCGGCACCGCACAATCTCGATGCCTTTACCACGCTGCTTAAACGCGACGGCACGCTAACCCTGGTGGGCGCGCCCGCCACGCCGCATCCGTCACCGGAAGTGTTTAACCTGATCTTCCGTCGCCGGTCGATTGCCGGGTCGATGATCGGCGGCATTCCTGAAACCCAGGAGATGCTCGATTTTTGCGCCGAGCACGGTATCGTCGCCGATATTGAGCTGATTCGCGGCGATCAGATTAACGAAGCCTGGGAGAGAATGGTCAAAGGCGACGTGAAATACCGCTTCGTGATCGACAGCGCTACTCTCGGCGGTTAAGCGCCACGGCGAAAGGTACGCCGCCACTCCGCCGGGCTAACGCCAAAACGCGATTTAAACTGCTGGCGATAAGTCACGGCGGAGAGATAGCCCACTTCCTCAGCCACCTGTTCAATCGGTAGATCCCCGGCTTCCAGCAGAAGCTGGCTGCGTCGCAGGCGTTCGGCGGAAAGCCAGTCGGCGATGCTCATGCCGGTCGCTTTGGCGAAATGGCGGGTCAGGGTGCGGCGGCTCATTGCCGCCACCTGCGCCAGCGAATCAAGATTATGTGGTTCGCGGATATGCTGCTGGAGATACTCAAGCAGGCCGTTAATCCGCGCGTCGCGGGTGTTTTTCGGCACCGGCTGAGCAATAAACTGCGCCTGCCCGCCCTCGCGGTGCGGCGGGACGATCATCCGCCGGGCAATCTGATTGGCGGCAAGGCTGCCGAAACGCTGGCGGATGATATACAGGCAGCAGTCGAGTGCTGCCGCGGTGCCCGCCGAGGTAATAATGCGCTGGTCATCGACGTACAGGGCGTTGATATCCAGCTGCACCTGCGGAAACAGACGCTGAAAATCCTGCTCGAACTCCCAATGGGTCGCCGCCCGCTTGCCGTCCAGCAGCCCGGCGTAGCCCAGCACAAATGCCCCGAGGCACAGGCCGACGATTTCCGCGCCGTTATTACGCGCTCGCACAAGGCTGTCGAGCAGCGACTGCACAGGACGTTGGTTCACTGCGCCCCAGTAAGGCACCACGACAATATCCGCCTGTTCAAGGGTCGCAAAGTCGCCGCTGGCGTTCAGCGCAAAGCCGTCGCGAGCGGTCAATAGCCCCGGTCGTTCGGCGCAAATATGCAGGTTAAAGCGTTTGGTTTCCGAGACCGTATCGCCAAACAGCATACAGGGCACCGAGTAGTGGAACGGGCTAAACCCGTCCACCGCCACAATCGCCACTTCCGTGAGTTTCATCGCCCGCTCCAGCATTAAAAGACCAACGTTTCCCCATCCTGCGGGATGCTGACCGCATCGGCAATCTGATTGTCGGCCACGTACTGACGCAGCTCATCGCGGCTCAGCAGGCAGTGGTTTACCGCTTCCATATGACTTGCGACAATTTTGGCTTCCGGTAGGGTGAAATGCGCCTTCAGCACATCTTCTTTGCCCATAATGATCGGCCCAAAACCGATAACGTGAGCATATCCGGCATTCAGCACCACCACGTCCGGTTGCAGTCTGACCATATCGGCTTCTACGTCATCGCGCCAGATGGTATCACCCACCAGCCACAGGGTTTTCTCCTGCGGATGACGCAGAACCACGCCGCAGGCTTCGCCCAGACGTTCGGCCATCGCCGCAACCGCATAAGTGCGGTCGCTACCGTGCTGGCCGGAAGTGGTTTTCACCAGGGCAACGTCGGCAAATGCGCTGTCCTCAGAGAGCAGACGAATATCACTGAACCCTTGTCCGCGCAGCAACTGAGCATCGGCCTCATGCTGAACATAGATCGGCAGCGTTTTGGGGATCGCGGCGATCGCCGCCTCGTCCCAGTGATCTTCATGGGTGTGGGTGACGATAATGGCGTCAACATCAACAATCTTTTCAACAGAGAAAGGCAGCGCCACCAACGGGTTGCGCAGCTCGCTGCGCGCGGTTCCGGCAAATCCCGCCCAGGCACCTTTGTCAGAAAGCATGGGGTCAATAAGAAATTTTTGACCAGCATATTCAATAATCTGCGTAGCATTACGGATGTGGGTTATTTTCATGATGCTCATTCCTCTTCGCGGTTATCTGGCGAACATCGTACGTGCCACAAGCCTGGCGCAATATGGGCGTTTGGGCAATGATCGATGGGATTGGGCCAATCTGCGGCGGTTGCCATCCGCCCCTGCCTATGGTGTGCTGAACGCTCAACTTTGAGGAACAGTGGCTACAATGAAAAAGAAACTCACCGCCGCCGATATGCACGATGCCGAGGTTATGGCGGATACTCCGTGGTTCAGCATGCGCAAGGTCGGCATTGATATGGCCCCCGGCGATCGGCGGGATTTTTACTCCATCCACTACCCGCGACCGGCGGTGGGGATTGTGGCTATGCAGGATGACAAAGTGCTGCTAATCCGCCACTACCGTTATCTAATAGACCAGGTGGTGTGGGCCGTTCCTTCGGGCGGCGTTGATGAAGGGGAAGATCCGCGCGAGGCGGCCCTGCGTGAACTACGGGAAGAAACCGGCTGGCAGGCGAAAAATGCCGAAGAAATTATCCGCTATAACCCCTCTTACGGCAGCAGCGACCAGCTGTTTATCACCTGGCTCGCCCGCGATTTAAGCTATGTAGGTATGGATGAAGATCAGGATGAGGTGATGGAAACCGGCTGGTTTACCCTCGAAGAGATTGGCCAGCTGATCGCCCGCGGCGAGATGCCGGACGGACTATCGCTGGTGCCGCTGCTGCATCTGATGGCGCAGCGGCGGACCGGTTTAGCGTAGCGGCTTTAGCATCCGCCAGCGGAACCACAGCTGGGCGACGAGGATCAGCACGCCGCCGATAATCTTCTGCAACGGCAGCTGTTCGCCGTACCACAGCGCGGCGGCAATCACCGTCAACAGAGGCTCAAGCACCATAATAATTGCCGCACTGGCGACCGCTGCGTATTTCTGCCCCTTCATTTGCAGGCCGAAGCGCAGGCTGGTCGCGATGACAATGCTGGCGAGCAGCCAGCCGAAGGTCGGCAGGGTAAACGGCTGATCCCAGGTCTCGACGGCGGCGGAAATCCCCAGTCCGACAATCCCGGTGATGCCAAGCTGCACGGTAGTTAGCGGGATCAGCGGCACCTCGCGGGCGCAGTTGCTGGTGTAGCAAAACCAGATTGATTGCACTAGCGCGGTCAGCAGAAACCAGCCCTGACTGGGGTGAAACTCAATCGGCATATGCAGGCTGAGCAAACCGAGGCCGACAATGGCAATCGGCAGGCATTCCCAGTAGGCCCGCGCCGGACGCGCTTTCATCATCGCCCACGCGGTAAGCGGCACGAACAGCATCGACAGGCTCATAATAAACGCCCCTTCGCCCAGCGACGGAGTTGTCGATACCGAGTAGATCCACAGGCACAGGTTTAACGCAAACCACAGACCGCTGATAATAATGCGCGGCCAGTGCTGCTTGTCGACGCGAAATCCGCGACAGAACGGCAGCAACAGCAGCGCGGCAAAGAAAAAACGCAGGCCGAGGAAGGCGAAAACCGGCATGCCGGCAATCGCTTCACGGGAAAAAATCCATCCGCAGGCGGCGATAACCGTCGCGGCTATTAGCAGCAAATCTGCCTGGCGTTGCCGGGTCATCGCCACTCCTCCTTGTGTGAATGATTACCAGCCGGGAACCGCACCGCCGTTGAAGATGGTCTCTGCCGCCTTCGCCACTTCCGGCGACTGGTAGGACTGCATAAACTCTTTTACGTTTTCCGCGTCTTTGTTGTCTTCGCGGGTCACGATGATGTTCACATATGGCGAGTTTTTGTCTTCGATAAAGATGCCGTCGCGCACCGGCGTTAACCCGGTCTGTTGGAGGTAAGTCGTGCTGATGATCGCCACATCGACTTGCGGGTCGTCAATCACACGCGGTAGCTGCGCCCCTTCCAGCTCCATGATTTTCAGGTTATGTGGGTTGTCGGTGATATCGACCGCCGTCGGCAGCAGGCCGGTGCCCGCCTTGAGCGTAATCAGCTTCTCCTGCTGGAGCAGAAGCAGCGCGCGGCCCAGGTTGGTCGGGTCGTTAGGAATGGCGATGGTCGCGCCGTCTTTCAGCTCGGCGACGGATTTAACTTTGCGCGAATAGCCCGCCATCGGGAAGACGAAGGTATTACCGACCGCCACCAGGCGATAGTTGTGGGCTTTGTTATCCTGGGCGAGGAACGGACGGTGCTGGAAGACGTTAGCGTCCAGATCCCCGGCGTTGGTAGATTCGTTGGGCAGCAGCGAGCCGCTAAAGCCCACCAGCTCAACGTCGAGGCCATATTTCTCTTTGGCGACTTTCCTGGCCACTTCCGCCACATCCTGTTCAGCGCCGTTAATCACGCCAACTTTAATGTGTTTGGCATCGCTGCCCTTCTGGTCGCAGCCTGTCAGCAGCAGGCCCGCCAGCACCACGGCGGCGGCTGTCCGTAAACGCAATTTCATTGTTATTACCCCGTCAGTCCATAGAGAATCGTTATTATTTTTTCGTCTGAAACTATAACGACTTTGGGGTGAGGTTTTAAACGCAAAAACGGCAATCGGAAATAAAATCATCTTCCCCCGGCTCGCGGCGCGATGCGCCTTAGCCGGGCTACCCGATCTCAGGCGGCTGTAAATCCGTAGCCCGGCTAAGCGCAGCGCGAGCCGGGGAGGGGTCGATGTTTACAGCCCCAGCGCACTCAATCCCGGGTGATCGTCCGGGCGACGGCCCTGGGGCCAGTGGAACAGGCGCTCGCTTTCGGCGATCGGCAGGTCGTTGATGCAAGCGTAGCGCGTGTGCATCAGGCCGCGTTCATCAAACTCCCAGTTCTCATTGCCGTAGGAGCGAAACCAGTTGCCGCTGTCATCGTGCCACTCATAGGCAAAGCGCACCGCAATACGATTGTCGCTCCACGCCCACAGTTCCTTAATCAGACGATATTCCTGCTCTTTACGCCATTTTCGCTGCAAAAAGTCGATAATTTGCGTCCTGCCGTGCACAAACTCGCTGCGATTACGCCATTCGCTATCGACGGTGTAGGCCAGCGCGACCTTTCCGGCATCGCGGCTGTTCCAGCCATCTTCGGCGGCCCGCACTTTTTGCGCGGCGCTCTCGCGGGTAAACGGCGGCAGAGGTGGGCGTTGTTCGGTCATCATTATTCTCCTGTATGAATACCCTTCATACTTCAAGTTGCTTATGTGTTGGCTACACTCGTTCACCCCAGTCACATAGTTATCTATGCTCCTGGGGACTCACTCCCTTGCCGCCTTTAAGCAACTCGAATTATTTTGGGTATATAAGCTGTTGCAGGCGCTGGTTCTCCTGCTCCAGATCGTCAATACGCTGTTGCAGCGTCTGGCTATACTCCGCTACCTGCTGGGCGGTGTAGCGCGGGGTAATATGCTGAGGGCAGTTCCAGTCAAAAGCCTGTAAATGAAAGCGAAAAATGCGCTCGATTCTGGCCCGATAGTTCTCCGGCGTGATGCACGCCAGCAGTTGCGGGTCGCTCTCCGCCGCCACAACTTCCACGGTGGCGTAGATTTTCAGCCTGGCACGGCGCGGGTAATCCATCAAAAACAGACACGCCCGGTCGCTACCGCGCAGATTGCCGGTGGTGATGTACTGGCGATTGCCAGAGAAATCCGCCATCGCCAGAGTGGTCTCATCCAGCAGATGCAGGAAACCCACCGGGCCGCCGCGATGCTGAATATAGGGCCAGCCGGTTTGCGAAATCGTCGCCAGGTAGAAGCTATCGCGGGTGGCGATCATCCCCTCTTCGCTGTCGCTGAAGCGCTTGCCTCTACGCGGGCGATGCGGCGACTGCCACATCTCATCGCTACCCATCTCATGCTGAACATCCATCACGTTAGGGGTCATGGCGATATCAAGAAAGTCTGCTGACATAATTCCTCCGAAGGCGATGTGGCATGACTCATCATGGACTGTGTCGACAAAAAAGATAATAGTGGGGATCTGGCAATCATCTTTCCGGAAAACGGGATAATTATGGACCGACTCAGCGCCATGGCGCTGCTGGTGAAAGTGACTGAACTCGGCAGTATGTCGGCAGCGGCGCGGGCACTAAATACGCCTCTGACCACCGTCAGCCGCAATATTGCCGAACTGGAAAATGCGCTCGGCGTGCGCCTGCTCATCCGTACAACCCGCAAGCTAACGCTGACCGACGCCGGAGCCGATTATGTCGCCGCCGCGCGGCGCATTCTTGAAGAGGTGGAGAACGCCGAGCGCCAGGCGGTGGGCGAATATCAGGAACCAAAAGGCGAGCTGACGATCTCCGCGCCTATCATGTTTGGTCGCTTGCACGTTTTACCGGTAATCACGGAATTTTTTGCCCGTTACCCGCAGATTCGCGTCCGTTTACTGCTTAGCGATCGCAACGCCGACCTGGTGGACGAGCATGTTGATTTAGCGGTACGTATCGGTGCCTTGCCGGATAGCGGGATGGTGGCGACCCGCCTTGGTGAGATGCGCATCGTCACCTGTGCGCATCCGGGGTTGCTGGAAAAACACGGCACGCCAGAACGCCCGCGCGATCTGACCATGCTGCCGATGATTCACATTGAGTCGCCGATGCCCTACAGCGGCTGGCGGTTTAATACCACGGAAGCGCAGGACCGGCTGGTCGCGCTCGCTCCGGTGCTTTCGGTGACCACCCCGGAGAGCGCCGCCGACGCCGCCCGACTGGGGGCTGGCGTGGCGCGCCTGCTGCATTACCAGGCTATCGATGGCCTGGTGTGCGGCGAACTGAAGCTGATTTTTCAAACGATGGAGCCGGAACCCGCGCCGGTGCATCTGCTCTCTAACGCCCGAGATCTGGCCCCGCTCAAGCTGCGTAAATTTATCGATTTCGCCGCACCTGCCCTACGTCGGGCGCTGCTGCGTATTGCCGCCACCGCCTAGTGAGCAGTCGTTTTCAGCGGTGCTTCTTTCAGTAGCCAGGAGAGCACAAACGCCACCGCCATAATGCAGGCCGCCATCAGGAACGCCGCGTGGATAGCGGCCCCGAAGGAGTCGAGGTAATCCAGACGAATCTCCGCAGGCAAATTCTGTACCGCCGCCGGATTCAGCGCCCGCGGCAGCTGCGCACCTTCCGGCAGCAGGTGTTGCAGGTTATTTTGCAATACATGAGTGAATACCGCGCCAAACAGCGCCACGCCGATAGAGCCGCCAATCGAGCGGAACAGCGTCACGCCGGAGGTTGCCACACCGTACATTTGCGCAGGCATCGCGTTCTGCACTGCCAGTATCAGCACCTGCATCACCAGTCCCAGACCCGCTCCCAGCACGCTGGTGAACAGATACAGCTGCCACATCGGCGAGTGGATGGTAATGCGCGTCAGCAGCACCATTCCCACCACGCCCAGCAAGGTGCCGATAATCGGAAACACCCGGTACTTACCGGTATGGCTGATAACGCGTCCGCTGATGATCGAGGTCAGCAGTAGCCCACCCATCAGCGGGATCAGCTGTAGCCCCGCCTCGGTCGGCGTCGCCGCTTTTACCACCTGCAAATAGAGCGGCAGAAAGGTCACCGAACCAAACAACGACATCCCAACGACAAAGCCAATCAGGCTGCACAGCAGAAAGCTGCGGTTGCGGAACAATGAGAGCGGAATAATCGGCTCCGCGGCCAGTCGTTCTTCATGAATAAAACCGATAATCCCCACCACGCCAAAGGCCAGAATACACCACAGCTGCGGGTCGCTCCACGCGCGAACGCTGCCACCCTCGGAGGTAAACAGGATGATGCACAGCAGCGCCATGCTGAGGTAAATCGCCCCCAGCCAGTCGATCTGGTGCTGGCTGCGCTTGTTGCTGCTGTGAAAAACCGCGCCGATCACCAGCAGCGCGAACAGGCCCAGCGGCAGGTTGATGTAGAAAATCCAGCGCCAGGAGGCGTGCTGCACCAGGAAGCCGCCGATTAACGGCCCGATCACCGTCGCCAGGCCAAAAACACCACCGAATAACCCCTGATAGCGACCGCGATTAGCAGGCGGGATCACATCGGCTACCGCCGCCATGCTGATCACCATCAGACCACCGCCGCCCAACCCTTGCAGGGCGCGCATCAGCACCAGTTGGGTCATGTTCTGCGCCAGCCCGCACAGGGCGGAACCGGCAAGGAACAGCACGATCGCCACCTGCAGGACAATTTTTCGTCCGAACAGATCGCCAAATTTGCCGTACAGCGGCACCGCGATGGTCGAACTGAGGATATAGGCGGTCACTACCCACGAGAGTTTATCCAGCCCGCCGAGTTCGCCGACGATGGTCGGCAGCGCGGTCGAGACAATAGTCTGGTCCAGCGCTGATAGCAGCATGACCAGCAGTAGAGCGCTGAAGAGCAGGCGGATCGAGGGTACCGCCGGTTGGCTCGCGACTTCAGATGTCATAGCATCACTCGCTTGAAATTAATTAAATATATAATTAATATTTAGGGAAATGATGAATCAGGTCAAGGGATCGCCATACGATGTCAGCACAAAAAGACAATGAAGCTCCACGTCGCCCCGGTCGCCCGCGCGGGCAGAAATCCGGCTCCGCCAACCGCGAACAGTTGATGGATATTGCCCTGGCGCTGTTTGCCCGCCACGGGATCGCGCGAATTTCACTGAACGCCATCGCCAAAGAAGCGGGGGTGACGCCCGCGATGCTGCACTACTATTTCAGCTCGCGGGAGGCGCTGGTGGAAAAGCTGGTCGAAGAGCGCTTTATGCCGCTGCGCAACGACATCGGCCTAATTTTTGTTGAACATAGCGATGAGCCGGTGACCGCTTTTACCCTGCTTATTGAAACTCTGGCGGCGATGGCGGAGAAAAATGCATGGTTCGCACCGCTGTGGATGCAGGAGATCATCGGCGAGATGCCGGTACTGCGTCAGCATATGCACGCGCG
This sequence comes from Klebsiella sp. RHBSTW-00484, assembly GCF_013705725.1. Classification (NCBI taxonomy): domain Bacteria; kingdom Pseudomonadati; phylum Pseudomonadota; class Gammaproteobacteria; order Enterobacterales; family Enterobacteriaceae; genus Klebsiella; species Klebsiella sp. RHBSTW-00484. The sequence continues at coordinate 96,041 of NZ_CP055481.1, read as the reverse complement.
TTTTGGCGATGAGAAATACCACAAAATGCTGTCGACGGTGCGCCGCTGGCAGCAGGAGGGCAAACTCAACCCGGCGCTGTCGCCGGAGCTGCTGTTTACCACCTTAATAAGCCTGGTACTGGTGCCGTTTTCCCGTACCCATACCGATGTGCGGTTGCAATCAGTGAACAAGCAGATGATTGTCAGCCACGCGCTGGCACTGATTAGCCACGGGATTGGCGGCTGATTCCCCCCTACAGGTTCACAGCCATCTGCGGGCCGGTAGCCCGCGTCACGAACTGGCGAAGCTTTAAACTGGCTGCTGGTGGCGGCTAAACCGCGATGCCAGCGGCAGCCAGCACAGCAGAATCAGCAAGCCCATCAGCATCATTAACAGGCCCAGGCTGCCCTGACCGGTCTGCGGCATCATTGCCGACAACCACGCCAGCACGCCGGAGCCAATGTTTTGCAGCCCGCCCACCAGCGCCCCGGCGGTTCCGGCGAGGAACGGAAATGGCTCCATCGCGCCGCTGGTTGCCAGCGGGAACAGCATCCCCGCGCCAAAAAAGAACAGCGCGGCAGGTGCCAGCAGGGTCCAGACGGTCATTATGCCCAGCAAGCCCGGGATCCACATCATCACCCCCGCCAGCAGGCAGCAAATCACCGATTGCCACATCAGCGTCGAGAAGCGTTTATTCGGGCGTCCGGCAAACCACGCACCAAAGAACGCCGCCGGGATTGGCAGAATAAACAGAATGCTCACCGACAGGCTGCTCAAGCCCAGCACAGCGCCCATCAGCACGCCGGAACAGGCTTCGAACACAGCAATACCCGCCAGGCCGCCGATCAGCATCAGCAGATAGCAGTTAAACGCGCTGGTGCCGAACAGCGTTTTGTAATTGGTGATAAGCCGGGTACGCGGTGCGCCGGTTGGTCGGGTTTCCGGCATCCAGCGCGCCATGCTGAAGGTCACGCCAGCACAAAGCACCAGCAGGAAGACGTAGCAGGCCCGCCAGTTCCACAGGGTATCGAGAATGCCGCCGATCAGCGGCGCAAGCAGCGGACTGACCAGAATGCCCATATTCAACAGACTGTTAGCGTGCCTGAGCTGTGCGCCTTCATACAGATCGCGCGGCAGGGTTCGCGCCATCACGCCGCCGACTCCGGTGCCCATCCCCTGCATTGCGCTGGCGGCGATCAGCACCGGCAGGCTATGGGTAGTGATGGCAACCAGCGTCGCCAGCATAAAAATAGACATTCCCACGAGGATCACCGGGCGACGACCAACGCGATCGGACAGCGGGCCATAGAAGAGCTGCGATACGCCGTAGGTCAACAGATAAGCGGCCATCACGCTCTGCACCGCGCCCTCACGGACGTTGAGCGATACCGCCATATCAGCAATCGCCGGGATATATATGGTCTGCGCCATCTGGCCGACGGCCACCAGCAGTACCAGCATCAACAACAAATTGAAGTTCTTATGCCGTTTCATGTCGATGAATACTTTGTGAAATATGGAAGATAAAGAATATGTGACTAACACACCCGCAAAACGATGGAGGAATCTACCACATAAAAATGACAGAACAACCCTATGAGGGGGATTACAGGGAGGATTTCAGGTAGGTTTTGTAAACAATAATCGGCAACTAATGTTGCCATGTCTGGGTTAAGACAGCCGTAACAGAATCGCCCCGGCGGCGATACCGCAAGCCGCAACAATGCGCAGTGGAACGAGCTTTTCTTTCAACAGGATAAAAGCGATAACTGCGCCGAACAGAATCGACGTCTCACGTAGCGCGGCGACGACCGCCAGCGGTGCCTGAGTCATCGCCCACAGCGCCAGACCATAAGAGCCCATGGTGCCGACGCCGCCGATCATGCCTTTCTTCCAGTTCTGGCGCAGATAGCGGCTGGCCTGCTGGCGTCGGGCGATCATCGCCCAGCTCAGCAGACAAAAACCGTTCATAAAAAAAGTCCACAGCGTATAGCCCAGCGCGGTTTCTGAAAGCCGCACCCCGGTTCCGTCCACCAGCGTGTAACCGGCAATAAAACAGGCGTTAATCAGCGCCAGTACGATGCCGGTACTTGAACTGGATCGACCGTTAAAGGCCATCGCCAGAATCGCCAGGCAGATGACGCCAATCCCCAGCCACGCCAGCGGCGAGAGATGGTCGCCAAGGAAGATGACGCTGATTATCGCCACCAGCAGCGGCGCGGTACCGCGCATCAGCGGATAGGTCTGGCTCATATCCGAGACCTGGTAGGTTTTCGCCACCAGCACGGTGTATACCACCTGTAACGCACAGGAGACGGCAAGAAACGGCACGCTGGCGAGTGTGGGTTGTGGGGCAAAGGGGAGTAAAACCAGGGCGATTAATGCGGCTGAACCGCTAACGCCGATTGCCGCATACATCTTATCGCCGCTCGCTTTAACGATAGCGTTCCAGCTGGCGTGAAGCAGAGCAGCGAACAGTAAAATACAGAATACGGTAATGGTCATTACGGCCCGGATATGGGGAATAAATCGTCACTGGACTGTAACATGCACATTCCCCGGCAGCCAGCGATGGCTAAAGTGAGCAGAACAGGCGATGCGTGACATGAGGTTCATCGTACACCGGGCGAAATCCCAGATTTTCATAAAACGACCAGGCCGTTGACGGCGCATGAGTGTTGAGAAAATCAAAGCTGGTGCCGGAGTGGGTGATAACCGAGACCAGTAGTTGATGCCCGATCCCCTGCCGGCGGTGGCTTTCACCGATGTATAAATGGCGGATGCGCCCGGCCCGCACCTGCTGGCTAAAAGGGTCGATATTCAGCCCGCAAACGCCGACCAGCTGCCCATGCGCAAAGGCCCCCAGCAGCTTTTCTCCCGGTGCGTCAAAGCGATTTTCCCCACTCTGCCAGTTCTCCGCCAGGCGGCGAAGCATATTCAGATTTTGCGCCTGGCTTTCGGCGCGCAACGCCGTAAAACCTGGGTCGTCCGGGGTTACTGCGGCAATCAACAGCGGTGCCATGGTTTTCTCCATCGGGTTAGCCTGTAGAGGGGCGGTTTCCCGCCCCTCCCAGGTGCGACTTGAACCTGAATCAGCGGAACTGTTTCAGGACTGCATCAAGCAGTTGCAACACAGTAACCATGAGTTTCAGGATCAGAACAACGATATCCACTCCGCCCATACGCGTCTCCTCTGGTTCAGGAGCACGACCGGCTGGCGTACCTTTCCGCCGCCTGTTGCCAGCCAGGGTATACCCGTCATACTTCAGGCGCGGCCTGTCGGCTACAACCTGATTATTCAGGGTATTTGTTGACGTAACACAGTGTGCTCTTCTGGGGTTAAGGCGCTGACGGCACCACCCGTTTCAGCCAGGACTTCATTGCGCCGGTAAAAGTGCGGCCCCCAGATGTCACTCTGCGTACCCCATCAGTATAGAATGATTACTGTATAAATGAACAGTATATTTTGGACAAATCTGCGAGTGCGATCCATACTCTAGATCAGCAAAAACCGTCGTGAAATTGCGCCTTCTTCGTCGATCGCGTATACTTTTGTCGTTGACGTAATACAGTGTATTCGCGGCTACCAACCGCAAAGACACCGTTCAAAAGACCTCGCCGTGCGCGGGGTTTTTTGTTTTATCCCTCCGCAAATTAATGTGATCCTTCACGCAGTTTCTCGTGGTTGAAAATAAATCCGTTGTGAAATGGCAAAAGCTGTGTTTGTATAAATTCATTCACTTTTTCAAGACAACAGGTCCCTAATGAACGCATCCATCCTGACTTCGACTCTACTACTAACCGCGGCTGCCGCGGTGGTCGTCGTGTCTGTGGTGGTCGTCGTCGGCAACGCGCCGTAGGGTCCGGAACAACACGAATTCCAAACCCCGCCGGCGCAAACCGAGCGGGGTTTTTCGTTTAAGAGCCCCGCCCGGATACGCTAAGTAATTCGGGTTGCAGGAAGGCGGCAAGTGAGCGAATCCCCAGGAGCGTACATAGGTACGTGACTGGGGTGACCAAGCGCAGCCAACGCACCAGCAACGTGAAGTACGACGCGTAAAGTCGGCCCAGAATAAAAAGGACTGGAGCATGGCAAGTTCGGGCACAACATCACAAAAAATGCGCTTCACTGGCGCACAGTTAGTCGTTCATTTACTGGAGCGTCAGGGGATCACTACGGTCAGCGGCATTCCGGGCGGCTCCATTCTTCCCATTTACGATGCATTAAGCCAAAGCACGCAGATCCGCCATATCCTGGCGCGTCACGAGCAGGGAGCGGGGTTTATCGCGCAGGGCATGGCGCGCACCGAAGGTAAACCGGCCGTGTGTATGGCATGTAGCGGCCCGGGGGCCACCAACCTGATCACCGCTATCGCCGACGCCCGCCTGGATTCGATTCCGCTGGTTTGCATTACCGGCCAGGTTCCGGCTTCGATGATCGGCACCGACGCTTTCCAGGAAGTCGACACCTACGGTATCTCTATCCCCATCACTAAGCACAACTACCTGGTGCGCAATATCGCTGAACTGCCGCAGGTGATGAGCGACGCGTTTCGCATCGCGCAGTCCGGGCGACCGGGGCCGGTGTGGATAGATATTCCTAAGGATGTTCAGTCGGCGACCATTGAGCTCGACGTCCTGCCTGAACCCGGAACCCGCATGGCGGCCCCGGAGTTCGACAGCGCCAGCGTGCGCGAAGCGGCGGCGATGATTAACGCCGCACAGCGTCCGGTACTCTATCTGGGCGGCGGGGTCATCAACGCTCCTGAGCAGATTCGTCAGTTGGCGGAGAAAGCCAATCTGCCGACCACCCTGACCTTAATGGCGCTGGGGATGCTGCCGAAAGCGCACCCGCTGTCGCTGGGCATGCTGGGGATGCACGGCGCGCGCAGTACCAACTTTATTCTTCAAGAGGCTGATTTACTGATTGTTTTAGGTGCGCGTTTTGATGACCGGGCGATTGGTAAAACCGAGCAGTTCTGCCCGAACGCGAAGATTATTCATGTCGATATCGACCGCTCAGAGCTGGGTAAAATCAAGCAGCCGCACGTGGCGATCCAGGGCGACGTTGCCGAGGTGCTGGCTCAGTTGATCCCACAGGTCGAGGCGCAGCCGCGCAGCGAATGGCTGCAGCTGGTGGCGGATTTGCAGCGTGAATTCCCCTGCAACATCCCGCAGGAGAAAGACCCGCTCAGCCATTATGGTTTAATTAATGCCGTGGCCGCCTGCGTTGACGATGAAGCGATCGTGACCACTGATGTGGGCCAGCATCAAATGTGGACCGCTCAGGCTTATCCGCTGAACCGTCCGCGCCAGTGGCTGACCTCCGGCGGGTTGGGTACGATGGGCTTTGGTCTGCCCGCGGCGGTTGGCGCGGCGCTGGCGAACCCACAACGCAAGGTTATCTGCTTCTCCGGCGACGGCAGCCTGATGATGAATATTCAGGAGATGGCGACGGCGGCGGAAAATCAGCTGGATGTGAAAATCATTCTGATGAATAACGAAGCGCTGGGATTGGTGCATCAGCAGCAGAGCATGTTCTATAAGCAGGGCGTGTTTGCCGCCACCTATCCGGGAATGATCAACTTTATGCAGATCGCCGCTGGTTTCGGTTTGCAAACCTGTGATTTAAATAACGAAGCCGACCCGCAGGCGGCGCTGCAAGCGATTATCGACCGCCCAGGCCCGGCGCTGATCCACGTGCGTATCGATGCCGAAGAAAAAGTGTATCCAATGGTACCGCCGGGTGCGGCCAATACTGAAATGGTGGGGGAATAAGCCATGCAACAACCGACTCATGAAAACGTTATTCTACAGCTCACCGTGCGCAACCATCCCGGCGTCATGACCCACGTTTGCGGCCTGTTTGCCCGCCGCGCCTTCAACGTGGAAGGCATTCTTTGCCTGCCGATTCAGGACAGCAATCAGAGCCGCATCTGGCTGCTGGTCAATGACGATCAGCGCCTTGGGCAGATGATTAGCCAGATTGAAAAGCTGGAAGATGTCGAGAAAGTGGTGCGCAACCAGTCTGACCCATCCATGTTCAGCAAAATTGCCGTCTTTTTTGAGTAACTAGTCTTCCCGGCGGGAATATTCTTGCCGGGAAGTAAAATCTGCTCTGAGTTTATTCAGAGCAGATTTTTCTGTACTCATCTAAAGATGAAGCTTTAGATTTCATGTCCATATCATCAGGCCATTTCACCTTGCGCCCGTAAATGCCCACGTTGGTATTGATAGTCATGTCTAACGCATCATCTTTGAAGTTCATGTAATTATTGATCCATAGCCACAGCTTGTAGTTAGGCATAAACAGCGCGTCCGTACCTGCGTCGGTCGATATCAGGTTAAAGGAATCGATCATCGTGGTGCTGATGCTGGAGTCATAAACGACACAGCGAATTGTGGAGTATGAGGAGTGCTTATTGCGTGAATATATACTGATGGCTTGTATCTGGCTCCAGTCATACTCTTTGCATTCGGGTTTAGTTCGCTTATAAAAAGGATAGTGCCACCAGAAAGTATAGGTGAATTTATAAGCAATACTATACATAACGTAATCGTAAACATAAACATAAACCTTGCCGGTTTTTCTATTGAAGCGAACCGGATAGTGTCGGGGGGCGAAGATAAAATAATTTACGAGAGCTGCGAAAACAAAAGTCATGAAAAATATAATAAAAAATGCAAAATGCAGCAAAAGCTGATCGTCTGCCCTGGAATTCCAGGTTTCAATATATCGCTCAAAATTGAATGCTGTGTCATATAAGAAAAACAACACAGCACCAAAGCATAAAATAACCACAGGTAAGAAAAGTACAATACCCAGGATGTTCATCCCATAAAATGAAGTGTAGTTACGTGTTATCTCGCAGTAGTCATCATTGACATAAGCTAACTTCCCGCTGTGCGATAGTCTATCCGTTTTACTCTGCGTTGTTTTATTTAGCTTATTGAGCAAGTGCTCGTCGATCGTTTGCTTTGCTAAGTGAGGTCGTTGATGCATATATATTCCCTTGCTGATTTTACAGGGACAATATCATTTAGGTTACTTCCTGTACATAATGAATGCGGTGAGCTCAAGCAGGAATAACATCAATATATTATGGGTGTGAATAATTTTCAGCATTAGAATGCGATTATGCTAATAAAATATAAAAATTAAATATCGTTCCCGCCGTTGCGAATGACTTGCTGGCAACTCAATCCATCGTGCCATCAAGGCGGCAAGTCTGCGCAGAGGCAGCTTGAAGGATGAAGTGTATACCGTTAAGGTAAGCGCGTTTTTTAACCCGCCAGGAATCGCCATGACCACTATCGCCCTTATTGACGATCATCTTATCGTCCGCTCCGGCTTTGCCCAACTGCTGGGGCTGGAAGCCGATTTTCAGGTCGTCGCCGAATTTGGTTCCGGTCGAGAGGCGCTGGCGGGACTGCCCGGTCGCGGCGTGCAGGTCTGCATCTGCGATATCTCGATGCCGGATATCTCCGGGCTTGAGCTGCTGAGCCAATTACCGAAAGGGATGGCTGTCGTCATGCTGTCGGTCCACGACAGCCCGGCGCTGGTGGAACAGGCGCTGAACGCCGGTGCGCGCGGCTTTCTCTCCAAGCGTTGCAGTCCGGATGAGCTAATTGCCGCCGTGCGCACGGTGGCGGCAGGCGGCTGCTACCTGACGCCGGATATCGCCATAAAGCTGGCGGCCGGGCGGCGGGACCCGCTCACCAAACGCGAACGCGAAGTGGCGGAAAAGCTGGCGCAGGGGATGGCGGTAAAAGAGATTGCCGCCGATCTGGGGCTGTCGCCGAAAACCGTTCACGTCCATCGCGCTAATCTGCTGGAAAAACTCGGCGTCAGCAACGACGTTGAGCTGGCGCGCCGGATGTTCGATAGCTGGCAATGAAAGCGATTCTCTCCCGACTGCTCTCGGTAATCGGCTGTTTCTTTATCTTCTCCGCCGCCTGGTTCTGCCTGTGGAGCATCAGCCTGCACCTGGTGGAGCGCCCCGACCTTGCGGTATTGCTATTTCCCTTCGGCCTGCGTCTTGGCCTGATGCTGCAATGCCCGCGCGGCTACTGGCCGGTATTGCTGGGCGCGGAGTGGCTGCTTCTCTTCTGGCTGGCGCAGGAAGTGGAACTGGCGCATCCGATAATATTGATGACCGGAAGCCTGCTGACCCTGCTGCCGGTGGCGCTGATCTCGCGCTATCGCCACCAGCGTGACTGGCTGACCTTGTTGCGCCAGGGCGCAGCGCTTATCGCCGCCGCGCTGTTGCAATCGCTGCCGTGGCTGGCGGAAGGCAAAGAGGGGCTGAATGCGCTGCTGCTGACCCTGACCGGCGGCCTGACGCTGGCCCCGACCTGCCTGGTTATCTGGCACTATCTCACCAGCACCGTCTGGCGGCCGCTGGGGCCATCGCTGGTTTCGCAGCCGGTGAACTGGCGCGGGCGGCACCTTATCTGGTATCTGCTGCTGTTTACCATCAGCCTCTGGTTACAGCTCGGGCTGCCTGCCGAACTCTCGCGTTTTACCCCCTTCTGCCTGGCGCTGCCGATCATCGCTCTCGCCTGGCACTACGGCTGGCAGGGCGCGCTGATTGCGACATTGATGAACGCCATCGCGCTGATTGCCAGCCAGACCTGGCACGATCACCCGGTAGATTTACTGCTTTCGCTGCTGGCGCAAAGCCTGATGGGGCTGCTGTTGGGGGCCGGAATTCAGCGGCTGCGCGAGCTGAATCAATCTCTACAAAGTGAGCTGGTGCGCAACCAGCGGCTGGCGGAGCGCCTGCTGGAAACCGAAGAGAGCGTGCGCCGTGAGGTGGCCCGCGAGCTGCACGATGATATCGGCCAGACAATCACCGCGATTCGCACCCAGGCAGGGATTGTGCAGCGGCTTGCACCGGACAGCGCCAGCGTCCGGCAAAGCGGCCAGTTAATTGAGCAGCTCTCACTCGGCGTCTACGACTCAGTACGCCGTCTGCTGGGCCGCCTGCGCCCGCGTCAATTGGATGACCTGACGCTTGAACAGGCGGTACGTTCGCTGATGCGTGAAATGGAGCTGGAGGATCGCGGTATGGTCAGCCACCTGGAGTGGTGCATTGATGAATCGCTGCTGAGTGAAAACCAGCGCGTCACCCTGTTCCGCGTTTGCCAGGAGGGGCTGAATAATATCGTCAAGCATGCCTGCGCCAGCGCCGTCACGCTACAAGGCTGGCAGCAGGACCAGCGGCTGATGCTGGTTCTGGAGGATGACGGCTGCGGCCTGCCCCCTGGCTCCGGCCAGCAGGGCTTCGGCCTTACCGGCATGCGCGAGCGCGTGACGGCGCTGGGCGGTAGCTTAACCATCTCCTGCACCCACGGCACCCGCGTTTGCGTCAGCCTGCCGTTGCGTTACGCCTGAGGAATGATGATGTTTGCCTTTTTAAAATCCCCGCCGGACGCTCAACCGATAGCCGATAAACAGGCGCTGGACGAGCGCTATCGATACTGGCGTCGGCATATTTTACTGACCATCTGGCTGGGCTACGCGCTGTTTTACTTCACCCGTAAAAGCTTCAACGCCGCCGTGCCGGAAATCCTTGCCAGCAACGTGCTGACGCGCAGCGACATCGGCCTGTTGGCAACGCTGTTTTACATCACCTACGGCCTGTCGAAATTTTTCTCCGGTATCGTCAGCGACCGCTCTAACGCCCGCTATTTTATGGGCATCGGCCTGGTGGCTACCGGCGTCGTAAATATTCTGTTCGGCTTCTCCACTTCGCTGTGGGCCTTCGCGCTGCTGTGGGCGCTGAACGCCTTTTTTCAGGGCTGGGGTTCGCCGGTATGCGCCCGCCTGTTGACGGCCTGGTATTCGCGCACCGAACGCGGCGGCTGGTGGGCGCTGTGGAATACGGCGCATAACGTTGGCGGAGCGCTGATCCCGATGGTGGTTGGCGCTGCGGCGCTGCACTACGGCTGGCGAACGGGGATGATGATTGCCGGGATGCTGGCAATCTTCGCCGGACTGTTCCTCTGCTGGCGGCTGCGCGATCGGCCGCAGGCTGTAGGACTACCGGCGGTGGGCGACTGGCGGCACGATGAGTTGGAGATTGCCCAGCAGCAGGAAGGTGCGGGGCTGACCCGCAAGGAGATCCTCACCAAATACGTGCTGCTGAACCCCTATATCTGGCTGCTCTCCCTGTGCTACGTGCTGGTGTACGTGGTGCGGGCGGCGATTAACGACTGGGGCAACCTGTATATGTCAGAGACCCTCGGCGTCGATCTGGTGACTGCCAACTCGGCGGTGACCATGTTCGAGCTGGGCGGGTTTATCGGCGCACTGGTGGCTGGCTGGGGCTCAGATAAGTTGTTTAACGGCAATCGCGGGCCGATGAACCTGATTTTCGCCGCCGGAATTTTACTCTCCGTCGGCGGTCTGTGGCTGATGCCATTTGCCAGTTACGTAATGCAGGCAGCCTGCTTCTTTACCACCGGTTTCTTCGTTTTTGGCCCGCAAATGCTGATCGGCATGGCGGCAGCGGAGTGCTCGCACAAAGAAGCGGCGGGTGCAGCAACCGGCTTTGTGGGTCTGTTTGCCTACCTTGGCGCATCGCTCTCCGGCTGGCCGCTGGCGCAGGTGATGGAGATCTGGCACTGGACCGGATTCTTTGTGGTGATTGCCATTGCGGCAGGTATTTCTGCCTTGCTGTTGCTGCCGTTTTTAAACGCCCAGGCACCGCGCGAAGCGTGACCGACTTCACCTTTCTCAGTCGAATGGCGTAAAACTAAGAAATTTTCCCGGTTTCGCCTGGACGCTGTCTCAGGCGTGTCTCCTGGCTGATTTTTACAATGCCTGCCATTCGCAGGTATAAAAATTAGCTCGGGAGTGTCAAATGCTGGCCTTTCTAAACCAGGTGCGCAAGCCGACCCTGGATCTGCCGCTCGAAGCGCGGCGCAAAATGTGGTTCAAACCGTTCATGCAGTCGTACCTGGTGGTTTTCATCGGCTACCTGACCATGTACCTGATCCGCAAGAACTTTAACATTGCGCAGAACGACATGATCTCCACCTACGGGTTGAGCATGACGCAGTTGGGGATGATTGGCCTCGGCTTCTCCATCACCTACGGTGTAGGTAAAACGCTGGTCTCCTACTACGCCGACGGCAAGAACACCAAGCAGTTCCTGCCGTTTATGCTGATCCTCTCCGCCATCTGTATGCTCGGCTTCAGCGCCAGCATGGGCGCGGGGTCGACCAGCCTGTTCCTGATGATTGCTTTCTACGCCCTGAGCGGCTTCTTCCAGAGCACCGGCGGTTCGTGCAGCTATTCGACCATTACTAAGTGGACGCCTCGGCGTAAGCGCGGCACCTTCCTTGGCTTCTGGAATATCTCCCACAACCTCGGCGGCGCGGGCGCGGCGGGCGTGGCGCTGTTTGGTGCCAACTACCTGTTCGACGGTCACGTCATCGGTATGTTTATCTTCCCGTCGATCATCGCGCTGATTGTGGGTTTTATCGGCCTGCGCTTTGGCAGCGACTCCCCGGAATCCTACGGCCTCGGCAACGCTGAAGAGCTGTTTGGCGAAGAGATCAGCGAAGAAGACAAAGAGACAGAAGAGAACGCCATGACCAAGTGGCAGATCTTCGTCGAGTACGTGCTGAAGAACAAAGTTATCTGGCTGCTGTGCTTCTCCAACATCTTCCTGTACGTGGTGCGCATCGGTATTGACCAGTGGTCTACCGTTTATGCTTTCCAGGAGTTGAAGCTTTCTAAAGAAGTGGCGATTCAGGGCTTTACCCTGTTTGAGGTGGGCGCGCTGGTCGGCACGCTGCTGTGGGGTTGGTTGTCGGATCTGGCGAACGGACGTCGCGCGCTGGTGGCCTGCGTCGCGCTGGCGCTGATTATCGCCACGCTTGGCGTTTATCAGCACGCCAGCAACCAGTACGTCTACCTGGCATCGCTGTTTGCGCTTGGCTTCCTGGTGTTTGGCCCGCAGCTACTGATCGGCGTTGCCGCCGTGGGCTTTGTGCCGAAAAAAGCCATTGGCGCTGCCGATGGGATTAAAGGTACCTTCGCCTATCTGATCGGCGACAGCTTTGCCAAACTGGGCCTCGGGATGATTGCCGACGGTACGCCGATTTTCGGCCTCACCGGCTGGGCGGGCACCTTTGCCGCTCTGGATGCGGCGGCGATTGCTTGTATCTGCCTGATGGCTATCGTCGCGGTCTTTGAAGAACGTAAAATCCGCCGCCAGAAAAAGACACAAACTTTGCAGACTGCCTGAGTCATTGGGTGTGAGTCACTTTGCCCGGCCTTTGCGCCGGGCTTGTTTATGCTTCCTGCTGGGCCGTCTGGTGCAACAGCTCCCGCAGCCACTGCTGCGCCGGGTCGCGATGGCTGCGTTCGTGCCAGGCCATGCTTTTGGTAAAACCGGGTATCGCCAACGGCGGCGGCGAGATTTTCATCCCTGATGCCATCTTCGCCAGCCGACGCGGCACCACGGCTATCATATCGCTGACCGCCAGCACCTCCGGCAGAACCAGAAAACTGCTCACCGACAGCCCAACTCGCCGGGAACAACCCAGCGTCGCCAGCGCGTCATCGGTCACGCCGCGAAAACTATCGCCCTGCCAGGAGACCAGCACATGCTCCAGCTCGCAGAATAAATCCAGGGTCAGCGGCGCGGCAGCCTGCGGGTGATCCGCGCGCATCAGGCACACGTACTCCTCCTGATACAGCGCCCGGCTGTGCAGATCCGGCGGCGTAGAGTGCGGAGTCAGCAGCGCGATATCCACTTCGCCGCGCTCGGTCTGGGCGAACAGTGTGGTAGGCGATTCCGGAATAATGCGCACACGGATGCCCGGCGCCAGCGGCTTCAGAGCCGCGATAAACGGCACGATCACCGCTTTCAGCGCATAGTCGGTGGCGGCGATAGTCCAGGTGAAATCGGCATTGAGCGGTTCGAAAACGGCGGGCTGCAGCAGGGCTTCGGCATCGGTCAGCAGCTGTTTGACCGGCGAGGCCAGCGCCTGAGCGCGCAGGGTCGGCACCATCCCGTGCGGGGCGCGAATAAAGAGCGGGTCGTTAAAGGCTTCGCGCAGCCGGGTCAGCATGCCGCTCACCGCCGGTTGGGTGAGCGAAAGCCGCGTCGCCGCCCGGGTGACGCTGCGTTCATCGAGCAGCGCATCCAGCGTTTTCAGCAGGTTAAGATCGAGGTTTCTGATATCAGCTTTCATGATAGCTATCCGCAGCCGCGATAAGTCACATTATGGTACGTCCGACGGTCGACAGCAGGCAAATTCCCATTATGATAGTGGATCTGAGGGATACCCTAAATAATTCATGTTGCAGAAAGGCGGCAAGGGAGCGAATCCTCAGGAGCATAGATAACTATGTGACTGAGGTGAACGAGCGTAGCCAACGCATCTGCAGCTTGAAGTATGACGGGTATGAAATGAGAGGATGCATGATCTGGTTAGGACTGGCCACGCTGATAGTGGTATTTGTTGTGGGATTTCGGGTGCTTACCTCTGATTCACGCCGTGCAATTCGCCGTCTGAGCGAACGATTAGGGATTACGCCGGTGCCGCTGGAATCGATGATCGATCAGCTTGGAAAAACCGCCGGTCACGAGTATCTGCGCTATCTTGAGCGGCCTAATGAAGCGCATCTGCAAAATGCCGCTCAGGTGCTGCTTATCTGGCAGGTGGGGATCGTTGATGGCAGCGAGCAGAACCTGCACTACTGGTATCGGTTGATGCAAAAGGCCCGCCTTGCGGCACCGATTACCGAAGCGCAAATCCGCCTCGCGCAAGGTTTCCTCCGCGAGCTGGAGCCGGAAATTAGCGAGCTGCACGCTCTGCAAGAACGCTATAACACGCTGTTTTTACCGGAAGATGGCGTCCACTGGCTACACTGATATCACTATCTGTAATGATGTTTATAAAAGATGGTGATTCGATTTATATCACTCTCCGTCGCATAGTTGACCTCGTTAAAACACACACTGACGAGGTCCACCATGCAACAGCCATCGCAACAAAGCGCCATCATCTGGCCGCAAGATTACCTGCCGGGCACCACCGATAACTTCGCTTCCAACGAAATCATCGTCAGCGGCCTGACGGCGGCACAAATCTGGGCGCAGCTTGACGATACCACCCTGTGGCCGGGCTACTACAGCAACGTCGCCGATATCCGTTTTCACGACGGCAGCGGCCCGAAGCTGAGCGCCAACGCCCGCTTTCGTTTCTCCACTTTCGGCTTCCCGATTGAAGCACAGGTCACCGAGTACGTTCCACCGGTCGCCGGACAAGCAGCGCGCGTGGCCTGGCACGGCTGGGCGGAAGGCGATGAGACTACGCGCCTCGACGTGATCCACGCCTGGCTGTTTGAGGATTTACCCGGCGGGCGGGTGCGTATTTTGACCCAGGAGTCACAGAAAGGCGTACCGGCGCAGGAGTTGGCGCGAACCGTACCCAATCCGATGATAAACGGCCATCAGGAGTGGATTTGCGGTCTGGCGACGGCGGCGCATAAGGCTAAATAATCGATAGTGGCCCGGAGTAATCTATTACGCCAGTACCTCTAGCCCATGTTTTTGCACGATGTTGAGTAATTTCAGCGCCAGCCCACCGGGGCGTTTTGCCCCGCTTTCCCATTTTTGGATCGTGGAAACGCTGGTGTTCAGATAGCGCGCAAAAACGGGCTGGCTGACGTTGAAATGCTCCCGCAGAGCCTTAATTTCACCAGGTTGAAGATCGCTTACGTTGCTGAGACAGGCTTCATCGAAGCTGCGCATTGTCTCCTGTGGAATGGCATCAACACTGTACAAACCCGCAGCAGCGCTATGGATAGCTTCAAAAGCTGGGCTTTTGAATTTAGTTTTTGCAATCATGACAAATCTCCACCAATTCTTTTCGCTTAACCAATGCGGCCATTTTCTCCTCGCTGAGAAGGGAATAATGCCTGGCTAACTCACGGAATGCCGCTAGCTCTCGATTATCGATATTGGCGATATCCTGTTTGGCGTATAAAAACGTGTAAAACCAATGCTCAGCCCCCTTTGCCAGGATAATTGCGCGATCGCGATTCTTATTGAGGCGTTTTTTGTAAACCCCGCCACCAAGGTTATCTGCTTTTCCCTGAATGGTTGCCTCAATCGCTGTACATAATTCATCATCATCAATCGCATGGGTTCGGGCTTCCCTGGTAAACCATTTAGTTTTGAAAACACGCATCGGCTGACATCCTGTAACCTTAAATATAGCACCAGGTGCTATAATATTTCTTCCTCTTACTCTTCTTAAATACCTAAAAACACGTTTTTCTGATTATGCGAGCAGCCACGCAAGCGCTTTGAAAAGCCTGAAAAGTTGTCAAAACGTTAAATTCGTCACATTTAAAATGTTACACTGCGCGGCTTCTCCGTATTCAACCCTGCAGGTAACTTATGACTCCTTCGAATGCATCCACGCCACACGCTAGCCCGGCAGCGCGGCCAAACTGGTCGGCGGTCTTCGCGGTGGCCTTCTGCGTTGCCTGCCTGATTACCGTTGAGTTCCTGCCGGTGAGCCTGCTCACGCCGATGGCGCAGGATTTAGGTATTTCTGAAGGCGTCGCCGGGCAATCGGTCACCACCACCGCGTTCGTGGCGATGTTTGCCAGCCTGTTTATCACTTCGATTATTCGCAGCACTGACCGCCGCTATGTAGTGATTCTGTTTTCAGTCTTGCTGACAGTCTCCTGTCTGCTGGTTTCCTTTGCCAACAGCTTTGCGTTACTGCTGGTGGGACGCGCCTGCCTTGGCCTGGCGCTGGGCGGCTTTTGGGCGATGTCGGCGTCGTTGACCATGCGGCTGGTGCCGATGCGCGTAGTGCCCAAAGCGCTATCGGTGATTTTTGGTGCAGTGTCGATAGCATTAGTGATCGCTGCGCCGTTGGGCAGCTTCCTCGGCGGAATTATCGGCTGGCGTAACGTTTTTAACGCCGCGGCGGTCATGGGCGTGGTCTGTACAATTTGGGTGCTGAAGGCGCTGCCTTCGCTGCCGGGCGAGTCGTCGTCGCAGCAAAATATGCTCGGCCTGCTGAAGCGTCCCGGTGTGATGGCCGGGATGTGCGCCATCTTTATGGCCTTCGCCGGTCAGTTCGCCTTCTTTACCTATATTCGCCCGGTATATATGACCCTCGCGGGCTTTGACGTTGATGGCCTGACGCTGGTGCTGCTGAGCTTCGGTATCGCCAGCTTTGTTGGCACCTCGCTCTCTTCCATGCTGCTCAAGCGCTCGGTAAAAACGGCGCTGGCGGTTGCGCCAGTGGTGCTGGCTATCAGCGCTGCGGTGCTGGTGCTGTGGGGCGAAAGTAAAATCGTCGCATCGACGGTGGCGGTTATCTGGGGCTTTGCCTTCGCGCTGGTGCCGGTAGGCTGGTCAACGTGGATCACCCGCTCCCTTTCCGATCAGGCAGAGAAAGCCGGGTCGATTCAGGTGGCGGTGATCCAGTTGGCCAATACCTGCGGTGCGGCGGTCGGCGGCGTGGCGCTGGACCATCTCGGCCTGCTGTCGCCGCTGGTGATTTCTGGAACTTTGATGCTGCTCACCGGCCTGCTGGTGGCGACGAAAGTGCGGATTTCATCATAAATATTTGCCCCCGACGGCGCAGTGCTCGCCGGGGGATAACGTTCAATCTACCTGTTTTATCATCATAATCAGTCCCCCACCTGCCAGCGCGATAACGGCCAGAATAGGCAGGATGGGCAGGTACTGGTTACCCACCACGCTAAACAGAATCGCGCCTAATACGGGCCCCAGAATTTGCGCACCGGTATTGGCAAAATTCAGGATGCCGAGGTCTTTTGCCGAGTTTTCGGGATTAGGCAGCACCTCCAGATTCAGTGCCTGATCGACCGAAAAGAAAATCCCCGAACCAATACCCGCAATAACTCCGTACCAGATCATCGCGGCGGGCTGCCCGTAAATAAACGGGATCACCGTCCCGGCGGCAATCAGCACGGCAGCGAGAAACACCGGTTTTTTGCGAGTGCGCAGTTTGTCAGAAATCGGGCCGGAAATAGGCGCAAAGATTAGCGCGGTTATCATCGTGGCGACCCCCGCCAGGGAAATATACTTCCCGGCATCGGCGCTATTGAGCCCCATTCCGCTGGTCAGGAAAAAGAGCTGATAAACGCTAAAAGCGGTAATGGTGATAGCAATCAGCATCTTGCCAAACAGCGCCAGGTAAAAGTCGCGCGCATTGCGTACCGGAAAAATAAAGTACTGGGCAAAGTTGCTGCGGTCGATTTTTTGCCGCGGCATGCCGAGGCTGGACGGTTCTTTGATGATGACTGCCGCAATCGGGCCGGAGAGCAGCATCGCCACCGCCAGAACGTAATAACCGGTATTGACCAGCTCTGGATTACTATCGCTAAGAAAGAACCCGCCAACCACCGGGCCGCCGTACTGACCGATGATAAAACCCGCCGCATAAATAGAGGAAATTAACCCCCGGTGTTTTGGCGCGATGCGGTCAGCAATGACGGCAATCAGCGGTGCAACGACAAAGTTTATAAAGGTCTGTAATAAGCACCAGAGAAGGATAAAAACCCACAGTTGCTCTTTGGTTTCAATCATTCCCAGACCCACCATCACCAGGGCGGTCAGGACCGAACCGGATAAAATCCACGGCGTCCGGCGGCCCCAGCGGGAGCGCGTGAGGTCAGACAGCGCGCCGATAATAATGGTGGTAATCGTTGAGGTGACCGCGCCAAGAGTGCCAAGCAGAGCAAGAAAATTATTAACCTCTGAACCCCCGCCGATAATTCGACTGAGCTTGGCCGGGTTCAGAACGGAATTGAGTCCCATAAACGGAGCCAGCCACAGCAGCGCGCCGATTCCGACGGCAAGACCTAAAAGTACAGGAGGTTTCGGCTGTTTTTCATTACTGACTGACGCAGACCACCCACCCAAATTAATGGTTTTATCGGTGCTATTCGTGTTCATTAGAGTAAACCTTTTATTTTAAAGGTAGGGTATATTAAAATTCAAGTGCCGCTGGAGTTACTGCTTTTATCCGGAATAAGCTTGATATAATTATTTCTGTATCGCCGAGGGGAGACCCCGCAGTGGCGACGAAAAATTCTTGAGAAATAAAAGGCATCGTTATATCCGCTTAATTGTGCAATATCAGAGATAGACAGCACGGTATTTTGCAGCATATTTTTAGCGCGATATATCCGCTGTTCTTCTTTCCATTCATTAATGGTCTGCCCGGTCTCTTCGCGGAACAGATGAGACAGACGAGACGGCGACAAGCAGACCTGCGCGGCGAGGTCGGCGATGCTCAAATCCTCGGTGATATGCCGGTTCAGATAGAGACAGACCTCTTCCACCCTGGCATCGCGCGTTTTCTTTTGTGTATCTTCCTGTAGTCGATAACAATTCAGGATGATACGTTCAAGGACGTTCATCGATATCGCCTCTGACAGCGCGTCGCCTTCAGAAAAGAAGGTAATCGCCTCGCTGAACAGCGTCTTCATTAATTCACCATCGTGTTCACTTTTTAGCGTAAGTTTGCCTGGTTCACCCTCGCTACCTTGCCAGGTGAGCCAATTATGCCAATAAGGACGGGGAATAAAGTAAATCCAAAAGTGATCCCAGCAATCGCTGCTTTCATCTCGTCCATAATGATGCGGCACGCCGGGTGGAAAAATGAGTAAGTCATTTTTTTCGCAGGTAATGTATGTGCCTTCTTTGGTTTTTACCCACGCTTTTCCCCTCACGGTAATATTAATAATATACCCTTCCATTCCGTCCGGACGGTCTATCGGGGTATCGAGAGGACCGCTGCGGATAACCGGTGTGAATCCAGCCACCAGATACGCATCAAAGGTAAAACACATACACCACCTCGCGAAAATTACCGTGATTTCACAAACAACCGCATGCCCCAGGCATCAATCTCAACGCGTTCTCCCTGATGATACCGCTTCCCGCTCAGCGGTTCCGTCACTTCGGCCTCAGTACTGATTGTTGCAGGCGTGGCGCAATAATTGAAAATAAATTGCACCGCTTCGCCCTGGCTGTTTACGGCGCGGCGAACAACCAGCGGCCACTGATACTCTGGCGTAGAGGAGACCAGCGGCGTATCTGATGAGAGCGCGCTAAACAGGTCAAATATCACCTTGCCGGAGGGTAAACAGCCAACATAGAGCGCTTGCCCTTTACCGTAATTAGACAGCGTGGCGGCGGCATATTTTCCCCAGACAGGGTGGTCATAACGCAGCAGAACGGCGGTCTTTTCAGTGTTCGGCGTCAGCAGCTCCATCCACATTTCCGGGCGTTCATCAGGAGCACAAACCAGCGCTTCAGTTTCAGATCGCAGCCCCACGTTTTCCGGAATGACGAACTGGCTGTAGCTGACGCCGCAGCATTTATTCAGTATTGCAGGCTGGGTTTCAGCGCGCACCCTGACATTCTCATCACAAAATCCGGACTTAAAGCCAATCAGCACTTTGCCGCCGTTTTCAACAAACTGGTTGATACGCTCAAGCTGTTCATCGGTTGCACAGTAGAGCGCCGGGATAACCACGACCTTGTATTGACTGTTCTGCGGGTCAAGGGTGTTGATGATATCCACCGCGACATTATTGTCATAGAGCGCATCCCAGAACCGTCGCAGGATATCGTTGTAAACGTAATGACCGTGGTTGTTCAGCCCGGGCTGCGGAGTATCGGGTTTGAACCAGTTCATGGCTTCCATCGCATCATTGCTGACCAGAATCGCGACATCGTTTTCCACGCGCAGTTCGTTAAGAACGCCGGACAATTGAGCCATCTCCTGACCGATAGTCATCGCCTCCTGGTAAGTAGGGCCCGGGGCGAAATCATGGCTGATAAGCCCTTTCCAGTAGGTTTCATAGGAGTTGTGGATGGAATGCCAGTGCCAGTAAGAAACCATGCTGGCGCCGCTGGCGATATGGCTAAAAGCTTGCAGACGCAATTGACCGGGCCACGGCGTCCATTTGGCAAAACCCTGAGCCTGCGTCTCCATAACATAATAATTGCGCCCATTTTTCAGGTTTCTCGCCACATCGCCGCTGAAGGCTATTTCCCGCCCGCTAAGATGATCCTGACTGGGATGATAAACGTCAACGCTGACAACGCTCATTGCCTGCGCGGCAGAGAAATGATCGACCTGCGGCTGAAGGCCAAAAGAATAACCGCGCCATTCAAAATCGAAGTTTTGCGTAACAAATTGCTCTGGCCGCGCGTATTCCCGCACGATATCGGCCTGCCAGGCCAGATACTCCGCGACCTTCTCCCGACGAAAGCGGGCAAAAGCGCAGCCGAGACTGGCGTTGATGGTACTGGCGACCGGAGGAAAATCTTCCCAGCAATCAATGCGATTGCTCCAGTACTCAAGCCCAAAGGCATCGTTCATCTGGCGGATATCCGGGAACTGTTTTTTCAATGATGCTTTAAACGCCGTCTCTATATATTCGCCGATATTGTCATAATGCTTTGTTTCATTATCAACCTGATAGCCAATAATAGCCGGATGATGGCGAACATGATTAAGCAGAGCACGAATAACCTTTTCGGCATGCTGAAGAAAATGCGGGTTAACGATATCCATAATCTGCCGACGGCCATATTTTTCATGACCGCCTGGGGTGGTGACCAGCGCATCCGGGTGCTTACGCGCCAGCCAGCCTGGGATGGCGTAGGTTGGCGTGCCGATAATAACGGAGATGCCCGCGCGGTGCATGGCGTCGAGCACGCGATCGATATGGTAGAAATTAAACGTATTCTCTTCAGGCTCCAGCGTGCTCCAGGTGGATTCCGCAATTCTGACAACATTAATGCCAGCGGCAACCATCATCTCGATATCTTTTTCCAGGCGCTCCTCACGAATGTACTCATCGTAATAGGCCACACCATAATAAAGACCTGCCATATTTAGCTTTCTCCGTGGTTTCGTTATTCGCCAATGCTGGTGACTGGAATAGCGTTAATATATTCCGGGTGTGGAGAAAAAAGCTTAATGATCCGGCTGTCTTTCCTGAACAAATCCGTTGCCAACAGTAAAGTGTGATCGGCATTACAGGATAGTCATATTTGCTAAAAAGAGCCGGATTTCGGTATGAGAACAGCGGGGAGTTATCGCAAGGGTGACAAGATACCGCCGGGCGACGCGTTTATGCCGCCCGGGGAAAAATGGTGAAGTCTACGGACGTTCGCCGTTTGCCAGACGGGCGTTGATGGCGGCAATCACGCCAGGCAAATCCGCCAGCGTATCGACAACATAATGGGCACCAGCAGCGTACAGCTTCCCGACGGCATGCTCGCGACGGGTGGCAATGTCTTCGGCGGTCATCTGCTGATACTCCTCCCAGGTGGCACCGAACTCGTTGCCGGAAACCGCCAGGCCCACGCTCCACATCCCGGCGTTTAATCCCTCGGTAATTCCCGGCGCGGAATCATCGACCTTCACGCAGTGGGCAACCGCATCGATCCCTAAAGCAATCACGTTCTGTAACGCCATCCACGGACCGGGACGTCCTCCAGCGGCGAGGTCATCGGTCGCCACCCAATAGTCTGGCGCATAGCCCTGCGCGGCGGCTGCGGGGACCAGTTTTTCCATCACCGGACGCGGGTAGCCGGAGCAGGAACCAATCTTCACGCCATCAGCCCGAAGCGCGGCAATCGTGTCGATAACCCCGGCGATCGGCGCGGAAAAATCGACGACTTTGGCGATTTGCAGCGGCATAAAGGCGGCGTAAATTGCATCGATATCGGCGGCGGTCATCGCGCGACCAAACTTCGCCTGCCAACGAGTATCCACAGCCGGCAGTTTTCCCAACGCTTCAATGTGCTGCCATTTGCCGAGGCCCATTGGCACCCGCGCTTCTCCAAGGGTAATTTCCACATCAAAGGCCTGGCGGAAGGCTTCAACGAAAATCTGCGTTGGGGCGAAGGAGCCAAAGTCGACGGTAGTGCCTGCCCAGTCAAGAATCACGGCGTTAATACGGTTCATGGCGGTTCCTTAATGTTGCCAGTACATGGCGTTTTTGATGGCCGCCAGCAGGGCGGTAATGTCGGCGTCGTACACTTCACCAATGTTGCCGATGCGGAAGCAGTCGCTCTGCGATACTTTGCCCGGATAGATAACGAATCCCTGCTCTTTGAGCCGCTGATAGAAATCTTTAAAGCGATACTGCGGGGCACTCGGGGAGTAAAACGCGGTAATAATCGGCGAATGCAGGCCGTCATCGAGCAGAGGCTGGAAACCTAACTCGCGCATTCCCGCCACCAGACGCCGCTGATTCGTGCTGTAACGCTGGTGGCGCGCGCTCACGCCGCCTTCTTCCGCCAGTTCCTTCAGCGCCTGGGCGAAGGCCAGCACGGTATGGGTCGGCGAGGTAAAACGCCACTTGCCGTGATTATCCTCCATACAGCGCCACTGGGCGTAGAGGTCCAGCGACAGCGAGCGCGAACGGCCTTTGCAGGTTGCCAGTTCAGCTTCCCGGGCGATGACGAACGCAAATCCCGGCACCCCCTGGATGCATTTGTTGGCGGAGCTGATCAGGTAATCGATATTCAGTTTGGCCATATCCATCGGGATACCGCCGAAGCTGCTCATCGCATCGACAATAAAGCGTTTGCCGTACTGTTTTGCCAGGGCCGCGACTTCTTCGATGGGATTGAGCATTCCGGTGGTAGTTTCGCTGTGTACCATGGCGATATGAGCGATCGCCGGGTCAGTTTGCAGGATCTGCTCGATCGCCACCACGTCCGGGCGAGAGACTTCGCCACAGTCGTACGGGTGATAAGCAATGCCCATCAGCTCCGCCATCTCGATCATCCGTGCGCCGTAGGCCCCGTTGCTGATAATCAGCACCTTGTCCTGAGGGCCGATAGCGCTGCCGAGCACCGCTTCGACCGCGTAGCTGCCGCTGCCTTGCAGCAGCACCGAAGTGTAGCCGTCGGCTGGCGTCGCCAGCTCAACCAGCTGCTGGCGGATGAACTGGACCACGCCGAGATTATAGTCGTCGTCCCAGGTACAGCTATCGAACAGCATCGCCTCTTTCACCGTACGGGAAGTGGTCAGCGGGCCGGGGGTCAGCAGCAGGTAATTGCGAGCAATCATTTTTATCACCATTGGTCTATACCAGATGTTTTTTATGATGACGATCGTAGCCTGCAAAGGTCAAAGGAAAAGTGGCGCTGCAACAAAAAATTCATCTGATTATGTATAATGGCCGCATCAAATTTGGTCGCGAGCGAACATGAAATCACCCTCTGGCGAGACCCCGCAGTACCTGCTGATCAAGGCGCAGCTTCAGGCGCGTATTCAAAACGGCGCGCTGAAGAGCGGCGATAAGCTGCCGTCCGAACGCGAGCTGTGTGCACTGTTCAATACCACGCGCATCACGGTGCGTGAGAGCCTGGCGCAGCTGGAGGCCAGCGGCGTTATCTACCGCGCCGATCGCCGTGGCTGGTTCGTGACGCCGGAGCGTCTGTGGCTGGATCCGACGCAGAATACCAACTTCCATAAGCTGTGCCTGGAGCAGGGGCGGGAGCCGAAAACGGTGCTGCTGGATGGGCGTTTAACTGCGGTACCGCTGGATGTAATGGCCCCGCTGGCATTGCAGCCGTTCGACCAGGTTTACCTGCTTACCCGCCTGCGCCACGCCGACAGGCGGGCAATTTGCTACTGCGAAAACCACTGTCTGCCCGCCAGGGTTCCGGAGCTGCTACGCCACGACCTTAACGGCAGCCTGACCGAGATTTATCAGACTCATTACCACCTGATATATACCAGTATGCATTTGTCGTTCTGGCCGACCTCAATGCCGCCGCAGGCCGCCGAAGCGCTGGGAGTGATGGAAGGGCGTCCGGCACTGCTGCTGCGCCGCCTCAACTACGATCAGCACGGGCGAATTCTCGATTACGACATCGAATACTGGCGTCACGATAGCCTGCGTATTGAAGTCGATACTCATTGATTTTATTGGCTCCGCTCGTAGGTTTTCCCCGGGTCGCGGCTACGCCTTACCCGGGCTACGGGTTCACCGCCGTCTACGATCGCGTAGCCCGATGTGATGGACACCTCCCACCTTACGGCATCAGAACGTGCCAGACTGGAAGTGTTACCTGCAGTCCACAGGAGGAGGTGTCCACCATGAATATTAAACGTATCGGTCTTGACCTGGCAAAAAATGTCTTTCAGATCCATGCTGTGGATCACCATGAACATGTCGTCGTGCGGAAATCTCTCCGCCGCGCCCACATGCACGCTTATTTCTCTCAGCTGGCTCCCTGCACCATCGGGATTGAAGCCTGCGCATCATCCCACTACTGGTCCCGCGAACTCACCCGCATGGGGCATACCGTGCGCATTATTCCCCCGAAATTCGTCAAGCCTTACCTCAAAGGCAACAAGAATGATGCCAACGATGCCGAAGCCATCTGTGAAGCCATCAGCCGCCCCGCCATGCGCTTCGTCGCGGTTAAGACAGAGCGCCAGCAGACCCTTCAGGCGGAGCATCGCGTGCGGGCCAGAGTGATAAAAAGCCGCACGGCGCTGTGCAACGAGATACGGGGCTTTCTGGGCGAATTCGGCGTGGTGCTGCCGGTCGGCATCAGCCAGTTGCGTAAGGCGCTGCCGGAGATACTGTCACAGCAGGAGCAGTGGGATGACCGGTTTATGCGCCTGCTGTGCGAGCTGGCCGAAGAGCTGCGGATGCTGGATGACCGGGTGGCGGGGCATGACCGGCGGCTCGCAGAGGCGGCGCGGGAAGATATCTGCATCCAGCGGCTGATGAAAATAGAAGGTATCGGCGTGATAACCGCCAGCGCGATGGTGGCGTTGTTGGGTGACGCGACGCAGTTTAAGAACGGTCGGGAGATGGCGGCTTATGTGGGGCTGGTTCCCCGGCAGCACTCAAGCGGCGGTAAGCAGCAGCTGGGGCATATCAGCAAGCGGGGTGACAGCTACCTGCGTACGCTGGTCATCCACGGGGCACGGTCAGTTCTGAAGACATGTGCAGGCAAAGAAGACCGGCGGAGCCAGTGGCTGCAGTCGGTGGCGGAAAGACGGAACCGGAATATCGCGACGGTGGCGCTGGCGAACAAGAATGTGCGGATAGCGTGGGCGGTGATGAGTCGCGGAGAAGATTACCATGGCTCACGGGTCGCCGGTTAACCGACGCCCCGT
Source organism: Klebsiella sp. RHBSTW-00484 (assembly GCF_013705725.1). Classification (NCBI taxonomy): domain Bacteria; kingdom Pseudomonadati; phylum Pseudomonadota; class Gammaproteobacteria; order Enterobacterales; family Enterobacteriaceae; genus Klebsiella; species Klebsiella sp. RHBSTW-00484. Next base: position 70,870 of record NZ_CP055481.1, on the reverse strand, counting down.
GAGCCATGCAGTAAAAAGAGCAGTAACCCTGTCGTGAGATTGCGAAGCGATTTAGCGTGATGAGTAACCGGTAAGACCAGCACCTGAGAAATCCGGCCTGTCCGAAGGCTCCCTGCGAAGCAAAGCCGATAGCCCGAAAGGAAGCAGGTGCGCAGAACACATCATGGCCCGGGTACGACGGTACCGAACGAGAGGCCGGATATACGAACGCAACTTACCCTGGTGACTCACACAAAAAATAGCTTGCATCACGGGAGGTGTCCATATACGGACAGGTGCGTCAGCGCCGCCTCCGGGATCGGCCTCCGCATTGAAATCCTCTGCACCATGCTTCCCGGTGGCACTGCGCTGACCGGGCTACGGGATCGAGCAGCCTGCTGGTTTGGTAGCCCGATGTGATGGACACCTCCCACCTTACGGCATCAGAACGTGCCAGACTGGAAGTGTTACCTGCAGTCCACAGGAGGAGGTGTCCACCATGAATATTAAACGTATCGGTCTTGACCTGGCAAAAAATGTCTTTCAGATCCATGCTGTGGATCACCATGAACATGTCGTCGTGCGGAAATCTCTCCGCCGCGCCCACATGCACGCTTATTTCTCTCAGCTGGCTCCCTGCACCGTCGGGATTGAAGCCTGCGCGTCATCCCACTACTGGGCCCGCGAACTCACCCGCATGGGACATACCGTGCACATTATTCCCCCGAAGTTTGTTAAGCCCTACCTCAGGGGCAACAAGAATGATGCCAACGATGCCGAAGCCATCTGTGAAGCCATCAGCCGCCCCGCCATGCGCTTCGTCGCGGTTAAGACAGAGCGCCAGCAGACTCTTCAGGCTGAGCATCGCGTGCGGGCCAGAGTGATAAAAAGCCGCACGGCGCTGTGCAACGAGATACGGGGCTTTCTGGGCGAATTCGGCGTGGTGCTGCCGGTCGGCATCAGCCAGTTGCGTAAGGCGCTGCCGGAGATACTGTCACAGCAGGAGCAGTGGGATGACCGGTTTATGCGCCTGCTGTGCGAGCTGGCCGAAGAGCTGCGGATGCTGGATGACCGGGTGGCGGGGCATGACCGGCGGCTCGCAGAGGCGGCGCGGGAAGATATCTGCATCCAGCGGCTGATGAAAATAGAAGGTATCGGCGTGATAACCGCCAGCGCGATGGTGGCGTTGTTGGGTGACGCGACGCAGTTTAAGAACGGTCGGGAGATGGCGGCTTATGTGGGGCTGGTTCCCCGGCAGCACTCAAGCGGCGGTAAGCAGCAGCTGGGGCATATCAGCAAGCGGGGTGACAGCTACCTGCGTACGCTGGTCATCCACGGGGCACGGTCAGTTCTGAAGACATGTGCAGGCAAAGAAGACCGGCGGAGCCAGTGGCTGCAGTCGGTGGCGGAAAGACGGAACCGGAATATCGCGACGGTGGCGCTGGCGAACAAGAATGTGCGGATAGCGTGGGCGGTGATGAGTCGCGGAGAAGATTACCATGGCTCACGGGTCGCCGGTTAACCGACGCCCCGTGAGCCATGCAGTAAAAAGAGCAGTAACCCTGTCGTGAGATTGCGAAGCGATTTAGCGTGATGAGTAACCGGTAAGACCAGCACCTGAGAAATCCGGCCTGTCCGAAGGCTCCCTGCGAAGCAAAGCCGATAGCCCGAAAGGAAGCAGGTGCGCAGAACACATCATGGCCCGGGTACGACGGTACCGAACGAGAGGCCGGATATACGAACGCAACTTACCCTGGTGACTCACACAAAAAATAGCTTGCATCACGGGAGGTGTCCATATACGGACAGGCGCGTCAGCGCCGCCTCCGGGGAAAGCAACGCACTGCTGTTTTTAACCCTTTCGACACACTTTATTCATCGTTTTGTCATAAACCCCCGGTAGCGTGAAAACCAATCTGGTATAGACCATTTAATTCACTCACCCGAAAAGGCTGACACGATGAAACTCTCCCGACTCGCTCTGCTATCCGCTATCGCCCTCGCCAGCGCCCCGGTTTGGGCCGATGGCGTGGTTACCGTCTATTCCGCTGACGGCCTGCACGATGGCGACAACAGCTGGTACAAAAATCAGTTCGATGCCTTCACCAAAGCGACAGGCATCAAAGTACAGTATGTGGAAGGCGGCTCCGGGGCAATTGTCGAGCGTCTGGCGAAAGAGCGCACCACCCCGCAGGCTGACGTGCTGGTGACGGTCCCGCCGTTCATTCAGCGCGCCGCCAAAGAGCAGCTGTTAGCCGAATTTAAGCCGCAGAGCAGCGAACAAATCCCCGGCGTCCACGACCGCTACTCACCGCTGGTCAACAACTACCTGACCTTTATCTACAACAGCAAGCTGCTGAAAGCCGCCCCGGCCAGCTGGCAAGATCTGCTCGATAACCGCTTCAAAAACAAGCTTCAATACTCCACGCCGGGCCAGGCGGGCGACGGCACTGCCGTGATGCTGCAGGCGTTCCACAGCCTCGGTAGCAAAGATGCGGGTTTCGACTATCTCGGCAAACTTCAGGCTAACAACGTTGGCCCGTCGGCTTCGACCGGCAAGCTGACCGCGCTGGTCAATAAAGGCGAGCTGTATATCGCTAACGGCGACCTGCAAATGAACCTGTCGCAGATGGCGCGTAACCCGAACGTACAAATCTTCTGGCCGACGGATGCCAAAGGCGAACGCAGCGCGCTGGCGCTGCCCTACACCGTCGGCCTGGTACAGAACGGTCCGAACAGCGAAAACGGCAAAAAGTTGATTAATTTCCTGCTCGATAAATCGGCTCAGACCAGCGTCAGCGCGCTCTCCTGGGGGCTGCCGGTGCGTAGCGATGTCGCGCCGGAAGATGCCAACTTCAAAGCAGCAAAAGCGGCGATTAACGGCGTGAAAAGCTGGGAACCGAACTGGGACGATGTTGCGGTTTCACTGTCGGCAGATATTGCCCGCTGGCATCAAGTGACGGACAGCGAGTAAGCGTGATGTTGATGAAAACGACTACCCCTCACACCCCATCATTGGCGGGAACCACCGGGATTACTCTCGACTCGCTGCGCGTTTCTTATCACGGCAACGTGGTGCTAAAGCCGCTGTCATTGACCATTGAACCGGGCGAAGTGCTGGCGCTGATTGGCCCCTCCGGCTCCGGGAAAACCACGGTGCTGCGGGCGATAGCCGGATTTGTGCAGCCTGCGAGTGGTCGAATTTTGATTGGCGACACCGACGTCACTCATCTGCCGCCGTATAAACGCGGCCTCGGGATGGTGGTGCAAAACTACGCCCTTTTCCCGCATATGAAGGTGGAAGATAACGTTGCTTTTGGCCTGCGGGCGCAGAAACAGCCGAAAGCCTTGATCGCCGAGCGGGTCAATGAAGCACTGAAAATCGTCGGTATGGCGGATTACGCCAGCCGCTATCCGCATCAGCTCTCAGGCGGCCAGCAGCAACGCGTCGCCATTGCCCGCGCTATCGCCGTGCGCCCACGAGTACTGTTGCTCGATGAACCGCTTTCCGCGCTGGATGCGCAAATCCGCCATAACATGGTGGAGGAAATCGCCCGCCTGCACCGCGAACTGCCGGAGCTGACGATTCTCTACGTCACCCACGATCAGACCGAAGCCCTGACCCTGGCGGACAAGATTGGCATCATGAAAGACGGTTCGCTAATTGCCCACGGCGAAACCCATCAGCTTTACCACTATCCACCCAATCGTTTTGCCGCTGAGTTTCTCGGGCGCGCCAATATCCTGCGGGCGACGGCGCTGAAAGATACCGTGGGGCCAGGGCTGGTCAGCGTTAGCTGCGGCGGCGGATTGATTAACGCTTTCAGCCACGGCGGCCAGCACGGTAACAACAAGCTGTTGTGCATACGTCCGCAGCATATGAGCCTCGCACCGCGAACGGCCACCAGTAACCGGCTTAACGCCACCCTGACGTCGGTGCACTGGCAGGGCGATCTGACCCATCTGCTGTGCGATGTGGCGGGGGAAACCGTGCGCATCGTGATGACTCATGTGAACCCGCTGCCGCGTGCGGGCGACAAGCTGGCGCTCTATTTTGAACCCAACGATGCAGTCCTGATCGAGGTGTAATGATGTCGCAAACCTTAACCCGCTCGCGCCCGGCCCTGAATCTGCGGCCCTTTCTGTGGCTACTGCTACCGCTGCTGGTGCTGGCGACGCTATTTTTCTATCCGCTGCTGCTGATTGCTGAGCAGGCGCTGCGCGATGCCAGCGGTCACCTGAGCCTCGGGACTTTCTGGCAGGTGGTGGAGTCCCGCCGTTTTATTAACGCATTGCTCAATACGCTGCAAATCGCGGTCTTTGCCACGCTGGGCTGCCTGCTGCTCGGCAGCGTGCTGGCGCTGATTCTGGTATTTATTCCGTTTCCCGGCAGCCAGTTGATCGGTCGGGTCATTGATACCTTTATTGCCCTGCCGACTTTCCTCATCACTCTCGCATTCACCTTTATCTACGGTTCGGCGGGCTTGTTGAACGGTACGCTGATGTCGCTGTTTGCTTTCGAACTGCCGCCGGTCGATTTTCTCTATTCGATTCAGGGGGTGATTCTGGCGGAAATCACCGTTTTCACTCCGCTGGTGATGCGCCCGCTGATGGCCGGACTGCGGCAGATTGATAAAAGCCAGCTCGAAGCGGCGAGCATTCTTGGTGCCCATCCACTGCGGGTCATCGCGCAGGTGATATTCCCGGCGGCGCTTCCGGCGCTGATGGCAGGCGGCAGCCTGTGCCTGCTGCTAACCACCAATGAGTTCGGCATTGTGCTGTTTATCGGCGCGAAAGGGGTCAATACCCTGCCGATGATGGTCTACAGCAAAGCCATTCTCGAATCGGATTACGGCGTGGCCTGCATGATTGCGCTAATAAATATTCTGCTGTCGCTGGGGCTGTTTATGCTCTACCGGCTGGCCGCCGCGCGTACCGGCGCAAGGAGCTAACGATGTTGATTTGGTCGCGTAAAGGCCGCACTGCGGCGGGCGCGTTGGCGGTAACGATGTTTGCCGGGTTCTTTTTTCTGCCGCTGGCGGTGATTTTAATGTCCAGCCTGAGCCAGCAGTGGAACGGCCTGCTGCCGTCCGGCTTTACCCTCGGGCACTTCGTTAACGCATTTCGCGGCGCGGCGTGGGATTCGCTCTTTTCCAGCCTGATGGTCGGTTTCTGCGCCAGCCTGTTTGCTCTGCTGTGCGGCATGTGGGCGGCGCTAGCCCTGCGCCAGTACAGCGCGAAGCTGCAAAAATACCTCGGGCTGATGTTCTATTTGCCGAGCGCCATTCCATCGGTGTCCGTGGGTTTAGGTATTCTGGTGGCCTTCAGCCAGGGGCCACTACAAATGAACGGCACCTTCTGGATTGTGCTGGCGGCGCACTTCGTGCTGATTTCCGCCTTTACCTTCAGCAACGTTTCCACCGGTCTGTCGCGGATTTCCGCCGATATCGAAAACGTCGCCTCCAGCCTCGGTGCATCGCCATGGTATCGCCTGCGCCACGTGACGTTGCCGCTGATGACGCCGTGGATGATCTCCGCGCTGGCGCTGAGCCTGTCGCTATCGATGGGGGAGCTGGGCGCGACGGTGATGATCTACCCGCCGGGATGGACGACGCTGCCGGTCACCATTTTCAGCCTGACCGACCGCGGCAATATCGCCGACGGCTCGGCGCTGACTATTGTGCTGGTGGGGGTGACGCTACTGCTGATGATTAAGCTTGAGCGCATCGCTCGCCGAATGAGCCAGCGTTAACGCTATTTCCTGGGGGCGCTGACCGGGCTACAGGTTCACAGCCGTTTACGATCTGGTAGCCCGGGTAAGGCGTTTACGCCGCGACCCGGGATTCACCTGAAGATGCTTAAAGAAACAAAGCTTTATCGCGCAGAATATGATCGTTGCCGCGACGGCGGGTAAAGCCGATGCGGTCGAAATATTCCAGGATCTGAATTGCCAGCTTGCGCCCGACGTTCAGCGTATCGCGGAAATCTGCCGCGCAGGTGGAGCCCTTTGCCAGATCCAGTTCGCGGATCATTTTGGCGAATTCGACAATCCGATCGTTCCGGTAGTAGCGATCTTTAACGATCGCAGTAATCATCCCCTGCTGCGCCGCCTGGCGTAATACCGCGCGCATCAGTGACTCCTCGACGTTGGCTTCCCGTGCCAGATCGCGCACCCACCAGGGTTCATCGCCAAACAGCCCGGCAACCCGCTGCCAGATGGCCTGCTGCTCGTCGGTAAAGCCCGCTTTATGTTCCGGCAGATGCAGCCAGCCGTGATGGCTGTGGACGATACCGCTTTCGCGCATCTGCTCAATCAGCAGCAGCACCAGCGCTTCATCTTCCATCGGCAGCGCAATACGCCGCAGACGTTCGCGGCCCGGACCCGGCTCATCGCGATGCTGATCGTGATAACGCGCCAGGGCGTCGAGCAGCTTCCGCTGCCAGCGTGCCGCCAGCGGCGCGCTAAGCAGACTGTTCCCCGCCTGGAGATAGTCAGGACGGCTAATCAGCGCGTTCAGGCCCTCGTCGCTGAGCTGACGCGCCCAGGCAAAATCATCAAGGCGAACCGCATCGCGCTGCAGATGAATATCCAGCGCCTGAACGTCATCGTCCTGCGCGGACGCTAACGCATGCAGCCACTGTAAATATTCCGGCTTACGCTTGCCCCGGCGCGGTGGATTCAGCGCCACCACTCGCGCACCGGCTAGCGTCAAGCGAGCGGAAATATCGCGCAGCACCAGACGGTCGTTATCCGCCAGCCGCAGCGGCGTATCCAGCACTAGTTCAGCCAAATCGCCCTCCAGCAGCGACACCCGCCCGGTAATATGGCTGGCGGCATGATGGATATGCAGCGGCTGCCACTGGCTCAGCGGCGTGTGGCACTGAAGTTCGACAATAACGCGTTCGGACGCTTCCGGCGGTGGTACCGAGAGCAGCCAGTCGCCGCGATTCAGCGCCTCTTTTTGCGCATCGCCAGCGATATTCAGAGCGATGCGTTGACCGGCCCACGCTTGTTCGACCGGCTGATTCTGCGCGTGCAGACCGCGAACGCGCATTGGCTTATCCACTCCGGTCAGCCACAGCGTATCGCCAACGTTCACTTCTCCGGATAGCGCCGTCCCGGTGACCACCAGCCCCGCGCCTTTGACGGTAAACGCGCGGTCGAGAGCCAGACGAAAACGCTGATGCTGCGGATGCGCCCGCGCACTGAGCTGAAGCAAATGCTCACGCAGCTCGGCGATGCCCCGGTTTTCCGTGGCCGCTGTGGCAAACAAAGTGGCATCGGTAAAGCCAAACTCCGCCAGCACTGCATCGATTTCCGCCCGTACCTCCTCTACCCGCGCCGCCTCAACGCGATCCGCTTTGGTTAGCGCAACGGTTAGCGTCGGCTTTCCCGTAAGCTGGAGGATTGCCAGATGCTCGCGCGTCTGTGCCATCACGCCATCGTCGCAGGCCACTACCAGCAGCGCATGATCGATACCACCAACGCCAGCCAGCATGTTGGACAAAAACTTTTCGTGACCGGGCACGTCGATAAATCCCAGCACCCGTCCGTCAGGCTGCGGCCAATAGGCGTAGCCCAGATCGATAGTCATCCCGCGCGCTTTCTCTTCCGGCAGGCGGTCGGCGTTGATGCCGGTGATCGCCTGTAGCAGCGTGGTTTTGCCGTGGTCAACGTGTCCGGCGGTGGCAATAATCATCTTAATAACATCTCCATAAACCGGGTTTCATCCTCAAGACAGCGCAGGTCAAGCCACAGGCGACCGTCATAAACCCTGCCGATCACCGGCACGGGGAGTAAGCGCCAGCGGGCCGCTAAAGCCTCCAGTTGGCTGCCGCGACCATCGCGCGGGGTAAAGGTTAGCGCCGCGCTGGGTAAACGGTCCACCGGCAGCGACCCGCTACCAATTTGCGACAGGCATGGCTCAACCCGCAGGTCAAAATCAGCATAATGCGCCGCCAGCACGGACAGTACGCGCTCGCCCTGCTGGCGAATCTCATCCGCCTGGCGGGTCAGCAGGCGCAAGGTCGGCAGCTCGGCGGCCAGCTTTTCCGGATGCAGATAGAGGCGCAGCGTGGCTTCCAGCGCCGCGAGGGTCATTTTATCCGCCCGCAGAGCACGTTTCAGCGGATGGCTTTGCAATTGCGCAATCAGCGCCTTTTTGCCGACGATAATCCCTGCCTGCGGGCCACCCAGCAGTTTATCGCCGGAGAAGCTCACCAGGCTGACGCCTGCGGCAATCAGCTCTTGTGGCATCGGCTCTTTCGGCAGGCCATAGTGACTTAAATCGACCAGCGATCCGCTGCCAAGGTCAACCACCACCGGGATATTCAGCTCGCGGCCTATCTCGGCCAGCTCGGTTTCATCGACAGCTTTCGTGAAGCCCTCGATGCTGTAGTTGCTGGTATGCACCTTCATTAACAGGCCGGTATTTTCATTGACCGCCTGACGATAATCTTTGGCGTGGGTGCGGTTGGTGGTCCCCACTTCATGCAGGATACAGCCCGCCTGGCGCATCACGTCGGGAATGCGGAACGCACCGCCGATTTCCACCAGCTCGCCGCGCGATACCACCACCTCGCAGCCGTTAGCGGTTGCCGCCAGCATCAGCAACACCGCAGCCGCGTTGTTGTTGACGATACAGGCATCTTCCGCGCCGGTTATCCGGCAAAGCAGCTCAGCCAGCGCCCGGTCACGGTGACCGCGTCCGGCATCGTCGAGATCGTATTCCAGCGTTACCGGCGCACGCATCGCCTGAGCAACCGCCTCAACCGCCGCCTCCGCTTGAATGGCACGGCCCAGATTGGTGTGCAATACGGTACCCGTCAGATTGAAAACCGGGCGCAGCGCGCTCTGCTGCGTCTGCGTTAATCGCCGCGTGGTTTCCTGCAACCAGTCATCGCTCCAGTTGGGTAGCGCCTGGCTCTGGCGGATGTGCTCTCTTGCTTCTTCCAGCATCTGGCGCAGCAGCGTCACCGTCTGGGAGTGGCCATATTGCGTCAGCAGCGTGGAAAATGCGGGTTCGCGAAGTAGGCGATCGATGGCCGGAAGCCGGGTGTAAAGCGCACGAATCTCGGTAGTCATGAATGGGCCTGGCGGTAAGTTATTTTCCCCCCTCCCAACGGGAGAGGGAGTCAACAAATAAGCGGTGATTGTAACGCCTCCGGGCAGAAACTGTTACCTGCCTGGGTCAACTCCTCGGCGGTTCGGTGCGCGCAAAGCTGGCGCGCTGAAAGAGCGAATCCACCAGTCTGACCAGCTTAGGGCGGGTGGCGCACCAGCCCGGCGCGACGCGGCGAAAGTTAAGGTAAGCAATAGCGCAGGCCGCCGAAATGGTCGCCAGGTTGACTTCATCCGGGCGTAAAGTCCCGTCACTCGCATAGCCTTCGAGCGCATCCAGACCGCGCGCAACCTTTTCCCGCTGGCGTAGCAGTTCGCTTTCAGACTGCTGTGCCGCCGGGCGCGTTTTCTCTCGCACCAGAGCCAGTGCGGCTTCCATAACACCATCAGCCAGCGCCTCAAGTTGACGCATTTTCAACGCGGCTTGTGGCTCCGCTGGCAGCATATTCGGTGCGACACCGAGTTGCTCCAGGTACTGTGCGATAATCTGCGAATCGTACCAGCATTCACCATCGTCGGTGACCAGCGCGGGCACTTTCCCCAGCGGGTTATACTGCGATACGCCATTGACGTCGTTGTAAGGGAATTCGTTGACGAACTCGAAGGGAATATCTTTTTCCAGCAAAATGACGGAAATTTTGCGCACAAAGGGACTGGTATAGCTGCCGATCAGTTTCATTGACTGCTCCTTTCGCCAACAAAAAGGTAAGTATGGTGCAGGCTGCGGTAAAAAACCGCGAAGCAAAAGGAAATTCCGCGAGCCCCGGCGCATTCCCCGGAGGCGGCGCTTGACGCGCCTTTTCCGGGCTACGGGTCCACAGACCGCAGTGAACCTGTAGCCCAGCTAAACGCAGTGCGAGCCGGGAGCATAATATTCACTCTGAAGATTCGCGCTTAATACGCTCTTTTATCAATAGTTCTTTAATCGACAACCCGGTAACGCCGCTATCGCGTAAGTTGTGGCGGGTAATTTCGGTGCACAGGAATTCAATGATGAACAGCTGCGCAATACGCGTTGAGATGGAATCGCCCTGCATCGGCCCCGCTTCGCCGCTGGTCAGCCAGAAGGTGTTCGCCAGCTCAGTGAGCGGAGAATGGGGGCTATGAGTAATTGCCAGCGTCCAGGCTCCCTTCTTTTGCGCAAGACGGAAGGCGTTAACCACCTCCGGCGTTTCCCCGGAGTGCGAAAAGGCCACCACCAGATCATCGGCCTTCAGGTTTGCCAACTTTAAGGTCATGGTGAAGCGGTCGGTAAAGGCTTCGGAATCAATCCCTAAGCGGTTCATCTTATCCCGCGCTTCCAGCGCCGCCAGCCCCGACGCGCCGAAACCAACAAACATCACCCGTCGCGCGCTCAGAAATCGCTCGACCACAGGCTTGACGATTTTCATCTCCAGCAGGCCGATGGTTTCCCGGGTTGAGGTTTCAATAGTGAGCGCGATTTTTTGCGCCACGTCGTTACGCGAATCATCAAGGAAAATATCCGGCGACGAAGGCAGCGATAAATCGCTATCGTCCAGCAGCTCGCGCTTCAGATCCGCTTTCAGGTTCAATAGCCCGGCGTAACCAATTTTCTTGCAAAAACGGATGATGGTGGCTTCGCTTACGCCAATTTCCAGCGCCAGCTTTTTCACCGGTAGCTGCACCACCTGCGCCGGCTTCTGCAGGATATAACCCGCTATTTTGCCGTCCGTTTCCCCGAGGTTACTGAGGATATTGGCAAGGTAGACGCGTACGTTTTTTTTATTCACACTCACTGTGGGCTCTCCCGACCGCGCGTTAAGTCAGGTAGTTTAGCCCGCTTGCCGTTCGCTGTCTGCCGGGAAGCTTAGTGAGAGCTGATGGTGGTGCGTTTCCCCCGCCGCCAGCCACTTAATGCCGCGCTTATGGGTTATTTGCCCATCAAAATGGGGATCGTCGGTGGTGCCGTTGAGCGGCTCCACGCACAGCAGATCCGCGCCCGGAACGCCCCATAGCGCCAGCCATTTCTGGCTACCGGAAAAGGCGATTTGTTCCCGGCCATCCGGGGAGCAGACCGCCCAGCGGTTACCCTCTCCCAGCGCAAAATAGACAGCGCCTCCGGCGAAGCTATCCGGCGACAATATAAACGCCGAGACGTCCGGCGCGTCGTCGGGGATCGCCAGCGTGCGCCGCACCGTCGCAAAGGGACCCGCGCAGACGCGATCGAAACGCACCTGCCAGCCCGGCTCGCGGGCAATCGGCAGCGCGAAGCCGGGATGCCAACCCAGCGAATAGCCCCAGGGCTGGCTATCCTCGTTAATCACCGCCCAATCTACGCTGATGCCATCGTCATTTAGCCGCCACGTCAAGCGTATGCGCCACGCAAACGGCCAGACCTCGCGCGTTTCATTGGTATCGGATGCTTCAAGGACCAGATGAGTGGCATCCTGCGACACGCAGGTGAACGTCTGGTGGCGCAGAAATCCGTGCGCGGTGAGCGGAAAAAAACGCTCGCCCTGCCATAAGCCATTGTGGATGAGCTGCCCCACAACAGGAAACAGCTGCGTCGCCGAGTTGTTCCATACTCCCGCCTGCGGTTGCCATATCCAGCTGCGCTGGCGATGGTTATCCCACAGTTCGCTTAGCTCCGCGCCAACAGCCTGCATCACCATACGGAAACGCGCATTTTCCAGACGCCACTCCATGCTCACTTTTCCTAAGCCGTGCGCAGCAGCAGCCGCGTCTGATAGACCATCGCCCGATGCTTGTCGCCGGTAAACAGGCGGTCAATCAGCGTGAAGATATCAGCCTCATCAATCACTTTATCCTCAGCAAAGTCCAGCGTCTGTGAATCGCTGTTGCGCACGAGGAAGGCCAGCGCTTCCGCGACACCCGGATGCACGCCGGTATAACCCGCCGTTGATTCCTGCTGGCACACAGCGAACTGCTGGTCGCGTTCGGGCGACAGGGATTCCAGGTCGAAACGCGTATACAGCTCCGGCGGCGCATCGTGCTGGCGCATCACTGGGATTATCGCGCTGGCGTAATGCTGAGATAGCGCGCTATCGGTGACGGGATGCAATTGTCGCGGATCGTTTTTGATATCGAACAGCTTATCGCCAAAGCGCCACGGGTTGAGATAGCCAAAGGTGGCGGGGATCTGCATCACCTGCACGCCCTGGGTGAAATCAAAGCCGGGGTGAATACGAATATCTTTCAGCTCGTCGATTTTAAACGGGCTGTCGATGCGCGTTGGCATCAGCGTGTATTCGTACAAATGCGCTTTATCCTGCTCGCGTGGGCAGCGCATATAGACGTAATCGCCGTCAGTGATATTGATATGCCCACCAAAATAGCCGAACAACGCGTAGTCGCGAATGGCTTCATCGCGCTCAACCGCCGGGCGCAGCGGCTGCCCGGTCATGGTTGCCGGGCGCGGGACGTCAAAGTACTCCAGCAGCGTCGCCGGGATATCAATGGTCTGGGCCAGCACCTGGCGCCGCACGCCTTCAGCCTGACAGCGCGGATCGCGAATAAAGAACGGCGTATTGGCGATTTCGTTATACACCGGCATGATATTTTTGCCCCACCACTGGTGTTCGCCCAGCAGGAAGCCGTGATCGGTGCAGACGATAAACAGCGTATCGTCCCACAGGTCCAGCGCCTTGAGCTTATCCATCACCTGACCGAGATAGTCGTCGCACATGGTGATCAGCGCCTGGTAGAACTTGCGCACCTTGTCGTCGTCTTCACCGCCCGGCGCGCCGCAGTAGTAAGGCACCCAGCCGTCAAAGTCACCCGGTTTGCAGCCATACTGCGCCAGGTATTTTTCCGGGACGAAGAACGGTTCATGCGGGTCGAAACACTCAATTTGCAGGAACCAGTTTTCCTGGTCCCGGTTGGTCTCAAGGAACTCCATCCCGGCGCTGATGGTGCGATGGGTAAAGTGCTCCTCTTGCGTCGGCATCGCCGTGCGGTTGATTAAGTCCTGGGTCATGCGCCCTGCGCGGCGGCGGCGGGTCTCTTCGTCTTCATTGCCCTGCCACTGGATCAGCGGCTTCTCCACCTGGCCTTTCCAGCAGTCTCCCTCCTGACCGCGAATAAACTCAAACGTCGAGTAGCGGGTATGGTAGGTGGCGCCGCCGTCACGCCAGTAGTGTTTATGGTCGGTAACCATATGCGTGTGGACGCCATGCTGGCGCAGGGCCTGCATCGCGGAGAAGTCAAACGGCTCCAGCGGCCCCCAACTGCGGTGCAGGAAGTTGTAGCGCCCGGTGTGCAGTTCGCGGCGTGCGGGCATACAGGGCATGCTGCCGACGTAAAAGTTATCAAACTGCGCGGATTCCTGCGCCAGGCGCGTGAAGTTCGGCGTTATCGCATCGCCGCCGTAGGGCGCAAGGTGATTGCGGGTCAGGGTGTCAAACATCAACATAACTGCTTTCATAAGACTGCTCTCTTTATGAACCGATAAATTCTTCGACTTCGTTTTTAACCAGCGTCACGTGCGGCCCGTAAACCACCTGTACGCCCTGACCGCGAATAAATGCGCCTTTGCTGCCGAGCTGTTTGAAATCATCCAGCTTCACCTTTTCCGCATCGTTGACGGTGATCCGCAGGCGGGTCGCGCAGCAGTCCACATCAACGATGTTGTCCCGACCGCCCAGCGCCTCAACAATGCCCGCTGCGCGAACGTCCTGCGACACGCTGGCCGTCGGCGTCTCTTCGCTTTCATCTTCACGTCCCGGCGTTTTCAACTGACGCCATTGAATGAGGAAGCGGAACGAGAAGTAGTAGGTGCAGAACATCACCGTGCCCAGCGGGAAGATGTAGATCCAGTTGGTTTTGGCATTGCCTTGCAGCACGCCGAAGAGCAGGAAATCCACCAGTCCGCCGGAGAACGTCTGACCAACGGTAATTTCCAGCATATGCGAGAACATAAAGGCGAAGCCGGTCAGGACGATATGCACCGCGTAGAGCAGCGGCGCGCAGAACATAAAGGCGAACTCCAGCGGCTCGGTGATCCCGGTGACGAATGCGGTCAGGGCAGCGGAGAGCATCAGGCTGGCGACTTTCTTTTTGTTTTCCGGCTTCGCACAATGATAGATAGCCAGCGCCGCGCCCGGCAGGCCAAACATAAAGTCGGCAAAGCGTCCCGCCATAAAGCGTGACACGCCGATGTAGTACTGGGTGACGGAGGGGTCGGCCAACTGGGCAAAAAAGATTTTCTGCGTTCCCTCAACCATGTGCCCGTTGACCATCGCTTCCCCGCCGACGCTGGTTAACCAGAACGGCATATAGAAAATATGGTGCAAACCGAGGGGGATGAGGCACTTGAGGATCATGCCGTAAATCAATGTACCGACGTACCCGGTCTTCTCAACGAGGATCCCCAGATGTGAAATCCCGGCCTGCACGTGCGGCCACACCCAGAACAGCGCGACGCCAAGGAAGATGGCGAAGAAAGAAGTCATGATCGGCACAAAGCGCGAACCGCTAAAAAACGCCAGCATGTCAGGCAACTGCGTTTTACCGTAGCGACTATGTACCCAGGAGGTCAGCAGGCCGCACATCACCCCGCCCAGCACGCCGGTTTGCAGCGTGGTGATCCCCAGTACGCTTGCCTGCCCGGCGGCGGCCAGATTCTCGCTGGCCAGCGTGCCGTTCAGCAGCAGTAGCGCGCTGATGGCCTTGTTCATCACCAGAAAACTGAGTACCGCCGCCAGCCCGGCAGTGCCTTTGTCGCTACGCGCCAGCCCAACGGCAATGCCGACGGAAAAAAGCAGCGCCAGGTTGTCGAAAACCACGCTGCCGCATAGGCGCATAACGGTAAAAATCGCCTGTACAACTTCGCCATTAAGAAACGGGTAGGTTGATAGGGTCACCGGGTTTGTGAACACGCCGCCAAAGCCCAGTAACAACCCCGCGGCGGGGAGAATGGCTATCGGCAGCATAAACGACTTACCCAGATTCTGTGCTCCAGCAAATAATCTGCTCATACGAATCCCTGATATTGGCAAATGAAGTTTTAGTTTCATGATTATAGTGATTTAATGAAACTATTGTTCCGATCATTTGCGCAATTTGTCAACGCAGGACGCTGAAATAGTGACAGGCATCACCAAAAATTTTCGTCTGCGACGGAAGGGAATCATAAGCAACGGGAAGGGGTTTAGCAGATTGCTGACAAAGTGCGCCTTTCTGGAGTTGCCGGATGGCGGCTAGCCGCCATCCGGCAGAAATGCGAATACATTATCTAAAACAGGTTTGTCATCAATCTCGGTTTAGTGGTCCAGATAAAGATAGTGCATCCAACTGGTCATGCGCAGCAGTACTTTGCGCATCACCGAAACGTGGGTGAAATGGTCGGAATAGACCGCCACCTGGGCGTAAATGCCGTCAGGTAGCGCGTCCACGGCGGCATTGGGATCGAGTTCGATGGTTGCCAGCACGCCGTCGGTGCCCGGCGTGACCGTCAACGCTTGCAGCGTGCCCTGCGCCTGATACGTTCCCCCCGGCACCACCGGCAGAATACTCACCAGCTTGCCATGAAAGACCTGGCCCGGCAGCGCGTTAAACACCGCTTCAGCATCGTCGCCCGCCTCAAGTCTGAGCAACGAATTTTGCCGGAACTGCGCCACAATCAGCCGTTTTTGCTGTGGGATAAACACCATTACCGGGCGCAGCGGCAACGAGGCCGCATAGGTTCCAGGGCGAATCAAAACCTGGGTGATATAGCCATCGCTGGGCGCACGCACGGTGGTCTGGTCGAGGTTATATTTCGCCTCCGCCAGCTGCGCGCGCAGGCTCACCACCTGCGACTGCTCGCCGTTAACCATGCTGTCGAGCTGACTCTGGATTTGCGCCTGCTCCGCGACCGATCCTTTCACCATCGCATCCTGGGCCAGGTAGTTTTGCCGGGCGTTATCGATATCGCTTTCCGAAAACGGGTTTACCCGCGCCTGGCTGCCCTTCAGATAACGCTGATAGTCTTTATAGAGACGATCGCGCTCCGCCGAGACGCGCGTGGTGTTTGCCTGGGCCTCAGAAAGCTGGGCTTTCAGCGTGTTGATGCTGTGCAGCGCGGTGACCAGGTCAGCCTGCAGCCTGTCGACCCGCGCCTGATAACGTACCGGGTCGATGGTAAACAGAACTTCACCCTTTTTAACCCGTTGATTTGCTTTATCCGTGACGCTGCTAACCACCCCGGTCACCTGCGGGGTAATCGGAATAGAAATAACCGCTTTTTGCGCGGTAAAGGTGTAAGGATGGTTGTAGTTCATTAATAAAATAAGCGCGCTAACAATAAATACCCCGCCCAGCGCCGCGGTGGGAACCGTCCATTTATTTACCGGGATCTTGAATATTTTAAATATCGACCAGGCAATCGCCACGTAGGTTAAAATAATCAGCAGATCCATGAGTTATTTCTCCACCGAAGGGGGTTGGGCTGACGGCTGAAGACCGGTTATTCGCTGTTCGAGCGCGCTGACCCGCTGGCGAAGTTCGCTAATTTCATCCTCATCTTCTGTCGCTTCTGGCGGCACACCATCCCGCCGGTGCTGCATCCCCCAACCGCGCTCCGGTTGATAAAGCGTGGCCCAGATCCATAAGAACGGCCAAATGACGTGCAAAGTAAACAGACTCACCCAGCCCGCAACGTGAATCGCATCCGAGTGCGGGTGGTTGCGTTTCTTCGCAATCAAATAAGGGATGTCATGGAGAATGATGATTCCATAAAAAATCACCAGGAAAACGAAGATCAGAACGCCGAGCGCAAAATAATTGAGAAACATACTTTCCTCGGATTTACGCTAATTATTAATAGGATTTGTTTTGTGGCAGATAAAAAAACGGCCGACAGATTGAGCATAATTCACCGATTTCATTTTCGCCATTGACGACTAAAATGTTCTTTAGCGGATCAGGTTATTGAGTTACATCCCCTCGACCTGAACAAGGCATAACCTGCCGGAGATCACACCAGGAGAAATCCAGGCTGAAATATTTTGTGACGAACATCACAAACAAATAACAAAACCCTGAATGTTATTTGTGACTTACATCACATAAAACACCATAATTGCCTCTGAAACGCCTGCTTGTTGTTTTTTTACGCATTTGTTTTGTGATCAAGATCACTACAAACACGTATAAGCCACCTATTTTTATGTGATACCAATCACATAAAAGTCCATCGACTGGACAGCTTAACGATTCAGTGCCAGATTTCGCACTATCAAACAGGGTCCGGCTACCTCTGCCGCCACATTAACAACGAGCCTCGGGCTTTCAGCCTGCCGATAGCAAAAACAGAAGAAGGGGTGTTTTATGTCATCCGATATCAAGATCAAAGTGCAAAGCTTTGGTCGTTTCCTCAGCAACATGGTGATGCCAAATATCGGCGCGTTTATCGCGTGGGGTATTATCACCGCATTATTCATTCCGACAGGATGGTTACCGAACGAAACGCTGGCGAAGCTGGTTGGTCCGATGATCACCTATCTGCTGCCGCTGCTGATCGGTTATACCGGCGGTAAGCTGATTGGCGGCGAGCGCGGCGGCGTGGTCGGTGCAATTACCACCATGGGCGTGATCGTCGGCGCGGATATGCCAATGTTCCTCGGCTCCATGATCGCCGGTCCGCTAGGCGGCTGGGCGATTAAACGTTTTGACGTCTGGGTTGATGGCAAAATCAAATCCGGCTTCGAAATGCTGGTGAACAACTTCTCTGCCGGCATCATCGGGATGATCCTCGCCATCCTGGCGTTCCTCGGCATTGGTCCGGCAGTTGAAGTCCTGTCCAAAATTCTGGCGGCAGGCGTTAACTTCATGGTTGTTCACGACATGCTGCCGCTGGCATCTGTCTTTGTAGAACCAGCGAAAATCCTGTTCCTCAACAACGCCATCAACCACGGTATCTTCTCGCCGCTGGGCATCCAGCAGTCGCATGATCTCGGCAAATCGATCTTCTTCCTGATTGAAGCTAACCCGGGTCCGGGTATGGGCGTCCTGCTGGCGTACATGTTCTTTGGTCGCGGTAGCGCTAAACAGTCTGCGGGCGGTGCGGCAATCATCCACTTCCTCGGCGGTATTCACGAAATCTACTTCCCGTACGTGCTGATGAACCCGCGTCTGATTCTGGCGGTTATCCTCGGCGGTATGACCGGCGTGTTTACTCTGACCCTTCTCAACGGCGGTCTGGTTTCTCCGGCCTCTCCGGGTTCTATCCTGGCCGTGCTGGCGATGACGCCGAAAGGTGCCTACTTCGCTAACATCGCCGCGATTGTTGCTGCGATGGCGGTCTCCTTCGTCGTTTCAGCTGTTCTGCTGAAAACCAGCAAAGTGAAGGAAGAAGACGATATCGATGCAGCGACCCGTCGCATGCAGGATATGAAAGCACAGTCCAAAGGCGCAGCCACTCCGCTGGCCGCTGGCGATGTGGCTAACGACCTGAGCCACGTGCGTAAAATCATCGTTGCCTGCGACGCCGGTATGGGTTCCAGCGCCATGGGTGCAGGCGTGCTGCGTAAGAAAGTACAGGATGCCGGGCTGAGCCATATCTCCGTTACGAATACCGCGATTAACAACCTGCCGCCGGATGTTGACCTGGTCATCACCCACCGCGACCTGACCGAGCGTGCGATGCGCCAGGTACCGCAGGCGCAGCATATTTCGCTGACCAACTTCCTCGACAGCGGCCTGTACACCAGCCTGACCGAACGTCTGGTTGCGGCGCAGCGCCATACTGATAACGAAGAGAAAGTTCGCGACAGTCTGAAAGACAGCTTTGATGCGGCTGACACTAACCTGTTCAAACTCGGTGCAGAGAATATCTTCCTCGGTCGTAAAGCGGCCACCAAGGAAGAAGCGATTCTGTTTGCCGGTGAGCAACTGGTGAAAGGCGGCTACGTTGAGCCGGAATATGTCCAGGCGATGCTGGACCGCGAAAAACTGACGTCGACCTACCTGGGTGAGTCCATCGCGGTACCGCACGGCACCATCGAAGCTAAAGATCGCGTGCTGAAAACCGGCATCGTGTTCTGTCAGTATCCGGAAGGCGTGCGCTTTGGTGAAGAAGAGGATGAGGTCGCTCGTCTGGTCATCGGTATCGCTGCTCGCAATAACGAGCACATTCAGGTGATTACCAGCCTGACCAACGCGCTGGATGACGAATCCGTCATTGAGCGTCTGACCAAAACCACCAGCGTCGAAGAGGTCCTGGCGCTGCTGAAAGCGTAATCCAGCCCCCTCTCTCCTTATCGTGGGGAGAGGGTTTGGGTGAGGGAAAAGCCTCACCCCAGCCCTCTCAGGTAAAAACATTAATTGAAGGTTAATACTATGAAAGCATTACATTTTGGCGCAGGTAATATCGGTCGTGGCTTTATCGGCAAACTGCTGGCAGACGCGGGGATAAAGCTGACGTTTGCGGATGTAAATCAGGTTGTGCTTGATGCCCTGAATGCCCGTCATAGCTATCAGGTTCACGTGGTCGGCGAAAATGAGCAGGTTGATACCGTTTCCGGCGTCGATGCCGTCAGCAGCATCGGTGATGAAGTCGTTGAGCTGATTGCCAGCGTTGACCTGGTCACTACCGCCGTCGGTCCGGTTGTGCTGGAACGCATTGCTCCGGCCATTGCTAAAGGTCTGGCTAAACGCAAAGCGCAGGGCATTACCGCCCCGCTGAATATTATCGCCTGCGAAAACATGGTCCGCGGCACGACTCAGCTCAAAGGCCACGTTTTTAACGCTCTGGCTGAAGAAGATAAAGCCTGGGTCGATGCCAACGTCGGCTTCGTTGATTCCGCCGTTGACCGCATCGTTCCGCCATCCGCTTCCGCCACTCACGACCCGCTGGAAGTGACCGTGGAAACCTTCAGCGAGTGGATTGTCGACAAGACCCAGTTTAAAGGCGAGCTGCCGAATATCCCAGGAATGGAATTAACCGATAACCTGATGGCATTTGTCGAGCGTAAGCTATTCACCTTAAACACCGGACATGCTATAACCGCCTACCTCGGAAAACTGGCGGGTCACCAGACGATTCGTGACGCGATTCTCGATGAGAAAATCCGCGCGGTAGTTAAAGGGGCCATGGAAGAGAGCGGCGCGGTACTGATCAAACGCTATGCCTTTGATGCACAGAAACACGCAGCCTATATCCAGAAGATTATTGGTCGTTTCGAGAACCCGTATTTGAAAGATGACGTTGAGCGCGTTGGCCGTCAGCCGCTGCGCAAACTGAGTGCGGGCGATCGTTTAATTAAGCCGCTGCTTGGTACGCTGGAATACGGCCTGCCGCATCTGAACCTGGTGAAAGGGATCGCTGCGGCGATGCATTTCCGCAGCGAAGAAGATCCGCAGGCGCAAGAGCTGGCGACGCTGATTGCAGAAAAAGGCCCTCAGGCCGCGCTGGCGCAGATTTCAGGTCTGGACGCGGCAAGCGATGTGGTGGCGGAAGCTGTTAACGACTATAACGCCACCAAATGAGGCAAGATCTGGCGCGGTCCGAACCGCGCCCATTACTACTCCTGTCAGATATGCAGGCAATAATGGAAGAAACACAGGCATTTGAAAACCGTGTGCTTGAGCGTCTGAATGCTGGCAAAACCGTAAGAAGCTTCCTGATCGCTACCGTTGAACTGCTGACGGAAGCGGTCAATATCCTGGTGCTTCAGGTGTTCCGTAAAGACGACTATGCGGTGAAATACGCAGTGGAGCCCTTGCTAGACGGCGAGGGGCCGCTGGGTGACCTTTCTGTACGCCTGAAGCTGATTTATGGCCTCGGGGTGATCAGTCGCGCCGAATACGAAGACGCCGAGCTGCTAATGGCCCTGCGCGAAGAGTTGAACCACGATGGTAATGAGTACAGCTTTACCGACGATGAAATTCTCGGACCGTTTGGCGAGCTGCACTGCGTCGCTGCGCTGCCGCCGATGCCGCTATTCGACGATAGCGATGCGGAACTGCTGGCAATGCAGAAACTGCGCTACCAGCAGGTTGTACGTTCAACAATGATGCTGTCTCTGACCGAGCTGATTTCTAAAATCAGCTTAAAAAAAGCCTTTCAAAAATCAACGCTCTGATTCGGTCTCTTGCTGGTCACACGTCGGCTGATAAAGCTGCCGATAATACTCCAGACGACGCAGAAACAGCTCCTCTTTGTCCGCCGGAATGTCTTGCGGTATATGCTGCAAACGCGGGGACTTTTTTAGATATTCCATAAAAGCCTGGCTTGAAGCCATAAAATCTACGGCCTTATCAATAATACGCGGTACACCGTCGCCGATTTTCGCCATCACGCTCTCCTCTGCTCGGGGATCATCTTGTTAAGAATTAGCCAAAAGAAGGGATTTAGATGAGGAAAACGTGCTTAATGGCCGACGGGCTTCACAGAAATGAACATTCACCCACTCTGGTGGGAAATCCGTATAATATTCAAATTATTATAATTAATCACGGTGATTGTTATTGCGGGGAAAGTTGTGACGTTTTGATAAATAGCTACCCACAACGGAAGCGACAGCACATACTATAGTCTGATAACGCCCATTTCTTAATAGATTAAACCACCATGAAAGAAGTCGAAAAAAGTGAAATTAAGCGTCTGAGCGACCGTCTCGACGCCATCCGTCACCAGCAGGCCGACCTGTCGCTGGTTGAAGCCGCAGACAAGTACGCCGAGCTGGAAAAAGAAAAAACCACCATTGAGGCGGAGCTTGTTCGCCTGCGCGAAGTTCAGGGTCAAAAACTGAGCAAAGAAGCGCAGAAACTGATGAGCCTGCCGCACCGTCGCGCCATCACCAAAAAAGAGCAGGCCGATATTGGCAAACTCAAAAAAAGCGTGCGCGGGCTGGTTCTTGTCCATCCGATGACCGCTCTGGGTCGCGAAATGGGCCTCAAAGAGATGACCGGCTTCTCAAAAACCGCGTTCTGATTTTTTCGCTGCGAAAATCCCCCGGTAGCACTGCTGTTTGATCGGGCTACGGGATCGAGCAGTCTGCTGGTTTGGTAGCCCGGACAGGCGCGCCAGCGCCGCCTCCGGGAATAAGTCGCCGGGTCAGGCATTCATGCCATGACCCGGGACTGCTTCACTCGCTTAGAACCACGCTTCAAACATGCCGCCAACGTTCAGCGAATCCAGCTGCTGGTCGTCGGTGCCGTTGACCTTCGCAGTGCGCTTGTTATCCACCTGACCGCCGGTCACGTAGAAACGCAGCATTGGGCGGAACTCCGGCCCCATACCGATCGCAATGTTCTGCGACAGCGTCAGCTTCCAGCCATGGTTGTCTCCGCCCTGATCGTAATCAACGCGCTGGTAGCCCGCTTCCAGCCAGGTCGAATGCACGTCGTTCCAGAAGTACATCGGACGGACAATCGCGCCGTAGTTTTTACGGTTGTCGGTGTCGTCCTTGCTGTTGTCATAGTCGTGGAAGGCCAGCAGATATTCGATCTGCGCCTGCTGGGTAAACTTATAGTTGCCTTCGAAGCTGGCATAGATAGCAGTCAACCCGTCCGTTTTGTTGTAAACGCTGTTATCCGAGTTATCGGAGTAGCGCAGGATAACCTTATTCACGCCGCTGTCATCGCTGTTGGTGTGGCTTAACAGCAGGCCGCCCTGCCAGGCATCGAGCTGCTCGTCGTTATCCACCGCTTTTGAATCAAAGCCGTAGTTAGCGTAGACCTCAACGTCGATCGGGCCCGCTTTGATATTGTGAGTTTTGGTGGTCAGCGCATAGTGACCATCATCACCAGTGCCGGAGCCACCGGTACAGGTGATACGCGATGGGTTAGCCTCATCGGCCATCACTTCCGGGCTACAGGACTCCACCTGCGAGACCGCCGCCACGTCAAACTGTACGCCACCGATATCGAAGTTTTTCACCCCGGCGCCCTGACCATCGTGGTTCATCCAGAAGTAGTCATTGATCCCCTGTTGCGGACGCTGGTGGAAATCGCGACCCGCCCAGATATAGGCGTTAGGGTTGGACTCCAGCACGTTGGTGACGCCGACGTAGGCTTTTTTCAGGTTAACTTCATCGCTCCAGTGGTCGAACATCACGTTAATATCCCAGATAGCGCCTTTGCTGCTCTTAAAGGCTTTGGTTATCTGGAATTCGCCGCCGTTGCCTTCGTTACCCAGACGACCGATTGCCGACGCGCCGTTATAGGAGCCATCAACGCCAACAAATTTCTGATCGCCGGTCTGGAATTGTGCGCCGTAGCGGGCGTAACCGCTAAATTTCAGTCCGAACGGAACCGCCATATCCGGTGTCTGTGCGGCGGTTTGCGGATTGGTCTCCAGATCCACCTTTTTCGCGGCGGCGGCGTCCATCTTAGCCTGACGGTCGGCCAGCGCTTTATCGACGGCTTTAGCCACAATGGCGTCAATTTGTTCCTGAGTAAAATCTTGTGCTAATACGGAAATTGGGCACAGCGCGGCGACGACCGCCATGGCTAATGGCAGCATTTTTACAGTTTTCATAATTATCTCGCTTTTAATAATTCATATATTCAGATAATAGCTATCCCGCCAGGATAAGCTGGTGATACTTATTTAGGGTACTGTTGAGTTATATATTAACGTTGATACAGATGAATTAACTCTTCTGAAAATTCGCGAGCCAGCAGAGAATTCATCAGATGGTCCTGGGCGTGCACCATAATCAGCGTCATCGGCTGACGCCCTTCTCCCGCGTCCTGCTCGATGAGCTGGGTTTGCATCTGGTGCGCCCGGCGGGCATAACCATCGGCTTCATTAAGGAGCAACCGCGCTTCATCTATATTACCGTTACGGGCACAATGAAGCGCTTCAAAACATAATGAGCGTGACTGTCCCGCGTTGACGATAATATCCATTACCGCATCTTCTAATTCAATCATGTTATGTCCTGAGATCATTAACTTTATTATTTAAATAATGTGGTGAAAGTCCTTTTTCTGCATTATTTACGCTGTCATCTTAAAAATATATTCGTTTAATTATTAGCTGACGGTTTCAGCAACCGGTGCCGCGTTTTTTGCTTTTTCGACTTCGGTTTTCATTAAGGAGCGTTCATAAGCACGCAGGAATGGCAGATAGATAACCGCCGACATCACCATACAAATCACGCACATGACGACCGGGCTTAAGGTCCAGTTGGCAGCCCACGATGCGCCAATGGGAGCTGGCGTTGTCCATGGGGTCAGGGAAACGACCTGGCTCAGCCAGCCGAGACGCGTCGCGCCGTAAGCCAGCACGGCGTTGATCATCGGCACGAAGACGAACGGGATAAACATCATCGGGTTCATAATAATCGGCGCACCGAACAGAATCGGCTCGTTGATATTAAAGAAGCTGGGTACGACGCCCATTTTGCCAATGGTACGCAGGTGCGCCACGCGGCTACGCAGCAGCAGGAACGCCAGCGGGAGCGTGGAACCGACACCGCCGATTAGCAGGTAGTGGTCCCAGAAACCTTGCAGATAGACGTGGGGCAGAGCTGCACCAGCCGCCAGCGCCGCCTGGTTTGCCGACAGGTTGGCCATCCAGAACGGGTTCATAATCCCGGTGACAATCAGCGAACCGTGGATCCCGGCAAACCAGAAAATCTGGCACATCAGGACGGAAAGCAGAATCGCCGGCAGTGAGTCAGAGGCGGAAACCAGCGGCTCCAGCAGATGCATAATCGCCTGCGGCAGGATCATCCCGGTCTGCGCTTCAATAAACAGGTTCAGTGGATGCAGCGTCGCTATCACCACCAGCACCGGGATGAGGATTTCAAACGAGCGCGCAACGCCGGTCGGCACCTCTTTCGGCAGACGAATGGTGATGTTGTTCTGCTTCAGCCAGGCGTAAACGCGGGTGGAATAAATCGCGGTGATCAAGGCGGTAAAGATGCCCTGGCCGGAGAGGTACTGGGTGGAGATTTTGCCATCCGCATACGGCGCGGCAACCAGTAAAAAGGCCATAAACGCCAGCAGACCGGACATCACCGGGTCGAGCTGGAACTGGCGTCCCAGGCTGGCGCCAATACCTACAGAGATAAAGAACGTCATCACACCCATGCTGAGGTTAAACGGCAGCATCAGCTGTTCGCGATACTGTTGGGAGAAATCCAGCCAGCCGCGGGCGAAACCGTTGGCGGTATCCGGCGAAAAAGGAGGGAAGATAAATACCAGCATGAAAGAGCCGATGATCATAAACGGCAATGCGGCAGTGAAGCCATCGCGAATGGCGATAACGTATTTCTGCTGCCCAAGGCGTCCTGCCAGCGGTGTAATTGATTGCTCGATCACAGCAATCATGGACTGATACAGAGAACTCATTTGCACACCTCTTAATGCGCCGCTTCTATCAGCGACAGAGCATAATCCAGGACGTTATCTCCCCGCTGCATCCCGTAGTCCATGGTATTGATTGGCTGGACCGGAATATTCAGGGAAGCGGCTTTCTCAGATAAAGTTTTCAGCATGTATTTCACCTGGGGGCCAAGAAGCACCACCTGGTACTGTGGAAACTGCATGTCAAATTCGGAAACACCATAAGCATCAATCTGCACCGGCAGGTTACGTTCCTTTGCGACATCGACCATCTTTCTGACCAGCATACTGGTGGACATCCCGGCAGAGCAGCACAGCATAATCTTGTACATCGACGACCATCCTCAAAATGTAAAAAGTTATTGCGTGGATGATTTGATATCAGACGGAAACCGGTTTCCATTTATAAAAAACAGAACTGTGATAACCGTCAAGATCTGTCAGCCACAGGGCTGATTAATTAGATTTGGCTCACATATTCCTGTGGTTTTTGCTACGTTTTTCCATGAAACGGAGAATCGGTTTCCAAATAAAACGGAAACGGATATACTGCTGCTGGTTATTATTGAAGCGATTCAGGTCCAGGGATTTACAGGGATCGGACTGGCCCTGTCAGGGGAAAATGATGTCTACAATCAATGATGTATCACGCTTAGCTGGGGTATCGAAAGCCACTGTCTCTCGGGTGTTGAGTGGTTCGCGCGGGGTGAAGGAAGCCAGCCGACAGGCGGTGTTACAAGCGGCGGAAGAACTTAACTATCGGCCAAATATGATTGCGCAATCTTTGCTTAGTCAAACCACCGGTTGCATTGGCGTGATTTGCGCTCAGGACAATATTAATCAAACCACCAACTACCTCTATGCCCTGGAAAAACAGCTCAGCCAGCACCAGAAACATCTGCTGCTGCGTTTCGCAAATTCCCGTGGCAGGGTGATGCATTCACTGGAAGAGCTGACCTGCGGCCTTTGCGATGATGTATTGATTATTGGCGCACGGTTTCCGCTGAATATCGACCGGCCTGACGTGGTGCTGATTGACTGCCTGGAAAGCGAAGGTGTGAACAGCATTCATTTTGACCACGCCTTTGCGGCGGAAACAGCCTGTAACTATTTGATAAGCCAGGGGCGGCGACAGATTGCGCTGATCCATCCGCAGGGCAGCGGTTTTGCCGATCAGGTGCTGCTTGGCTACAAGCACGCTCTGGAAAAGAGTTTCCTGCCGTTTAATCGCAACCTGATCTTTCTCGACAGCCATTCGCCTTCCGTGGCGGTGCAGGAGTTGGTAAACAACGCAACCACGCTGAATTTCAATGCATTGCTGGTGGCAAACGAGCAGCAGGCGCAGCTGGTGGTCCCGCAGCTCCAGGCATTCAATCGCGCGGTGCCAGAAAAAGTCATGGTGTTTAGCCTTGCGGGCTCGTTACAGCTACCCGGTATTCCGACCATCCCGGCGATTGAATATTCAATGGACGCAATGGCGAGTCGGATCGTCAGCTGGCTGACCGAAAAAACGCAAATGCTCGGCAGCAGCCCGCTGCGCGGGGATTTGATTATTCCGAACCGCTGATTACAACGCTTCGCCGCGGGCGCTACTGCGTCGGGCACTGAATGCCGCTAATCGCTTTCTGATAGGCGGCATCGCTGTTTTTATCCAACGCTCGCGCTGCGCTTTGCACGGCGACTTTATTTTCTGGTGACTCCAGCACGCGATTGGCAAATATCGTATCCGCCAGGCCACTGCTGGCAGGGCAGTTTTTCCTCACATCCTTCACTATCTGCTGCTTTTGTTGCTCAAACTTCAGTCCGGAGAGCGGTGCGGCTGTTGCTACGGCAGGTAGCGCCAGCCAGATAGCCAACGACAGCGCAATACTTATTCTTTTCATCATGGATATCCTTATTTTTATTAAAGCGTTCCTCTAACTATAGACGTATTCCTGAGTGAGCCATTTTGCGTGCGGCTTTCCGCAAAAATGAAGCCGTTTCAACGGGTGAAATTTATCTTCCGTAGCGGCAAGCAAAGCGGATAAATCCCGGGTGCCCGCCGTCATTCGAGCGGGTACATTCCCGGCATTACGCTTCCAGGATGGCGAATCATGATGAAAAAAGGGACGACCTCAACACCGCATGATGCGGTTTTTAAACAATTTTTATCTCATCCCGATTGCGCCAGGGACTTTATCGAGATCCACCTGCCCGCTTCGCTGCGCCAGTTGTGCGATCTGCAAACGCTCAGGCTGGAGTCCGGTAGCTTTATTGAAGCCGATTTACGCGCCAGCTATTCCGACGTGCTGTGGTCGCTGAAAACCAGCGATGGTGATGGCTATATCTACGTGGTGATTGAACATCAGAGTACGCCGGATGCCCATATGGCGTTCAGGCTGATGCGCTATGCGTTAGCCGCCATGCAGCGCCATCTGGACGCCGGGCACAAAACACTGCCGCTGGTGGTCCCGATGCTGTTCTATCACGGCGCTAAAAGCCCCTACCCCTTCTCGCTGTGCTGGCTGGATGAGTTTGCCGATGCAACTTCCGCGCGTCAGCTCTATGCCGCCGCTTTCCCGCTGGTGGATATCACCGTGGTGCCGGATGACGAAATCATGCAGCACCGTCGCGTAGCGCTACTGGAACTGATCCAAAAGCATATCCGCCAGCGTGATTTACTTGGCCTGGTGGAAAAGTTAGCGGAGCTGTTGGTTAAAGGTTGCGCTAATGACAGCCAGATGAAAGCGCTGTTTAATTACATGCTGCAGTGTGGAGATGCGCCTCGTTTTGATGAGTTTCTTCACGAGGCCGCACGGCGCGTTCCTCAACATAAGGAGACACTGATGACCATTGCGGAAAGACTACGACAGGAAGGGAGACAAGAGGGAAAGTTGGAGGGCAAGTTAGAAGGTAAACAAGAGGGTAGACAAGAAGAAGCGTTGCGTATTGCTCGTTCATGTCTGGAGCAGGGGTTTGAGCGCGAGCTGGTAAGGGCTGTTTGCCAACTATCGGATGACGATATGAAGATACTGCAAACTCAGGCCACAGCATCCTCATCCAGATAATCGTCAGGCCGTTTTAACCCTACGTCGCGAATCCATGGCGATCAGCACCACCGACGAGAGAATTAACAGGGTGCCCAGCCAGTCCGGGAGGGTAAACGTAATGCCTAGCAGCAGCAAAGAGAGCAAGGCGCTGCTCAGTGGCTCTGCGCAGCTGAGAATACCCGCCTTTGCGCCGCCAATTTTCTGCGCGCCGTTCAGGTAGAGGCTGAAGGTCAACGACGTACCGATAACCACCAGATAGAAAAAGGCCAGCAGCAGGCTCCCGTTAACCACAAAATGGTTGTCCTGACCGGCGTAGAACGGTAGCAGCATCGCGCCGCCAAGCAGCATACTCCAGCCGACGATCGGCAGCGTGCCGTAGCGGGCAATCAGCGTTGAGGGGTAAGTGGTGTAGAAGGCGGCGGCAAACGCCGAGGCGATACCCCAAAACAACGCCGCGGGGGAAATCGACAGCGTTGTCGGGTTGCCATGGGTGACCAGCAGGAAAGTACCCGCCAGCGAGGTACCGATAGCCGCCAGCACCAGCGGACTGGGGCGCGTTTTTCGGGCGATAGCAAACCAGGCGACGATAATCGTCGGCGACAGGAACTGCAGTACCGTCGCGGTGGCGGCGTTGGATTTCTCGATAGTCATCAGGAAGGTGTACTGCACGGTGAGCGCACCGAACAGCGAGAAGATCAGCAGGCTAATCGCATCTTTGCGGTTTTGCAGAACGCGAAATATTTTGTCGCCATGAACGAACGAGAGCATCAGAAGAATCAGACCCGCGAACAGCAGGCGCGTCATGGTCAGAAACGGCGATGACATCTGGCTTTGCTGCATAATATATTGCGCACAGACGCCGGAACTACCCCACAGCACGGCGGCTATTAGTACGTTCAGCATCCCTTTTTTGCTGGAGCCCATCTTTCCCTCAGGTGAAATATCGCAAAAGCGGCATCATAACATGAGCGCGTCCGGGCGGCGGGGCAGGAAATGGTAGTTGGAGTATTTGGTAGGCTGGTTAAAGGCCGGGTTTGCTGCGTTAATAAACCAAAGGGAACTTGTAGGCTCGGTAAGCGCAGCGCCACCGGGCAATGATGACGGGATACACTCGACCAGCAAACCTAACCCTCCATCAGGCGGGTTAGGTTTCGCTCAAAACTTGCGCATCAGGCCTTCAGCTTAGCTCAAATCAACGTTTTTACTGCCGAACAGCCAGGTCAGGGCGAATCCACAAAGATAAGAGACCGCCAGTCCTGCGGCGTAGACTGCCATTCCGGCGTAAATTCCGCTGCCGGAGGTCATCAGCGGCAGCGCCACCAGACCGGAAGGACCGAACACGGTATTGAGGCCAACCGGCAGGCCCAACCATGCAATCAGGCCGAGGAAGAAACCGCCGCAGGCGCCGCCGAGGCAGGCAGTGATAAACGGCTTCATGCGCGGCAGCGTCACACCGTAAATCAGCGGTTCGCCGATACCGAGGAAGCCGGGAATAATCGCCCCTTTAATTTGCGTGCGCAGCATGGAACCGTGCTTCGCTCGCCAGAACAGCGCCAGCGCTGCTCCCACCTGCCCGGCTCCGGCCATCGCCAGAATCGGGAACAGCGAGTTAAACCCTTGTGCATCCACCAGCGCAAAATAGACCGGCACAAAGCCCTGATGCACGCCGAACATCACCGCCAGCAGGAACAAACCGGCCAGCACCGCAGAGCCGAACGGGTTGCCGTTAAGGTGCAGGAACAACCACGACATTCCGGTAAACAGCCAGCCGCCGATCGGCATAATCACGATAAAGGTTACCGCGCCCATAATCAGCAGCGTTACGGCTGAGGTGAGGATCATATCGAGGTTTGCGGGCATCACCCGGCGTACCTGTCTTTCTACCCATGCGCCAATAATTGAAGCGATCAGCACGCCGATAATATTGCCACGCGGATCGATACCGTGGCCGAAGAAGGTGGTGATCCCGGAATAGAATCCGCTGGTAGCCTCGGGGTTATAGCCGAGAACAAACAGCGCGGCGATAATCGCGCCGTTAACGCCGGAGCCGCCGAACGCCTTCTGCGCGTTATAGCCGATCAGGATGCTCAGGAAGGTAAACATTCCCTTGCTGAACACCTTCATGTAGCCAATCAGCGCCACCACCGTGGCGTTCGGATGGGCGTTTTCCAGCACAAATATCTGCTCCGCCAGAGTGGCAAAGCCCAGCAGCAACCCAACGGCAATAAAGCCGGGGATCAGCGGAGTAAAAATGGTGGCGAATTTGGCGAGAAACTTCTGTACGCCGCTGGTTTGCTTACTCTTCAGCGCCCGCTTTTTCTCTGCCGCCACATCGGCCAGAGACGGCGCGTCCACCGGAGCCTCTTCCAGTAACGCATTCATCATTTCCGCTGCGGTTTGCGCCTTGCCGGGGCCAAGCACCACCTGGAACTGCTCATCGCTAACGATAACACCCATCACGCCCTCAATTTGACGGATGGCGGCGCTATCGGCCCGCGACTCATCGCGCAGGGTCAGGCGCAGTCGGGTCATACAGTTTCCCGCTTGCGCTATGTTTCCGGCTCCGCCAACGTGATTGAGGATCCGCACTATCATCTCTTTATTTATTTTTGCCATTGCAGATTACCTGTTGGTCAGCGGTCAGAAGTGGCTCAGCGCCTTGCGGATATAGCCGTCGTTTTTCGCCAGCAGCGCCTGGGCTTGCGTGGCGCTTAAACCAGCCAGCACCATCACAATCGCCGTTTTACAGTGGCGACCGCAGGCATCCAGCGCGCTTTGCGCCGTCGCGCGATCACATTCGGTGGCCTCCATGACGATAGAAACCTGGCGCTCAATCAGCTTGGCGTTGGTGGCTTCAACGTCCACCATCAAGTTGCTGTAGACCTTGCCGATGCGGATCATTGCCCCGGTGGAAATCATATTCAGTACCAGCTTCTGCGCGGTACCAGCCTTCAGACGGCTTGAACCGGTGACGACTTCCGGACCGACCACCGGCGTAATGGCAACATCCGCCAGTTGGGCCATTTCGCCATGTGGGTTGCAGCTAACGATAGCGACAAAAGCGCTCTGGCTGCGGGCATATTCCATCGCGCCAATCACGTACGGGGTGCGCCCGCTGGCGGCCAGGCCGACCAGTACATCGCGGCTGCTAAAGTTAAAGTTCTCCAGGTCCATCGCCCCTTGCGCTTTGTTATCTTCAACATTTTCCACGGCGCTCAGAATCGCTTTATGGCCGCCAGCGATAATACCGACAACCTGCTCCGGACGAGTGCCGAAGGTTGGCGGACATTCGCTGGCATCAAGGATCCCCAGACGACCGGAGGTCCCCGCTCCGATATAAATCAGCCGCCCGCCAGCCTGCAGCGCCGCCGCGACTTTATCCACCACCTGGGCAATCTGCGCCAGATAAGGGGTGATAGCGTGAGCCACCTGCTGGTCTTCCTGGTTAATCACCGTCAGCATCTCTTCGGTGGAGAGGGTATCAATGTTGGCGCTATTGGCGTTGCGGCGCTCGGTCAGCAGTTTGCTCAGGTCGATAGTCATAGGAACCTCATTATTCACAGTGGCAGGCAGTATAAGGAATTAATTATTCCTTTCATGTGAAGGCTATCACGATTGATGTTGAATGAATAATAAGAGATTTCAGTCGTAGCGGGAAATATAGCGGTAATAAAAGTGGAATTTTTTATTACCGCCAGGAAAGTTTACTCAATAGTGCGCGGTTTTTTCAGGCCAATCAGCAGGGCGGCCAGATAGCAAAGGGTCATCGCGAGGCTCATTTTCAGCATTGTTTCACCACCCAAGCCAGACAGCGGCGCGGCAATACCGCCGAACACAAACATCAGCGTGCCCATCAGCGCCGATGCAGTGCCGGACTGGCGGGCGCTAATCGCATTCATCGCTTCCGCACCGGCGACGGTGCTGATGCCGCTCATCATCGAGACGGTAAAGAACAGACCGACCAGCGCCAACGTCGGCAGCTGTAGCCAGGCAAACAGCAGAGTGACTGCCGCAAAGGTCACCGCCAGCAGTTGACCGCCGCGCAGCAGGGCTTCTGCGCTAAATCGCTGCGCCAGGCGGGAAAAGATCAGCGCCGCGATAATCAGCCCAATGCCGTTAAGGCCGAACAACAGGCTGAACTGCATCGCGCTCATGGCGTATTCACTCTGAATGACGAACGAGGATGAACCGATATAAGAGAACAATCCGGCCATCATAAAGGCCTGAATCAGACAGTAGCGCATAAAGCGGCGGTTTTTCAGCACCGGAGTATCGTCCTGCTGCTGGGTAACCGAGGCGGTGCTTTTTGCCGGCAGCGTTTCGTGCAGCACAGTCAGGCTGAGCAACAGTAATACCACGCCGAACGCCGCCATCGCCCAGAACAGGATACGCCAGTCAAAGGCGGTGATAATCCAGCCGCCGAGCACCGGCGAAAGCACTGGCGCGATGCCGTTCACGGTCATCAGCAGGGCGAAGAACTGGGTCAGCAAGGTTCCCTGATAGCGGTCGCGGGCGATGGAACGTGACAGCACCGACCCGCCAGCCCCGGCGAAGCCTTGCAGAAAGCGCCAGGCGATCAACATGTGAATGTCGTCGGTTATCGCACACATTGCCGAGGAGAAGATAAACAGTAGCAGCGAGAACGCCAGCGGCTTTTTACGGCCAATCCGGTCGCTCAACGGGCCAAAAAACAGTTGCCCCAGACCGAGGCCAATCAGCGCTGCGGTCAGCGACAGCTGGGTCTGCGTACCGGTGGCGTTA
Organism: Klebsiella sp. RHBSTW-00484; assembly: GCF_013705725.1. Classification (NCBI taxonomy): domain Bacteria; kingdom Pseudomonadati; phylum Pseudomonadota; class Gammaproteobacteria; order Enterobacterales; family Enterobacteriaceae; genus Klebsiella; species Klebsiella sp. RHBSTW-00484. Next base: position 37,720 of record NZ_CP055481.1, on the reverse strand, counting down.
AGCTGCTGGGTGATTTCCGGCAGCGCGGGCAGATAGAAGTCGGTACACAGGGGCCCAATGGCGCTGAGTAAACCGAGAACCACTACCCAGGAAAGAGAAATTCGGGACATACAAACAGGCTCCTTGTCAGAATGCCGGGCGTTACCGCCCGGCAAAAGCATTAGCTGGCACCGCCTCCCAGCGACTGCCAGAGGGTGATACGGTTTTCCAGGTCCGTTTGCTGGAGGGAAATAAGCGTAGCCTGCGCCGACCACAGCGTGCGCTGGGCAGTCAGCACCGACAGATAATCCCCTACCCCGGCCTGATAGCTCTTCATCGCAATATCCAGCGATTTCTGCTCCGCCGCGACATATTTATTCTGCGCATCCAGCTGCTCACTAAGCGTTTCCCGCCGCGCCAGCGCGTCGGCGACATCCTTGAAGGCGCTCTGAATCGTCTTCTCATAGGTGGCAATGAGCCCCTTTTTCTCCGCTTCAGCATAACGCAACTGCGCCAGATTACTGCCGCCGGTAAACAGCGGCAGGCTGATGGACGGCGCGAATGACCACACCTGCATGCCGTGGCTGAACAGCGAAGAGAGCGAATCACTGCCGACCCCGGCGCTGGCGGTCAGCGAGATGGACGGGAAGAAGTTGGCCCGCGCCGCGCCAATATCAGCGTTAGCGCTTTTCAGATTATGCTCTGCTTCCTGGATATCCGGACGACGCAGCAGGACCGATGAAGAGACCCCCGCCGGAATCAGGGTGATACTACGATCGCCAAGGCTTTCCAGCGTGCCGGGCAGCAGGCTATCCGGCACGGTTTCCCCGGCCAGCAGATTAAGGGCGTTTTTATCCTGCGCCACCAACGTGCGGTAGCTGGCGACGCTGGCCCGCGCCTGCTGATAAACGCTTTCGGCATCGCTCAGGTCACTTGCCGAGGCGGTGCCTACTTCCATCTGACGGTTGACGATTTTACGTGAGTTCTCCGCGCTGGCCATGGTGTCCTGAGCCAGCGCCAGGTTGCTGTTATCCGCCGCAAGCGTTACCCAGGCGATGGTCAAGTCGGCAATCATCGTCAGGCGTGTATTCTGGGCGGTGAATTCGCTGGCAAGCCAGGTCTCCCGCGCCGCGCGCGTCAGGCTTTGATTCTTACCAAACAGATCCAGCTCGAAGCTGGAGACCGCGCCGTCGGCTTCCGATGACGACGTCAGGCCGCTGGCGACCGTTTTGCTGCGGGTATGGCTTAGTTCAGCGTCGAGAGTCGGAAACAGCGCGGCGCGCGTTTCGCCAAGCTGGGCGCGGGCAGCTTCGATATCGGCCAGCGCTTTCTGCACGTCGCGGTTGCTGGTCAGCGCGATACTGACCACTTTTTTAAGGCGGGCGTCATTCACCACCTGCTGCCAGTCGCTGACCACCGCGGTGGCCTCGCCGTGGCTGCCCGGCAGGGTGGTCGGAATGGGTGCGGCAGGGCGCTCATAGTTCGGGTCGAGGGAGACACAGCCCGCCGTCAGGAGCGCGACAAAAACCAAGGTGAAACGAAACATAACTTACTCCTGAGAAGAGCGATGACGGGTGAAGAAGCGTTTCACCAGCACAAAAAACAGCGGCACGAAGAACACCGCCAGCAGCGTTGCCGTCAGTGTCCCGCCGATAATCCCGGTACCGATCGCGACACGGCTGTTAGCCCCGGCTCCGGTAGCGATCGCCAGCGGCAGAACCCCGGCGATAAACGCCAGCGAGGTCATCACAATGGGTCGCAGTCGGGTCTGCGCGGCGCGCATCGCGGCTCGCGATAGCGAATACCCCTCTTCCACCGCCGATTCGGCGAATTCGACGATCAAAATGGCGTTCTTCGACGACAGGCCGATGGTGGTCAGCAGTGCCACCTGGAAGTAGACATCGTTGTTCAGACCGCGCATCCATGCCGCCAGCGCCGCGCCGAGCAGCCCGAGCGGGATAACCATGATGACCGAGAACGGTACCGACCAGCTCTCGTACAGCGCTGCCAGGCACAGGAAGACCACCAGAATCGAGATGGCGTAGAGGCTCATCGCCTGACCGCTGGCGAGTTTTTCCTGCAGCGACATGCCGCTCCATGCCCAGGTGGTACCGGCAGGCAGGTTATTGGCTAAGGCTTCCATCTTGTCCATTGCCGCGCCGGAGCTGAAACCACTGGCGTTCTCGCCCTGAATTTCAAAGGCGGCGGAGCCGTTGTAGCGCACCAGGCTTTCCGGGCCGTATTGCCAACGGGTGGTGGCAAAGGCAGAGAACGGCGTCATGCTATCGTCGCTGCCGCGCACGAACCATTTGCCGAGGTCGGACGGCACAGCACGGGCATCGCTTTCGCCCTGGATATAGACCTTTTTCACGCGCCCACGATCGATAAAGTCATTGACGTAGGTACCGCCCCAGGCGCTGGAGAGGGTATCGGTGACATCGCTCAAAGACAGCCCGAGCGATACGGCTTTGTTGTTATCGATATCCACCTGCAGCTGTGGCATCTGCGGCAGATCGTTGGCGCGCACCGATTGCAGTTCAGAACGTTGATTGGCCGCCGCCAGCAGTTGGCTGCGCATTTTCATCAGGCTCTCGCGATCGGTGCCGCCGCTGGCCATCAGCTCGAAGGTGAAACCGTTGCTCTGCCCCAGACCATCCACCGACGGCGGGGTCATGGCAAACAGGGTGGCATCGCGAATGCTGCCCAGCTCTTTGGTGGCGCGCAGGGCGATAGCCTGAGCGGTATTGGCTTCGCCTTTACGTTCGGACCAGTTTTTCAGCGACACGAAGGCCATCCCGGCATTCTGTCCGCTGCCGCTAAAGCTAAAGCCGTCAACGGTAAAAATCACATCGGTATTGGCTTTCTCTTTGGTGAGGAACCAGTCGGTGACCTGGCGGCGAACCTCGGCGGTGCGCACCGCCGTTGCCCCGGCAGGCAGCGTGTACTGGACCATGATTTCGCCCTGATCTTCCGTCGGGAGGAAGCTGCCCGGCAGTTTCCACATCGCCAGCGCCATGCCGCCGCAAATCAGGACAAAAGCACCCATCATCACCGCCGAGCGGCGCAGGCCACCGACAACCCGATGCTGATAGCCCTGCTCAGTGCGTCCCCACAGGCGGTTAAAGCCACCGAAGAAGCCCTTGGTGTGCGGTTTAGAATGGCTCAGCAGTGCGCCGCACAGCGCCGGGGTTAAGGTTAGCGCGACCACCACGGAGAGCATCATCGCCGAGATAATGGTCACCGAAAACTGGCGGTAGATAACCCCGGTGGAGCCGCCGAAGAAGGCCATCGGCAGGAATACTGCCGAGAGCACCAGCGCAATGGCGATCAGTGCGCCGGAGATTTCACCCATCGATTTTTCAGTGGCTTCGCGGGCGGGCAGCCCTTCGTCGCGCATAATACGCTCGACGTTTTCCACCACCACGATGGCGTCATCCACCAGCAAGCCTATCGCCAGCACCATCGCAAACAGCGTCAGGGTATTGATGGAGTAGCCGAACAGTGCCAGCACGCCGAAGGTACCCAGCAGCACGACCGGAACCGCCACCGCCGGGATCAGCGTGGCGCGGAAGTTTTGCAGGAACAGATACATGACGCAGACCACGAGGATGATGGCCTCGAAAAGCGTCTGAATCACGTCCTCAACCGAGATTTTGATGAACTCGGTGCTGTCTTTCGGGTAGGCGATATCGTAGCCCTGCGGCATCTGACGCTGGAATTCGGCAATCTTACTTTTCACCAGCGTCGCGGTGTTCAGTGCGTTGGCTCCAGGGGCCATCATCACCGCGATCCCGGCGGCCGGGTGACCGTTGAGGTTGGCGGAGGCGGTGTAATCTTCGCTGCCCATTTCGACGCGGGCGACATCGCTCAGGCGTACCACCGAGCCGTCGGTTTGACTCTTAACGATAATCTCTTTGAACTGGGCGGCAGTTTGCAGGCGCGACTGGGCGCGCACGGTGGCGGTCAGTTGCTGAGCGTTAGAAGCGGGCAGCGCACCGATTTTACCGGCGGAAACCTGCACGTTCTGCGCTTCAATCGCCGATTGCACATCGGAAGGCATCAGCGAATAAGAGGCTAGTTTGGTCGGGTCCATCCAGATACGCATGGCGTATTCTGCGCCAAAGACCTGCAGGCTACCGACGCCTTCAATACGCGCCAATGGGTCTTGCATGTTGCTCACCAGCCAGTCGGAGATATCGGAGCTGGTGGCTTTGTTGTTTTTGTCATAAACCGAGAGGATCAGCAGGAAGCTGCTCTGCGATTTTTCTACCGTCACGCCGGATTGTTGAACTTCGCTCGGCAAACGCGATTCCGCCTGCTGCACTTTGTTCTGTACCTGAACCTGCGCGGTATCCGGGTCGGTGCCCTGCTCGAAGGTCACGGTAATGCTGACCGAGCCGTCGGAGCTGCTGGTAGACGTAAAGTAGAGCAGGTTATCCAGGCCGGTAAGCTGCTGTTCGATAACCTGGGTGACGCTGTTTTCCAGGGTTTCCGCAGAGGCCCCGGTATAGGTGGCGGAGATTTTTACCGCTGGCGGCGCGACGTCAGGGTACTGGCCAACCGGCAGAGTGCGGATCGCCAGAATCCCGGCAAGCATAATCAGAATGGCGATAACCCAGGCGAAAACCGGGCGTCGCACAAAGAAACGAGAGAACATCAGGCGTTGCCTCCGTCGTTTTTAACGTCGACGGCTTTCACCTGCTGGCCCGGCGCAACTTTGCTGGTACCTTCAACAATCAGCTTATCGCCGCTCTTCAGGCCGTTGACGATCAGCCATTTGTCACCGTAGGTGTCTCCTGTTTCCACGCTACGCTGCTCAACTTTGCTGCTGGTGTCGACCACTAGCGCGGTCGCATCGCCTTTAGCATCGCGGGTGATACCCTGCTGCGGGGCAAGGATTGCATCATCCATAATGCCTTCGTCGACGCGGGCGCGAACGAACATTCCCGGCAGCAGTACATGCTGCGGATTAGGGAAGACCGCGCGCAGCGTAACCGAGCCAGTTGATTCATCCACCGCCACTTCGGTCAGCGCCAGACGACCTTTTTCGCTGTAGGTACTGCCATCTTCAAGGGTCAGCGTGACGTTAAGGGTATCGCTGTTGCTCGCCAGACTTTGCTTGCGCAAGTGCAGCAGATCGACGCTGGATCGGGTGAGATCGACGTACATGATGTCCAGTCCGCGGATCGTCGCCAGCGCGGTATCCTGATCGGCGGAAACCAGCGCGCCCGGCGTCACGGAGGAGATACCGATACGCCCGGCAATCGGCGCGGTGACAGTAGTCCAGTTCAGGTTAATGCGTGCGCTCTCCAGCGCCGCCTTTTTCGACTCCACGCTGGCTTTGTCCTGATTACAGGTCGACAGCGCGTCGTCGGCATCCTGGCGGGAGACACCGTTATCTTTCACCAGCACCGCGTAGCGTTGGGCTTTTTGGCAGTCGGCGGTGACCAGCGCCTGAGCCTGTTTCAGCGACGCGGCAGCTTCGTTAAATATTGCCCGATAGCTGGACGGGTCGATTTGGTACAGCGCTTGTCCGGCTTTGACCATATCGCCCTCGGTAAACAGGCGTTTTTGTACGATACCGCCGACCTGCGGGCGGACCTCGGCGCTTAGCGAGGCGGTGGTGCGGCCCGTAAGGCTGCTCACCACCGGAACGGGCTGGCCTTGCAGGGTGACGACGCCGACTTCCGGGACCATTTGCTGTGGGGCGGAAGTTTGCGCGTTATCGCATCCACTAAGGAGAAATAATGCAGCTGCTGCGATGGGTGTGATGGTGTATTTCATTATATTTTCTCAGGATGAACGACGTCCGCCCCGCAAATTTATTGGCGGGGGTGATGAGCCGGTCGATGATGCATCTCCGGGCAAGCACAAATAACAAATGGAAAATAAATATTCCTGTTTGCAGTAAATGACTCGGTTATTACCGCTATGAATTAAACGGTTTTTCCGAGAGTTCCCCCGAACGGCGAGTACGGTGTCAGACGGCGGTTACAGACTCTGACCCGAGCAGTTATGCCTGCTACAGGGTATGACTCATGGGTTTCCCCATACTTTATGACTTTGAGAATGATCATTCTCATTTTTGCCCATTATACGTCTATGCCGAATGATGGGAAGGTTTTTTACACAACATTTAGTGAGTGAAATTTAGTCAGGAAATAATGGAGAAAATAAGAATATTTTGTGAAAGTAGAGTGGTGAATGGTCTGTGAAAAATAAAAAATGGAGATAATTAATGGCATTAATCCCGCCGACCAGGAGGAGCTGCTGACGGGGCTGCGGGAATACAATTTACGTTTTCTGGACCCGGCGCAGTTTGGTGAGCTAGGAGTCTATTCTCGCGATAATGCAGGTGTGATGCGCGGTGGTTTGATTGCCGAACATAAAGGTAGCTGGTTGTGTATTAAGTATTTGTGGGTCAGCGAAGCCTCGCGCGGCAGCGGGTTGGGTAGCGAGCTGATGCAGGAAGCGGAAAACCAGGCGCGGGAGCGCGGTTGTAGCCACATGCTGGTGGATACGTTCAGCTTTCAGGCGCTGCCGTTTTATCAGAAATTGGGTTATCAGCTGCAGATGTCGCTGCCGGATTTCCCGCATGTGGGTATGGAGCGCCACTATTTAACGAAAGTATTATAAGCCTGCTCTTTTCCCGGAGGCGGTGCTGCGCACCTGTCCGGGCTACCCGATCGCAGAAGGCTGTGAATCCGTAGCCCGGTCAGCGCCTGTCTGGGCTAGCAAAACAATCCGGTCATCATAATTGCGCCTGACTCTGCAACCAGTTGATAAACGCATCGATTTTCGGCCACTGACGGCCCGACAGGGTCGTCACGTAATAGTGCTGGTGGCATTTCAGCATCATGTCGCCGAACGGCGCGATCAGCTCCCCGCTATCGAGGCGTTTTTGCACTAGCCGTTTACGCCCCATTGCCACACCAACGTGATTCATCGCCGCAATCACCGCTAAATCGGAACGATCGAAGCCAATTCCCGACGATTGCGGCAAGTTAATCGCAAATTGTTGCGCCCAGCTAAACCACTCATCGGTACCGGAATCGTTGCTCCAGGCCTGACGGTCATGCAATAGCGTGCAGCGACGAAGGTTATCGGGATTCTGCTGAAGCTGATGCTGGCGCGCGTAATCCGCCGTACAAACCGGCACGATGGACTCATCCATCAGAAAATGATGGCTGAGCTGCGATGAGGGCGCATCATCAAAGTAAATCGCCAGGTCGATCCCCGCACGCTGCATATTGACGTTATCGTTGCCGGTCAGCACGGTGAGCGAGATCGATGGGTAGCGGCGGGTAAAATCACCCAGCGCCGGAACCAGCCAGCACTGGGCGATGGACGGGCGCGAATAGACGGTTAACGTCCCCGACAGCTCCTGGTTTTTAATATCCAGAATCTCCTGGTTGAGGCTGTCCAGCGAGGATTTCAGCGCCCAGAACACCCGCTTGCCTTCATGCGTCAGTTCCACCTTGCGATGCGATCGCACAAACAGCTGGATCCCCAGCTCCTCTTCAAGCTGGTTTATTCGGTGGCTGACCGCGCTCGGCGTCAGCGATAGTTCTTCCGCCGCCAGCGCAAACGACTCATGCCGGGCAGCGACTTCAAAGGTATAGAGCTTCGACAGCTGCCAGCCGTTAAGCAGCCGGTTACCCAGATCTTTTAGCATTTCCATTTCTTGCTCCTTCGCTTTTCAGCGTCGATTGTAAGAAAATTTTCGCCCTGACCGCGTTTTAAAGATGAATAAAAGTGATTCATAACACAATAATTAGACTATTTTAGAGCCAAATCACCTTTTTGATTCAATCTGATTCATCTGAAGCGTCGTTTATATCGTTTGTCAGCGCATGCTGTTTTTCTGTTCAATAACCACAGATTATTCACAGGCGAGGTGGGGTATGGAATCTCAGATCTGGGTTGTGAGCACGTTGCTTATCAGCATCGTGTTGATTGTGGTAACTATCGTCAAACTGAAGTTTCACCCATTCCTGGCGCTGCTGCTGGCGAGTTTTTTCGTTGGCGCAATGATGGGGATGAGCCCGCTGGATATGGTTAACGCCATTGAGAGCGGGATTGGCGGCACGCTGGGCTTCCTGGCGGCGGTCATTGGGCTGGGGACTATTCTCGGCAAGATGATGGAGGTTTCCGGCGCGGCGGAACGCATCGGTCTGACGCTCCAGCGCTGCCGCTGGCTGTCAGCGGATGTCATTATGGTGCTGGTGGGCCTGATTTGCGGGATTACGCTATTCGTTGAAGTGGGTGTCGTTCTGCTTATCCCACTGGCGTTTTCCATTGCCAAAAAGACCAACACATCGCTGCTCAAGCTGGCAATCCCACTGTGTACGGCGCTGATGGCAGTCCACTGCGTGGTGCCTCCGCATCCGGCAGCGCTGTTCGTTGCCAACAAGCTGGGCGCGGATATCGGCACGGTGATCGTCTATGGTCTGCTGGTGGGCCTGCTGGCGTCTCTGGTCGGCGGCCCCTTGTTCCTGCGTCTGCTCGGCAACCGTCTGCCGTTTAAAGCGGTTCCGGCTGAGTTTTCCAACCTCGAAGTGCGCAAAGAAGAGACGCTACCGTCGCTCGGCGCCACGCTATTTACGGTGCTGCTGCCAATCGGTCTGATGCTGGTAAAAACCGTTGCCGAACTGAATATGGCCAAAGGCGGCACGCTGTACATGCTGTTGGAGTTTATCGGTAACCCAATCACCGCCATGTTTATCGCCGTCTTTGTGGCGTACTACGTGCTGGGCATCCGCCAGGATATGGGGATGAGCACCCTGCTGACGCATACGGAAAACTGCTTCGGTTCGATTGCCAATATTCTGCTGATTATCGGCGCTGGCGGGGCCTTCAACGCCATTCTGAAAACCAGCGGCCTGGCCGATACGCTGGCGGTGATTTTGTCAAACCTCGACATGCACCCGATTCTGCTGGCCTGGCTGGTGGCGCTGATTCTGCACGCCGCTGTCGGTTCCGCCACTGTGGCGATGATGGGCGCAACTGCTATCGTCGCACCAATGCTGCCGCTCTATCCCGGCGTGAGCCCGGAAATCATCGCTATCGCCATCGGCTCAGGCGCGATTGGCTGCACTATCGTAACGGATTCCCTGTTCTGGCTGGTTAAACAGTACTGCGGCGCAAGCCTCAACGAGACGTTCAAGTACTATACAACGGCGACCTTTATCGCCTCGTTACTTGCACTGGCTGGCACATTCCTGCTTTCTTTCATCATCTGAGCGCGAAGGACGTAATATGAAAAACGCTGACATGACCACTTTAATCGCACAGTTTCCTCTGCTGGAGGAGCTGATTGCCCTGAAAGAAACCACCTGGTTTAACCCGTCAACAACGTCGCTGGCGGAAGGTTTACCCTATGTTGGTTTAACGACTGAAGACGTTCAGGACGCCCACACCAGGCTCGATCGCTTTGCGCCGTATCTGGCGCAAGCCTTCCCGGAAACCGCTACCACCGGCGGGATTATCGAGTCCGAACTGATAGCCATCCCGGAAATGAAAGCCCGGCTGGAAACAGCCTTCAGCCAGCCGATTAGCGGCGATCTGTTGCTGAAAAAAGACAGCCACCTGCCGATTTCCGGCTCGATTAAGGCCCGCGGCGGCATTTACGAGGTGCTGACCCATGCGGAGAAGTTGGCTATCAACGCAGGTTTGTTAAAAATTTCTGATGACTACCGCAAGCTGCTGACCCCGGAATTCAGGCAGTTCTTTAGCCAGTACAGCATCGCCGTTGGATCCACCGGCAACCTCGGGATGTCGATTGGCATTATGAGCGCGCGTATCGGCTTTAAGGTGACGGTACATATGTCCGCCGACGCCCGGGCGTGGAAAAAAGCCAAACTGCGCAGCCACGGCGTTACCGTGGTGGAGTACGAAGAGGATTACGGCGTGGCGGTCGAGCAGGGACGTAAAGCCGCCGAATCGGACCCGAACTGCTTCTTTATTGATGATGAGAACTCGCGCACCCTGTTCCTCGGCTATGCCGTGGCCGGTGAGCGGCTAAAAGCGCAGTTTGCCCGCGAAGGGCGCATCGTGGATGCCGATCATCCGCTATTTGTTTACCTGCCGTGCGGCGTCGGCGGCGGCCCCGGCGGAGTGGCGTTTGGCCTGAAGCTGGCCTTCGGCGACCACGTGCACTGCTTCTTCGCCGAGCCGACCCACTCGCCTTGTATGCTGCTGGGGGTCTACACCGGCCTGCATGATGAGATTTCGGTTCAGGATTTGGGGATTGATAATCTGACTGCCGCCGACGGTCTGGCGGTGGGCCGCGCGTCGGGCTTCGTTGGCCGGGCGATGGAACGCCTGCTGGATGGGTTTTATTCTCTAGATGACCAGACCATGTACGACATGCTGGGCTGGCTGGCGCAGGAAGAAAACCTGCGTCTGGAGCCGTCCGCTCTGGCGGGAATGGCCGGGCCGCAGCGGGTTTGCGCCAGCCGGGCGTATCAGCAGATGCACGCGTTCACCGCTGAGCAGATGCAAAACGCCACCCATTTAGTATGGGCAACCGGCGGCGGCATGGTGCCGGAAGAGGAGATGGCGCAGTATCTGGCGAAAGGGCGTTAAGCCGGTCGACGGGTAAACAGAATGGCGACGAAGAGGTTCTTTCGTCGCCATTTTTTTAGCGCAGCAGATGCATCAGTTCAACCGGCGAGCGGTGTTGATTGAGTAAATCACGCAGGACGCGCATGTAGGGGGCGCTCCAGCTGTAAAACTGCCGGTATCCCTCGCATAGCGCATTGGAGCCATCTTCCAGACGCAGCTGCGGGCAGCCGCCGCCGCATAATCTTAGCCAGGGGCAGCCCGCGCAGGCCGGCCCCGGTGGATTGTTAGCATAATGCACCGCCTCACCGCGCCAGGCACGTAGCGTGGCCTCAAACAGCGGCACCACAACGCGATTCGCATCTTCCTTGACCCAAATAGCAAACACCGCGCAGAGAAAATCCCCCCAAAGCCGGGCGTCGGCGGGCTGCAGATGGGGAATAAACTTGATGGCCACCGTCCCCTTCGCGCTCAGTTGAAGGTAGACACGATCGGGGTTTTCACACTCCTGACGATGGATAACCACTTCCTGCACCGGGATATCGCTCACCAGAGATTTGCAGTTACCACAGTGCTGATTGTCACCGTAATCGGCCTGACATCCTGTCATATCACATCCTTAATAAACAAAATCACCTGTCGTATGTGCGTTATAGCAAACAGCAATGACAGAGAAAGTACTGCGAATGCGATCAAAAATTTGTCACGAACCGCCTGCCGCTGAACAAAATCACTCTGCTCAACGTCCATCAAATTGCGGCTGCGGGTATAGCGCCAGAGGATGATGGCGACGAACGGCAATATGCACAGCGAGATCCAGAACGGTAGCCCCGCCTGATGCCAGTGGTGCTTAATCGCCAGCGCCAGCAGCGCGCCATAGCCTAAAAGCGTGCGGAACCAGGCCAGCGACGTACGCTCCGGCTGCAGGCCCGGATCGCTTTCGCGACGCGCCCGGCGATTATCCGGCATAGAGCACTAACGCCATCACCACCACGATAACAATCGTCAGCAGAATACTGATCAGCAGCAAAGTGCGGGTGTAGGGAAGGTCCTGCTTAAGCCGCATCGCCTTTTCGTTGCTCAGCCAGCGCAAATAGCCGTAGATAGCCAGACCACCGGCAAACAGGCACAACAGCAGAGCGAGGATTTCGCGAATCAGCGGCGTAGCAAAATCCGGCGCCAGCTGGTCCAGGCCAATGCCCCCCGCGAGGAAACCGAGCGAAGTGCGGATCCACGCCAGAAAGGTACGTTCGTTGGCCAGCGAGAAACGGTAGTCCGGCGCTTCGCCAAGGCGGGATATTTTCATCATGACTCCTTGATGGGTACCCGGGTGCGTAAAATACCGGCGATTCTACCTGAGAGGCAAAGCGGAAGGCATTAATAATCGCCCCATTTCAGAGAAAGTTCAGGCCTGATAACCCGTTAGGGTCGGGCTATCAGGCTGATTGTCGGCAGTGGTGCAGTTCGTCAAAACTTCTGTTTTTTCTCCTCAACCTTCACGCCCTGGGTCGGCAGGCCGGTGTCGTAGTCGCGTACTACCGGGGAATAGCCATCCTGCGGGCGCGGGCGGAAAGCGCCCATCCAACGTGGCTGGGCCTCAGGCCGCCACGGGCGCAGGCTCCACTGATAACTGCGGAACGGGTCGCGGATTTTATCCATATAATCCAGCAACGCATCGTGCATCCGGCAGCGAACGTCGGCGAACTCATGGACATCGATCAGGTTATGTAGCTCATCCGGATCGTTAATCCTGTCGTAAAGTTCATCACTGGTAAATAGATTGAGCACCAGTTTGTACTCATCGGTCACCCAGCAGCGCACCGGGATAAAACCTCCAAAGCTGTCATGCTCAATCTCATAACGGTTGAATTCCACCATCACGCCGCGCGTCGTTTCGGCTTGCAGGATGTTTTCCCCCGGCAGGATATCCGGCTTATCGATGTCCGCCAGCGCCATCATCGTCGGCAGCAGGTCGATATGGCTGACCGGCGTATCGATCTGCATGGATTCCCCCTGCGGCGGGCGCATTATTAGCGGGATACGGGTGATGTCGTCATACATCGCCGCGCCTTTGCTGATGAGCTTATGCGCCCCCATCATCTCACCGTGATCGGAGGTGTAAATCACCCAGGTATTCTCCCGCTGCTCCGGGGTTAAGGCATCGATCACCCGACCAATCTGGTCATCAACAAAGTCGTTGCAGGCAAAATAGAGCGGATGGTGATAGCGCCCGTCTTCGCCCACCGGGGACGGCATAGCCTCGGACCATAGCCGATGGTGCTCGGGTTTATTCGCCAGCGAGTCGTGAGCCTTCGGCCCGAGGTCGTAATAAAAGTCCTGATACTTTTCCAGATACTCCACCGGGCAGGTAAACGGATGGTGCGGCTCGTCATAGGACACCACCATCAGGAACGGCTCGTCGGCGCGCGCGGGTTGATGCAGGAAGTCTACCGCCCGATTGCTGATGCGGTGCGCCCAGGTAAAGGTTTCGTCGATACCGTGTCGCTGTAAATCTTCAACCGAGTTCAGGCCGTTGCGCCACAAGCTGATCTCTTCCTCGGTCAGTTCCGCGAGGTAATTCGCGCCATCAAACCAGTAGTCAGCATCCCACTCAGAAGGGCACTCGCCGGTGCCGAAATAGTCATGCCCGTCGAGATGCCACTTGCCGATATAGCAAGTGTGGTAGCCCGCATCTTTGAAGTAACGCCCCATGGTGGAGATGTTTTTCCCCGGCGCGACGTTATTGGTCCACGGGCCGGACTGGTTGGCGTAAATCCCGGTAAACAGCCCGGCACGCGCCGGGGTGCATACCGGCGAGCAGGTGTAGGCGGAATTGAAGCGGATACCTTCAGCGGCCAGACTATCAATATTATTGGTATTCAGCGGCTTATCGCTGTAACAGCCCACCATATTGGTGGCCTGAGTATCGGTCATAATAAACAGGAAATTGGGGCGACTCATGGTTTTTCCTTAACGTCGGTAGCATAGGTAGCCGGAGCAGAGCGGCGTTCCTGCCAGTTGCTATAAATCAAATAGATAACGACTGCGGCGGTGATGGAGTAACAACTCACCGCCAGCCAGCGGGTACCGTAGCCGCCGAACTCGGCCAGTCCTGCGTAAACGCCGACCATGGCGAACAGGATGCCCAGCGAGGCAATCTTCACGTGCCGCCATGGCACCATATCCACGGCAAAAGCATCGTGGAATTTAAACGGCGTCGCCCGCGGCTTGATAAAGCCGATAATCAGCATCACCACCACGTTGATGCAGAAGGTGCAGGCCAGCACGTAGAGGAAGTGGAAATCAAACTTCACCAGGTAGTTGATGGTGATATAGCTGACGATACCGAGTCCCATCGCGACTTTAGCCGCCAACGCCGGAATGCGCGGAAAGAAGAAACCCATAATGATGATCGTTACCAGCGGCACGTTATAAATACCGTTAAGCTGTTTCATCCAGCTATACAGGCCCTGCGGCGCATTGGCGATCCACGGCGCGACAATCACCGATATTACGGCGATAAAGAGGCCAAACTTTTTCCCGACGCGCACCAGTTGATCCGGCTGGGCGTTTTCGTTGATGATGCGTCGATAGATCCCCATGCTAAACAGGGTGCTGGCGCTGTTTAAAAAACCGTTAAAGGTGCTGATAACCGCGCCAAACAGTACTGCGCCGAAGAACCCAACTAACGGGAGCGGCATCACCTTATTGACCAGCGTCGGATAGGCCATATCCGCGCTCGGCAGATCCTGATAGAGATGGAACGCGATTAAACCGGGGAGCACCAGAATCAGCGGGTCGAGCATTTTCAGAACCGCCGTCAGCAACGCCCCTTTCTGCCCTTCCGCCAGGCTTTTCGACGCCAGCGTGCGCTGCACAATCCCCTGGTTAGTGCACCAGTAGAAGGTGTTCACCAGAATCAGGCCGGTGAACGCCGCGCCAATGGGTAAGGGATCGGTGCTACTGCCGATGGAGTTGAGTTTCTCCGCATGCACCGTCGTTAGCTGCTCGATGCCCTGTAAAAAGCTCCCCTTACCCATGGCGATAAGCCCGAATACCGGCACCATCAGGCCGCCGATCACCAGACCGATACCGTTGATGGAATCGGCGATTGCCATCGCGCGCATCCCGCCGATAACGGCATATAAAATCCCCGCCAGCCCCAGCAAAATCACCAGCAACCAGATAGCGGCACCCTGAGTTAAGCCCAGCGAGTCGCCGATATGAAACAGGCTGTTAAGCGCCAGCGCCCCGGAGTAGAGAACGATAGGCAGAAAACAGACGCCAGTAGCAATCAGGAAACAGAAGTCGATAATAATGCGAGTGGTTTTATCGTAACGCTCTTCGAGAAAGTCCGGGATGGTAGCGATGCCGCGCTGCAAGTAGCGAGGCAGAAAGATCAGCGCCAGGAAGATCAGCGTAACCGCCGAGGTCACCTCCCAGCCCATCACCGACATGCCGCTTCTGTAGGCCTGCCCGGATAACCCCACCAGCTGTTCGGTCGATAAGTTGGTTAACATCAGCGAGGCGGCAATAACCGGCGCTTTCAGCGAACGTCCGGCAAGAAAATAGCCCTGCTGTGAGCCGGTATCTGCTTTTCTTACCTTCAACCAGGTAATGATAGCTACCAGCAATGTAAAACCGACAAAGCTCAAAATTTGTATCGCATTCATCTTGTAGCCCTTGTTTGTCATTATATCCTGGTGCTATTAGGTACAAAGGAATAGCGTTTTATCCAGGTAAGGCGATGAGATTCATAAAATAATGGGTAATGTATCCCTGAACGGTTATTTTTTTGCTAAATTCCCCCTATCAGGTTGCAGGCATCATTCGCTGATGGGAAATTAAAATGAATGGAAAAATACAAATTTCGCATGTAAAAAACGAAACTACGTATAATATTCCGTTAGTTCTGGAAGAAAATGTGATCTCAAGCGGGATTTCCCTGCTCTCGCTATGGCATACCCTTGCTGATGAAAGCTACCGGGTCAGCTGGCCACGCGATAAAAAGAAACCGCTTATCGCTAACTCCTGGGTGGCGATATATACCCTGCAGGGATGCGGGAAAATATATCTTAAAGACAACTCAGAAATTACTCTGAATGGGAACTGCGTCATATTCTTAAAACCTATTGAGATAAAATCCTATCACTGTGCTGGCCTGGTCTGGGAGCAGTACTGGATGGAGTTTATTCCTACCACGCTGATGCCGATTCCGATATTGCAAATTGGAACGATTTATCATGGTGATGTATTTAATAAAGAGTTAAATGAAGTAGCATTATTGATTGCAGACCGCGATCCGCTAAAAAATAATCTGGCCGTCGCCTATTTAACGAAAATCATCTATCAATGGATTTGCCTGATTGCCGAAAGTGGCAACAAAGACCGCCAACTTCAAAAGCTGGAAAACCTGATAGCCGCTCTCCACGCCAACCCGCAAAAGCGCTGGAGCGTGGCCGACATGGCTGATGCCATGCAGTGCAGTGAGCCCTGGCTGCGGCGTCTGTTTCTCCGCTATACCGGTAAAACGCCAAAAGAGTACTACCTCAATGCGCAACTGGAACTGGCACAGTCGTTATTGAAGCAGGAGGGGAATACCGTGGGTAAGGTGGCGGGGATGCTGAACTTCTTTGACTCTTTTCATTTCAGCAAAGCGTTTAAACGCCGCTTCGGCTATGCGCCCTCAGAGGTGCTAAAAATGAATGACCGGCACCCCATGGATGCCGGTCAGCAGGATTAATGCAGTTCCGGCCAGTACTCTTTGTTGGCCGCAATCAGGTCGTCGAGAATCGCTTTAGCAACGGAGGCGCTCGGTACGGTTTTTGACAGCGCAATGGCCTGCCACAGCTTGTGGTAAGAGCGGTGTTCCCAGGCGTCCACCACCAGTTTTTCTACCGCCACCTGCTGGCTCATCATCCCTTTCTGGAAGTGAGGAATATCGCCAACCGTTAGCGACTCCGGTCCGTTGTGGCCGACCAGGCATGGAATTTCCACCATCGCATCGGCATCAAAGTTATGAATCGCGCCGTTGTTCGGCACAATCAGCAGCATGCGTTCCTGGGTATTAAAGGCAATAGCCGCCGCCAGATCGACGATATAGGAAGCATGTTCGTCGATTTCCAGATCGCCTGCCGAAGAGTTACCCGCTTCAATAATCGCCCGACAGGCGCTGAAGACGTTTTTCTCACGGTGATCCATCACTTCGTTCGCGCGGGTACGTTCCGGATTGGAGTGCGCCACCACGTAGTCCGGGAACAGGTAATACTTGAGATAAGTATTCGGCATCGTATCCGGATCCAGCGCCTGCACGTCTTTCGCTTTGGCGAAGGTATCGTTCCAGCTCGCTTCGGTGTGCGGGTCGTTCGATGGCGGAACATAGCCATATTTCGCCACATGTTCGCGCAGTTTCGGCATCAAATCGTTACCTTGCAGATCTTCAATCGAGGTCCACCAGCCAAAGTGGTTAAGGCCATAGTAGCGCACGCGCATCTGCTTGCGATCCTTGAGACCGACGATTTGCGCCATCCGCCCTTCAATGCCGATCGGCATATCGCAAATGTTGAGAATTTTAGCATTCGGACGCAGGCGACGGGTTGCTTCCGCCACAATTGCCGCCGGGTTGGAGTAGTTGAGCATCCAGGCATTCGGTGAATATTTTTCCATATAATCCACCAGCTCGAGTACGCCGCCGATAGAACGCATGCCGTAGGCAATACCGCCAGGGCCGCAGGTTTCCTGGCCCAATACGCCGTGGCGCAACGGGATTTTTTCGTCTTTTTCACGCATCGGATATTTGCCCACGCGGATGTGCGCCATCACGAAATCAACGTCGGTAAAGGCCGCCTGTGGATCGGTGGTGTAGCTAAATTCAATCTCCGGTGCCTGCTCTTTGAGGATCACTTTGCACGCCTCGGCGATGGTCTCCTGACGCGCGCCGTCGTTGTCGTAAAATTTCAGCGCCCGCAGCGGGAAGCGATCCTGGTTTGCTAACAGCATCAGTACGATGCCCGGGGTAAAGGTACTGCCGCCGCCTGCGATAACAACTGAGAATTTTTTCATGATACTGCCTCCGTCATGGTGGTTTGTTCGGTCTGTAGAGAATCTTTCATTAGGGTTTCAAGCTGGTCGCGGACCTGGGGAACATGCAGGCCGACGATGACCTGAATCCCATTACCGCGGCGCACAACGCCGTGGGCGCCCAGCGCTTTAAACACGTCATCACTTTGCGTTTTCGCCATGTCGACCAGCGCAATACGCAGCCGGGTGGCGCAGTTATTAATACTCTCGATATTGCCCGCCCCGCCCAGCGCCTGCAGGAAGCCTGCGGCCTGGCCCAGTTTGGTATCCGTCGCCCCTGCGGCGCTGGTTTTGCCGCGAGCGGCCTGGTAATCGGCTTTGCTGTAGAGCTTGATTTCGCTCTCTTCACGGCCCGGCGTTTTCAGGTTCAGGCGCAGAATCAGCGCACGGAAGGTGACGAAGTAGAGGGCGGTGAAGCACGCGCCAACGCCTATCTGGATAAACATCATCGACGCGTGGTTGTGGAACATGGGGATCCAGTTTTGCGGCAGGAACTGGTCAAGCAGGCCGCCGCCAAAGTTACCCACCACGCCGCAGATATACATCACCGTCGCCATGGTCGCCGCCAGTACAGCGTGGACGGCAAACAGCAGCGGCGAGATGAACAGAAAGGTGAATTCCAGGGGTTCGGTTATCCCCACCAGCATGGCGGTCAAAGTGGCAGGAATCAGCAACCCGGCGACTTTGACGCGGTTTTCCGGCGCGGCGGTGAAGTAAAGCGCCAGCGCAATGCCTACCGAACCAAAGACCTTCGAGTTACCGTGCAGCGCAAATCCGCCTTCCGGGAACAGGGTTTTCAGCGCTTCGGTGCTTTGGCTGAACTCCTGTAAATGCTGTGCCCAGTAGACCTGAATACCGCCTTCTACCACCGCAGGACCGAAGATAAATGGGCCGTAGACGAAGTGGTGCAGACCGGTCGGGATCAGGATGCGTTCGAGGAAGATGTATACCCAGACGCCCAGCGCCCCGGCGGAGCGTAAAAAGGCCTGTAGCGACTCAATGCCCATCTGCACTTTTGGCCAGCCGAGCAGGGTGAGCCAGGCGCAGGGGATCATCGCCAGGAAAGCGACAATCACCACAAACGAGGAGCCCTGAAAGATGCCGAGGAAAACCGGCAGCGGTTTATCGAAATAGCGGTTATGCAGGGCGGTCACCAGCCCGGAAATAACAATCGCGCCGATAATGCTGGTATCGAGCGTTTTAATCCCGGCCATCATCGTCAAGCCGCTGCCTGCGGTCGGTTCAACGGAAAAGTCGACGCCGAAGAAGTGGCCCCAGGTCATCCCCATGGCGTTGATGAAATAGTTCCAGGTGAGGAAGCTAACCAATACCGCTAAGCAGGCCCGGCCCTGAGCCTGTTTCGCCAGGCCGATCGGCAGACCGACGGCGAAAATCAGCGGCATATTACGAAAGACGGTCCAGCCGCCCTCTTCAATGATGTGAACGATCTGAGCAAATAAACTATCGGATGCTGTGAGCGCTTCGCCGACGAACATCGGGTTACGCAGCATAATGGCGATACCCACCACGATCCCGGCGAAAGGAAAGAGTAAAACCGGGGTAAACATGGCGCCGCCAAAGCGTTGTATTTGACTGAGCATTTGAAAATCCTCATGTAACAACTCGTAGGGTGAGTGGCCTTATTCATACCCGGCATACTTCACGTACAGCGGTGAATTATTCAGGGTAACTATTTGTACTGGCCTGAAACGAGGATAGAAATTTGCCCGAGCGGTAACATGCAGCACCGTTGCGATTCGTGATCGCTTTCATGGTTTTAATTACGCCAATGTTGTCTACTTTTTTATATAAAATTAGATATGATGAATTCAACTGATGAAATCACCATAACGAATATATTTTATCTTTATGTATTCATTTAATTTTTATAGAAAATAATGCATTTAGTATCGATTTCAACACAATGAATAGAGGTCTACTGGTGATCTACAAATCTATCGCCGACAGATTGCGTTTGCGGCTCAATTCCTCCGATTTCGATATCGGCAGCCCGCTTCCGGGCGAGAAAAAGCTGGCGGAAGAGTTCGGCGTCGCGCGCATGACCATCCGTAAAGCCATCGACCTGTTAGTCGCGTGGGGGCTGGTGGTGCGTCGGCACGGTTCCGGTACCTATGTCGCCCGCAAAGACTTACATCATGAAACCACCAATCTGACCGGGCTGGCCGAGGTACTACGCAAGCATGGCAAAGAGGTCGTGAGCCGGGTATTGGTTTTTGAAGTGATGCCCGCGCCTCCGGCTATCGCCAGCCTGCTGCGGATACAAATTGATGAACGGATCTACTTCTCGCGCCGGGTGCGCTATGTCGATGGCAAGCCGCTAATGCTGGAAGACAGCTATATGCCGGTAAAGCTGTTTCGTAATCTGTCGTTGGTGCATCTGGAGGGGTCGAAGTTCGATTATATCGAGAAGGAGTGCGGAATAACCATCAGCGGTAACTATGAAACGCTGTCGCCAGTGCTGGCGGACAAGCAGCTGGCGCAATCTATGAACGTGCCGGAACAGACGCCGCTGCTGCGAATTACCTCCCTTTCCTACAGCGACAGCGGCGAGTTTCTTAACTATTCGGTGATGTTCCGTAACGCCAGCGAGTATCAGGTGGACTACCACTTGCGGCGCGTACTGGCACAAAATCTGTTAACCCATCCCCCAGAACAGCACCGCCAGGAGCTGCGGCGTGATGATACGTAGGAACATGACCAGCGGATAAACAGTGGCGTAAGAGAGCGCCGCCGCGCCGCTGGTGGCATGCAGGTTGTTGGCAAAAGCCAGTGCCGGAGGGTCGGTCATTGAACCGGCCAGCATGCCGCACAGGGTCAGGTAGTTCATTTTCGCGAACATACGCGCCAGAATCCCGACCGCCAGTAGCGGTATACCGGTGATAAAGATGCCGTAGGCAATCCAGCTCATACCGTCGCCTTCAATCAGCGTCGCTACAAAGTCGCCGCCGGATTTTAGCCCGACCACTGCGAGGAACAGCACAATCCCCAACTCGCGCAGCGCAAGGTTGGCGCTGGGCGGCATAAACCAGTACAGCTTACCGATACTGCCGATACGCCCGAGGATCAGTGCCATAATCAGCGGCCCGCCGGCCAGACCCAGCTTCAGCGCCGCCGGGAATCCAGGAATAAACAGAGGAATAGAGCCCAGTAGAACGCCCAGACCAATGCCGATAAACACCGGTAGCATCTGCACCTGCTGGAGTTTTTGCTGCGCGTTGCCAAGCTCGGCGGCAACCGCGTCAATCGCTTCCGGGCGGCCCACCAGATTCAGGATATCGCCGAACTGCAGGCTGGCATGGCTGCTGGCGACCAGCTCAACCCCGGCACGATTGAGGCGTGAGATAACCACGTCATAGCGCTGTTTAAAGTGCAGATCGCGGATTCTTTTACCCAATACCTTCTCGTTGGTGACCACCACGCGCTCAACTTTCAGGTCGGTACCGCGAGTGGAGAGTGAGGTAGAGACTTCTTTGCCAATCACCAGTTGAGCGTTATGCAAATCCTCTGGCCGCCCAACCAGATGCAGCAGGTCGCCAAGCTGAATCATGGTATTCGGCGCAGGCACCATCAGCATCTCCTCACGCTTGAGACGCGAGCAAATCAGCTTATCGCTGTTAAGCATTGGCACATCCTGAATCGCCATATTATTCAGGTTGGGGTTTTCCACGCGAACGTTGATAGTTTGCAGATGCGAATGACCGTTGCCGCTGTTCTCATCAAACTGCTGGGCCTCTTTTTCGACATTAATGCGGAAAAATAGCCGAACCAGCCACATCGTCAGCAGAATGCCGCAAATGCCGAACGGATAGGCCATGGCGTAACTCATCCCCATCTGGTCGACAGTATCAAACGGCACGCCAAGGTCGCGCAGGATCTGCTGCCCGGCCCCCAGTGCTGGCGTGTTAGTAACGGCCCCGGAGAAGATGCCAAGCACCACCGGAAGAGGGATATCGAACAGTTTATGCAGGACTGCGGTGACCAGGCCGCCGAGGATCACGATAAGAATCGCGAAGAGGTTAAGCCGCAGGCCGGAAACGCGCAGCGAGGCGAAGAAGCCCGGTCCCACCTGGATACCGATGGTATACACGAAGAGAATCAGGCCAAATTCCTGAATAAAGTGCAGCATTGGGCTACTGAGCGTGATGCCCGCCTGGTCCACGAAGTGGCCGACGATGATTCCGCCAAACAGCACGCCTCCGATACCAAAGCCGACACCGCGCACTTTTACATTGCCGATCCACAATCCAACTACCGCAACCAGCGCCAATACGCTAACGGTCAATGCTATATCACTCATCGTTTCTTCCCTGTGAATAACATTATCAACAAAGAGGATTATGACTGGCGCTCAATAGACTGTATGCCGCCTGGCGCACAATAATCACGGCATCAGGTTCGCTATTCCGGCGCGTCTTTACTTTTCACCGCAATTTTCAGCTGCTGAATGCTTTTATCTGGAGAAGGCAGCGCTTCCGGCATCGTGCCGCCAAGATCTTTAATCGTCTGACGCACTTTTTGCCCAACTTCATAATGGGTTTGTTGACGGATCGCCATTTTGCACAACCAGATAGCAGGCGTAGCGGGATAATTTTATATCCTTAAGTTCTCGCTGTGCCCCGGAACCAATTCTGACCATAGCGAGGATCTCCTCGAAATGGTCGTTCGCAGCATGCCCACTATTCGCGCATGCCTCAATTGCTTTGATAATCACCGGGTTAAAATGGCGATATTCTGAATACTCTAGCAATTTTGCCAATGCTCAGGCAGACCAATACTCTCTTCCCGCCTCATCTCTATTTTTAATCGCTTCAAATGGCTGCTGTTCGTTCATCACATATCCTTTGTTTCAGTGAGCCTATAAAATCTGATTATTTTTTAAACTGAAATATCTGTTGCAGCAAGGGCATTTTATGAGCGCCAGCGCACAAAAAAGCCCCGAAAATCGGGGCCTTATAGGTGTTCACTTAATTAGCTATTCAAGGCGGGACGATCGCTGATGGCGATACGCTGCGGAGCTATCTGTTCCGGCTCGTTACGAGTCAAATCGATATGCAGCAGGCCATTGGTAAAGGTTGCCCCGGAGACTTCCATATTTTCGGCGAGCGTAAAGCTCAGGCTAAATGCCTGGCTCACCAACCCCTGATGCAGCCATTTGGTCTCTTTTTCCGGCTGCTGCGGCGTACCTTTTACCGTCAGGCGCGTACCTTCCAGCTGGACATCCAAATCTTCCTGACGGAAACCGGCCAGCGCAAGAGTTATGCGATAGTGGTTATCGTCGCTTTTTTCGATGTTATAGGGTGGGAAGCTCTGGCTTTCACCGGCGGTTTGCAGGGCATTGGCCAGTTTGTCAAAACCGATCCATTGACGCAGCAGTGGGGATAAATCGTAGTTACGCATAGTATGTTTCTCCTTCTAAGAAGCGAGTTGATATCTGCAAATCCTGTGGATTTACATTTGCCTCCTGACGGCAGGCAGATTTTTAGTTTTATATCGGGCCGCATTCGCGACCCACGTAATTAGTTGATTTCGATGCGGCGCGGTTTATTCGCTTCAGGAATAACTCGCTCCAGGTCGATATACAGCAGACCGTTGACCAGGTTAGCACCGCGGATATGAATATTTTCCGCGAGCTGGAATTTACGCTCAAAGTTACGCTCGGCGATACCCTGGTACAGATAGGTACGCTCTTTCTGCTCAGCCGTATGAGAGCCTTTAACAATCAACAGGTTGTCCTGGGTGGTAATCTCCAGTTCACTCTCTGCAAAACCCGCAACCGCAATCGCGATACGGTAGTTGTTCTCGTCTACTAACTCAACGTTGTACGGAGGGTAGCCGCCATTACTCTGGCTTTGATTATTTTCTAACAGATTGAAAAGGCGGTCGAAACCAATAGCAGAACGATACAGCGGGGAGAGATCGAAATTACGCATAATAAATAGCTCCTGAAATCAGCGAGAATTATCTGACCTTCCATCATGGACAGGCCGTTATTACCCAGAATACCCATTCGGCGTATTCTCAGCGGGGCACATTCCTAAAATGGGTTTAATAACGTTATTTTCAAGATGAAGAGGGCAATTTTTTTTGCAGTTTGTTGTCTATTGCTTAGACTGGAGTCACAGCACAAAAGGCAAAGTGCGACGCCTGCCACAGTGCAGCGCAATAACACTATGCATCCATGGAATGGCTCGATATAACCGATAGAAGGTTCTATCAACGCCCGTAACAATGACGGAAGAATGATGAAAAGCGGTCTGTTAAAGCTAATCCTGTTCAGCGGGATAATAATTTCAAGCGGGTGCTCCAGCGTCATGTCACATACCGGCGGCAAAGAAGGAACCTACCCGGGGACCCGCTCCAGCGCGCAAACGCTGGGTGATGACGATACCAACTGGGGAGTCAAATCTCTGGTCGCTCTGGATATGCCGCTCACCGCCGTGATGGACACACTGCTGCTGCCGTGGGATATGTTCCGTACCGATAGCTCGGTCAAATCGCGCGTGGAAAAGAGCGAGAAAGAGACGCTGGCCACCAACTCTGTGATCCCGCCAGCGCCAATGCCTAACCCGTAATTTAGCGTGCCGTTGCGGTTATCCAAAGCTGGCGATAACCGTCCACCTCTTCCATCCAGGCAAGCTGTTTGCCGTCTGGCGAAAAGACGATCGCATCGGCTGAAGGCGGATTTTCGTGTCCGGCAGTTAAAAAGGTGATCACCCCACTCTGCGCATCGCAGAGCGCAATTCGACTCTCCAGCACAAAGCCCAGCCATTTTCCTGATGGATGCCAGTTAAACGCCGATTGAATATCTGCGCTATTGTGGGTTAGCTGCCGCGGTTCGCCGCCTTGTGGCGAAATAAGCCATAGCTGAACGACGCCGGTATCATCACGCATCAGAAAAGCAATCTCCGTGGCCTGCGGGTTGGCCCGCACCCAGTGGCGCGGCGTATTCGCAAGCCCAGGGTAACGACGTTCATGAGTAAACGTTAAGCGACGCTGAACAACGCCAGCCGGAGGCGCGGGCATCGTCGTTTCTATACCTGCCAGAGGCGCATCGCCCGGCAACTTCCAGCCCTGTTCACTCTTCGGCAATTCGACAATAAAAAGCTCCGGTACTTTATCGCCATTCATCGACTGCGTATCGCCGATAAACGCCAGCGCATGGTTGCCAACCCAGCCCTCTTCATAGGCCCGGTTGATGTCGTCGCTACCCGGGGTGGGCATCGGCGTTGTCCGACTGACCAGTACGCACCAGTGGCTGCCGCCATATTCTCGCGGATGCTGCCCACGCGGCGTGACAGGGCCATAGGGCACCGCCACGCCGACGTTGCGCAGATCGAGTAATGGATCGCGCTCGTGCAGTACATGGTCGTTATAGGTAAAGCTGACAAACTCACCGTTTGGGCTGAAGACATGCACATGGCTGCCACCGCGCAGCGCCCCTGGCGTATACGGGGCGGTGATATCCATCGCATCAAGATTGTGCGTTTCTCCCCGATATGTCACCACGCCGCGACGATGGTGGAAATCGTAATGCCAGTACTCATCCGGGTTTTCCGGGCCATGGATAAAGACGTACTGGTCTGCCGAAGGATGAACGGTCACCACGCCAACGTGCGCATTGTTTGTCGCACGATAGATCACTTCAACATCGCCGCTTTCAACATTGACGCGTTCAATGGTTTCGCCGGTAAACGACGCCCCGGACGGACGGACGTCAAAAACCAGCCACTGGCTATCCGCCGTCCAGGTGCGTGTGTTGGTAAGCTGATGATTACGGAGAGCAAAGGTGACTTGTTTCATGAGGATACCCTGATGCGAGACTTTCGCATCAGGGTATAGTATCGGCAAGAATTAACCTACTCGTTTAACATCGCCCACCAGCAGGATGTAGGAGAGCGCGCCAACCAGCGCAATCACGGATATATAGACCAGCGCAGGGGCAAAACCATAGTCCTGAGCCAGGTAACCGACCACTAACGGAACGGTGATACCGCCCAGTCCACCGACGAAATTAAACATCCCGCCGGTCAGCCCAATCAGCCGCATCGGCGCAAGCGACGAGACCAGCGACCAGGTAATCGACGCGAAGCCATTGCCAAAGAACGCCACTGCCATCAGCACCATAATCCACACCGGATCGTTGGTGTAATTCGCGCCCATAATACAGGTGGAGATCAGCAGGCCGCAGATGATAGGCGTTTTACGCGCGGCACCTAACGAAAAACCTTTTCTCACCAGCCTGTCTGCCAGCCAACCTGAGAGCAGTACGCCAACAAAGGCGGCAAGGAACGGAACCGTGGTCATAAAACCGGCTTTCAGCGCTGTAATTCCCTTTTCCTGAGTCAGATAATTAGGGAACCAGGTCAGGAAAAACCACAGCGTGGAGGTCACGGCAAACTGCCCTAGGTAAACGCCAATCAGTTTGCGGTGGAACACCAGCTTCCAGTCGGCTTTGGTCAGCGGCTGTCGCGCCTCTTTTTTCACAGGCGCATCGCCATCAACCAGGCCGCCGCCATCACGAATATAATCCAGCTCGGCTTTGCTGATGCCTTTTGTCAGGCGCGGCGGCTGATAGACCTTAATCCAGATAAATGACCAGACAATACCGATAGCACCGGTGATGATAAATACCCAGTGCCAGCTCAGCATTTCCTGAATCCAGATTAATAATGGCGTCAGGAACGCCAGCCCAACAAACTGCCCTGAGGTATAAAAGCCGACGGCAGATGCGCGCTCGTGCTCCGGGAACCAGCTGGTCACCATACGGTTGTTGGTGGGAAACGCCGGGGCTTCAAATATCCCGGTGATAGCACGCAGACCAATCAATGACATCAGCCCCGTCGCGAATCCTTGAAATAGCGTCGCCACCGACCAGCCAAAAATAGCGATAAAGTAGGTCAGACGTGAGCCAACGCGGTCCAGGAACCAGCCTCCGGGGATCTGACAAATCGTATAAAGCCACGCAAAGGCAGAAAAGACGTATCCCATTTCCGCTTTGGTAATACCAAACTCTTCCTGAATATGGGCCGATGCCACGGCGAGATTCGCGCGATCAACATAGCAAATCACCACGGTAATAAAGATCATAATCAGCGTCAAATAACGACGACGCCCGGGTTTTGCAGCTGTAACTGAAATATCCATCGCAATCTGTCTCCAGATTTTGGGCATAGCGAGACCGCTCACCATGCCCAGTAATTTACAGAGGGTGTGTTTAAAATTTTTATTAATAACTCAAATGCAATGCGCTAAATAATTCGTGCTGGGGGAAGGCGGCAAATTTTCGCATCCCCGGGAGCATACAAAAGTATGTGACCGGGGTAAGAAAATGCACCCACCGCACCACCAGTGCGAAGTATGACGCGCATTTACCATTCGGCGACAGAACCATCCTCATGCCGCCACAACGGATTACGCCAGTCCGGCGCATTCTTACTGAGCTCAACAACCCTTGCTTCATCGATTTCTACGCCAAGCCCCGGCTTCATTAGCGGTTTAAAGAAGCCGCCTTCCATATTGAAATCTTCTTTATTCTTCACAAAGTCGAGCAGTTCAGCCCCCTTGTTATAGTGAATGCCCATGCTTTGCTCCTGGAATACGGCGTTATAGGAAACAAAGTCAATGTGCAGGCAGGCGGCCAGCGCGATAGGCCCCAGCGGGCAGTGCGGTGCCAATGCCACATCATAAGCCTCTGCCATACCGGCGATTTTGTAGCATTCGGTGATGCCACCGGCATGGGACAGATCAGGCTGCAAAATGGCCAGACCGCCCGCTTCCAGCACGCGTTTAAATTCAAAACGCGAGAACATGCGTTCGCCTGCGGCAATAGGAATTGAGGTTTGTGCTGCCAGTCGTGGGTAATATTCCGCTTGCTCCGCCAGAACCGGTTCTTCAATAAATAATGGGCGATACTGTTCCAGTTCTTTAATTAATACTTTTGCCATTGGCGCGCTAACGCGACCGTGAAAATCGAGACCGAATTCAATTTCATTGCCAAAAGCCTCGCGAATTTGCGCTACGGTGTTCACCGCCGCATCTACCGCACGTGAGTTATCGATAAGTCCCAGCTCTTCACAGCCATTTAATTTAAAGGTATCAAAACCGATCCCGCGCAGTTTCTTGATACCATCAATCACTTCTGCCGGACGATCGCCGCCGACCCAGCTGTAGGCTTTGATTTTGTCTCGTACCAGGCCGCCCATCAGCTGCCAGACCGGCGCGTTCAGCACTTTGCCTTTAATATCCCACAGTGCCTGGTCGATACCGGCGATGGCGCTCATTAGGATCGGGCCGCCGCGATAAAAGCCCGCGCGGTACATCACCTGCCACAGGTCATTGATACGCGCCGGGTCCTGGCCTATCAGATAGTCACCAAGTTCATGCACCGCCGCTTCTACGGTTCGCGCACGCCCTTCGATAACGGGTTCGCCCCAGCCAACCACGCCTTCGTCGGTTTCAATCTTCAAAAACATCCAGCGAGGGGGTAAACGATACGTGGTGATTTTGGTTATTTTCATTGCACTGCCTCTCGATACGCTTTAACAAATGCTGCCGCCTGCTGTGCGGTACGTTCTACGGACTGCCCGGCGCGATAGAGGTCGCTACCCAGCCCGGCTCCAATACAGCCTGCCTTTAACCACTGCGCCAGATTTTCCGGCGTGACGCCGCCCACGGCGAAAACGGGAACATCCAGCGGTAAAACGGCTTTCAGCGCCTTGATATAGTCAGGGCCAAACGCCGAGGAAGGGAACACTTTCAGCACCTGAGCACCCGCATCCAGCGCGGTGAAAGCCTCAGTCGCCGTCGCACATCCCGGGCAAACCGTCATGCCGTAGCTCACCGCACGGCGAATCACCTCGGGCTGAATATTTGGCGTGACGATAAGCTTGCAGCCCATTTCGGCAAGCTGGTCCACCTGTTCAGGCTTAAGTACGGTGCCTGCGCCAATCAGCGCTTTATCGCCGTAAGCATCCACCACGGCGGGAATGCTTTTTTCCCACTGCGGTGAGTTAAGCGGGATTTCGACGGCGTCGAACCCGGCCTCAATCACGGCGCCCACGTGCGCCAGCGCATCTTCCGGCGTAATGCCGCGCAAGATAGCGATAAGAGGTAGATTAGTTTGCCACTGCATGAGCGATGCTCCTTATTCCTGTCTGAAATGCCGTATCGCCATCCACCGTACAGACTTCACGCCCGATAGCGTGAAAAGCCTGAAGATAGCGCGACGTGAGTGATGACCCCGCAACAAGCGTGATGGACTGCTGCCCGGAGAACGGTTCACTCAGGGTGGCAACTTCCGCGCCAATCAACAGGCCTGATAAAAACTCGCTAACCTGCTCGCGCGGCAGCGAGCCCAGCACGTGCGAAGCGCGAACCTCAAAAAGCTGCGGCAGTACGGTTGGCGAATTAAGACCACGTTCGAGTCCAGCGCTGAAAGCTTCCATTGAGGATTCCTGCTCTGGCAGACCCGCGCCCACCAGCGAGTAGCGCAACAGCAGGTGATGCAATTCGCCGGTCATCACTGTACGAAAATCATGGATTTGTTGGCGGTCAGCCTGCACCCATTTGCAGTGGGTGCCGGGCATCACATAGACAGAAGAAGGGGCAATCGCCTGCGCGCCAAGGAGCTGAGTCTCTTCGCCGCGCATCACATTATGGTTATCGTCACGAGAAACGCAGAGCCCGGGAATAATCCAGACGTTGTCGCTAACGGACGTCAACTGTTGACCAATGGCAGAGAAATGAACGGGAACCGGCAGGTAGGGCGCAATCTTCCAGCCCACGTTGCTGCCAACCATTCCCGCCATCACTACCGGGGTAGCGCTGTCGCGCCAGTTTTGGGTTATCTCGCTAAACACCGCTGCGGGAGATTTTCCGTTCAGGCGCGTGACGCCTGCTTCTGATTGCCTGCTCTCCAGGCACTGGTCGCCCTGATAAAGCCAGGCGCGCAGATTGGTCGATCCCCAGTCAATTGCGATGTAGCGAGATGTCATGTGATTTCCTTCAACCTTCGTGTGGAGCTGGCAATCATGTTGAGTGCCGCCTGCTCTGCCGCTTCGCTGTCCTGATGCCGGATGGCGTCAAACAGTGCCTTATGTTCCTGGAGCGTTTTCGGCATGTTGGCCTCATCGCCCATCCAGGTCCTTTCAAATACGGCTCGCTGTAGCGAGCTGATCGCGATGCTGAGCTGTTGCAAAACCGGGTTATGTACCGATTGCAACACCGCCTCGTGATAGCGAATATCTGCTTCGTTAAACGCGTCTCTGTCCTGGTTGTTGGCGATCATGTCGTTGAGCGCCTCTTCGATTTGCGCCAGATCGCTCGATGTCGCGCGTTCCGCCGCCCAGCGGGCGATTGCCGGTTCCACCAGGTTACGCACTTCGCTCATCGCACCAATCAACCGTGGGTCATAATCGTTCTCCAGCACCCACTGTAAGACGTCGGTATCGAGATAATTCCATTGGTTACGCGAGGCGACGAACGCGCCGCGATAACGCTTCATTTCAATCAGTCGCTTGGCCATCAACGAGCGGAAGACTTCGCGAATGATATTGCGCGAGGTTTCAAACTCCTCACACAGGTCGGCTTCCGCTGGCAGCGCAGAACCGGGAACGTATTTACCGCTAACAATCTGCTTGCCCAGCGTAATGACGATGCGATCGGTTTTGTTGAGAATCATGGAGAGTCCTTGTGCTCTGGATGTACCTCTCTACTTTACCGCGACAGGCGGATTTGACCGCAACTTTGTAGTACTAACGTGATAGCACTCATCATCGCCACGAACATAATGTAGTACGATTTTATCGTGTTGTACTACAATTTAGATCACAAAAACGACAATTGAGTGTAAGGATTTTCTTGAGTGGTAAACTGGGGGCATAAAAAAACCCGCGATCGACGCGGGTTGTTCATGAGCGAGATGATTTAATTTAGTACGTATTTTTCAATGGCATACGCGACACCATCTTCCAGGTTAGATTTGGTGATAAAGTTTGCCGCTTCCTTCACCGCCGGAATGGCGTTATCCATCGCGACACCAACGCCAGCGTATTCAATCATCGCAATATCATTTTCCTGATCGCCAATCGCCATCACTTCTTCCGGTTTGATGCCCAGCGTATCGGCCAGCGATTTCACGCCGGTGCCTTTAGTCACGCGTTTATCAAGAATTTCAAGGAAGTACGGCGCGCTTTTCAGCACGGTGTATTTCTCTTTCACCTCCGCCGGGATGCGGGCAATGGCCTGGTCCAGAATCGCCGGTTCGTCGATCATCATCACTTTCAACAGCTGAATGTTCGGATCCATATTTTCCGCTTCGCAGAACACCAGCGGGATCGTCGCCACGTAGGATTCATGCACCGTGTAATAGCTCACATCGCGGTTAGCGGTATACAGGGTATTACGATCGAGCGCATGGAAATGGGAGCCGACTTCGCGGGCAAGCTGTTCCAGATAGCGATAGTCATCGTAGCTCAGCGCGGTTTGCGCAACGGTACTGCCGTCGCTCGCCTTCTGTACCAGGGCACCGTTATAGGTGATGCAGTAATCTCCCGGCTGCTCCATATGCAGTTCTTTCAGATAACTGTGCACGCCAGCGTAAGGGCGACCAGTGGTCAGCACCACATTGACACCGCGTTCACGAGCTGCGGCAATCGCGGTTTTCACCGCAGGTGAAATGGTATGGTCTGGCAGCAGCAGCGTGCCGTCCATATCAATTGCAATCAGTTTAATAGCCATGAAATCCCCGGGTAAGATGAGTCCTTACTCATGCTAACGCGATTCCGCTCAAAAAACAGCAATAGAAATCGGGATAAAGGGGGATAGAATTGAGAAGAGGGATTCCTCTTTTGCGGACAAAAAACGCCCGGTTGCGCAAGACACAACCGGGCTGATTTTACGCAACTACTATTAGATATCGATGTTCGCCGCTTTCAGGGCGTTCTCTTCGATAAAGGCGCGGCGCGGTTCAACGGCATCGCCCATCAGGGTGGTGAACAGCTGATCGGCAGCAATTGCATCTTTCACAGTAACGCGCAGCATACGGCGGCTGTCCGGGTCCATGGTGGTTTCCCACAGCTGATCCGGGTTCATCTCACCGAGGCCTTTATAACGCTGGATAGAAAGGCCGCGACGGGACTCTTTCACCAGCCATTCCAGCGCCTGTTCGAAGCTGGCAACCGGCTGGCGGCGCTCACCACGTTCGATGAATGCATCGTCTTCGATCAGGCCACGCAGCTTCTCGCCGAGGGTGCAGATGCGATTATATTCCGGCCCGGTCACAAACTCGTGGTCCAGCGGGTAATCGGTATCCACGCCGTGGGTACGCACACGGACAATCGGTTCAAACTGCTGCAGCTCGGCGTTCTCGCGGATATCGAATTTCCACTGGCTACCGTGCTGCTCTTTCTCATTCAGCTCGCTCACCAGGGTGTTAATCCAGCGAGTTACCGCCTGCTCGTTGCCCAGATCGGCCTCTGCGAGCGTTGGCTGATAGATAAGCTCTTTCAGCAGCGATTTCGGGAAGCGACGCTCCATGCGGCCAATCATTTTCTGCGTAGCATTGTACTCAGACACCAGTTTTTCCAGCGCTTCGCCCGACAGGGCCGGCGCGCCTTCAGTGGTATGCAGGGTCGCGCCATCCAGAGCAATGGTGAGCTGATACTGATCCATCGCCTCATCATCTTTGATGTACTGTTCCTGCTTGCCTTTCTTCACTTTGTACAACGGCGGCTGCGCAATGTAGACGTGGCCGCGCTCAACGATTTCCGGCATCTGACGATAGAAGAAGGTCAGCAGCAGCGTACGGATGTGCGAGCCATCGACGTCCGCATCGGTCATGATAATAATGCTGTGATAACGCAGTTTGTCCGGGTTGTACTCGTCACGACCAATGCCGCAGCCCAGCGCGGTAATCAGCGTTGCCACTTCCTGAGAGGCGAGCATTTTGTCAAAGCGCGCTTTTTCAACGTTGAGGATTTTACCTTTCAGCGGCAGGATCGCCTGGTTCTTACGGTTACGCCCCTGTTTTGCAGAGCCGCCCGCTGAGTCCCCTTCCACCAGGTACAGTTCAGAGTGAGCCGGGTCGCGTTCCTGACAATCAGCCAGTTTGCCCGGCAGACCAGCCAGATCCAGCGCGCCTTTACGGCGGGTCATTTCACGTGCGCGACGAGCTGCTTCGCGCGCGCGCGCAGCATCGATAATTTTGCCGACCACAATTTTGGCATCAGACGGATTTTCCAGCAGGTATTCGTTCAGCAGTTCGTTCATCTGCTGTTCTACCGCCGTTTTCACCTCGGAAGAAACCAGCTTATCTTTGGTCTGCGAGGAGAATTTCGGATCCGGTACCTTGACGGAAACAACCGCAATCAGGCCTTCACGAGCATCGTCACCGGTGGCGCTGACCTTCGCTTTTTTGCTGTAGCCTTCTTTATCCATGTAGGCGTTCAGGGTACGGGTCATCGCCGCACGGAAGCCTGCAAGGTGAGTACCGCCATCACGCTGCGGAATGTTGTTGGTAAAGCAGTAGATGTTTTCCTGGAAGCCATCGTTCCATTGCAGCGCCACTTCAACGCCGATACCGTCTTTTTCGGTGGAGAAATAGAAGATATTCGGGTGGATCGGCGTTTTGTTCTTGTTGAGATACTCAACAAACGCCTTGATGCCGCCTTCGTAGTGGAAATGATCTTCTTTGCCATCACGCTTATCGCGCAGGCGAATAGAAACCCCGGAGTTCAGGAACGACAGCTCACGCAGGCGTTTTGCCAGGATTTCATATTCAAATTCAATAACGTTGGTGAAGGTTTCATAGCTCGGCCAGAAACGCACCATAGTACCGGTTTTTTCGGTATCGCCGGTTACGGCCAGCGGGGCCTGCGGCACGCCGTGCGCGTAAATCTGACGGTGAATTTTATTGTCGCGCTGAATCACCAGTTCCAGTTTCTGCGACAGGGCGTTAACCACGGAAACGCCTACACCGTGCAGGCCGCCGGAAACTTTGTAGGAGTTATCATCAAATTTGCCGCCTGCGTGCAGCACGGTCATGATAACTTCCGCCGCCGATACGCCCTCTTCCGGGTGGATCCCGGTCGGAATACCACGGCCATCATCCTGTACGGAGACGGAGTTGTCGCTGTGGATGGTGACAACGATGTCTTTACAGTAACCTGCGAGCGCTTCGTCGATAGCGTTATCCACAACCTCGAATACCATGTGGTGCAGACCGGTGCCGTCATCCGTGTCGCCGATATACATACCAGGGCGCTTACGCACCGCATCCAGCCCTTTCAGGACTTTGATACTGGAGGAGTCATAAGAATTCGACATCAACGTTTCTCGCTCATTTAATCTTAGGTTAATCCGCTATTTTACCCTTTTCCACGGTAAACATCTTCGAATTTTCGTCCGACATGTCTATAACGTGTTCAGCGCTGATGGCGCTGACGAAAACCTGCGACTGCGTCGCTTTTAAACGACTGGCAAGCAGCCCGCGCCGCGCGTCATCAAGTTCCGAGGCAAAATCATCTATCAAGTAAAGGCAGCGCCGACCGCTCTCGCGGGTCAGAAACTCGCCTTGCGCCAGTCGTAGGGCGCACATCAGCAGCTTAAGCTGCCCGCGCGATAAGGTATCCTCCACCGGCGCACCGTCGGCACGAATGCGGAAATCCGCCTTGTGCGGGCCGTGGGCAGTGTAGGTCAACATGCGATCGCGCTCGAAACTTCTCTCCAGCACCTCGGCATAATCCGTTTCTTTCTCCCAGCCGCGCTGGAAAGAAAAGGTGAGAGCGAATTCCGGTAAAAACTGCCGACAGGTATCCGCCATATCTTCGACGATAGCGGCGCTGTATTCGGCACGCCAGCGGCTGATTTGTTCCGCCAGCGGGATCAATTCGAGATCCCATGGCCGCAGTTGGGCATAGCGGCTGACCTGACGCAGCGCGGCGTTGCGCTGCTTCACCAGGCGCTTCAGGTTGCTCCAGGCGGTAAAGAATCCGGCTTCGTTGTGGAAGCATCCCCAGTCAAGGAAGGCTCTTCTGTATTTGGGGCCGCCGTTGAGTAAAGTAAAGCCCTCGGGTGTGATCAGCTGCATCGGTATCAGATGTGCCAACTCCGCCACTTTATGGCCGTCGGTACCGTCGATACGAACCTTGCTGTCGCCCTGCTTATCTTTGGTCAGGCCGATAGAAACTTCGCGCTCTTCACCTTGCAGGCGCCCGTGCAGAACAAACGATTCCTGCTCGTGACGGATCACGCGACCAATCTGCAAACTGCGAAACGCCCGACCGTGGCCGAGCGTATAGATAGCTTCCAGCACGCTGGTTTTGCCGCTGCCGTTGGCGCCAACCAGGAAGTTAAAGCCGGGGGATAAAGCGAGATCCGCATTTTCAATATTGCGGAAGTCTTTGATGAGCAAGCGCGTCAGTGACATATCAGCGTTCTTTGGGCCAGGGCGTTATCGGCGCAGCCAGTTTCAACGCGGACTGCGCGCAGACCCTGGAGCGTACACGAAGTACGTGACAGGGGCGAGCACAGCCCAGGTTGAAAATGGCAAGTAAGATAGCCCGATATTTTCCACTACAGTCTCATTGGCATAACAACGTAGGCCGCGGATTGCGATGCGGCATCTTCAATCTGCACGCTCGAAACCGAATCGGTCAGCAAAATACGCACGTTCTCGCACTTCAGCGCATTAAGCACATCCAGCACGTAGCTAACGTTAAAGCCGATTTCCATCTCTGTCCCGGCATAGGTGACATCCAGAATTTCTTCTGCTTCTTCCTGCTCCGGGTTATTAGCGGTGATTTTCAGCTGATTTTCACTGACGTACAGGCGCACGCCGCGGAATTTCTCGTTCGAGAGAATCGCTGCGCGGGCAAATGCCTGCTTGAGAATATCGCAGCCGGCATCCAGGTGTTTATCCGGATTTTTCGGCAATACGCGGCGATAATCAGGGAAACGGCCATCAACAAGCTTCGATGTGAAGATAAAGTCACCAACGTGGGCTCGGATATTGTTGCTGCCGATCTGCACGCGCAGCGGCGTCTCGCCGCCGTCGAGCATACGCATCAGCTCAATCACCCCTTTACGCGGCACGATCACCGAATGGTTCGGCAACGATTCTTCCAGCGGCATAGAGCAAACCGCCAGGCGGTGGCCGTCGGTCGCTACGGTACGCAGTTCGCTACCTTCGGTTTCAAACAGCATGCCGTTTAAGTAGTAGCGAACATCCTGGTGAGCCATCGAAAACTGAGTGGCTTCGATCAGGCGCTTCATCGTCGCCTGCGGCAGGGTGAATTCAACTTCGCTCTGCCAGTCATCGAGGTTCGGGAAATCTGCGGCGGGCAGGGTCGACAGCGAGAAACGGCTGCGCCCGGAGCGTACCAGCATGCGGTCGCCTTCCAGCTGTACCACGATCTCCGCACCTTCAGGCAGGCCACGGCAGATATCAAAAAATTTACGCGCTGGAACGGTCGTTGCTCCCGCTTCGTGCGGTTGAATCAGCGCCACGCGCGCGACCATTTCCATTTCCAGATCGGTACCGGTCAGCGACAGCGCGCCATCGGTAACCTGAAGGAGCAGGTTGCCGAGAATCGGCAGCGTCGGACGACCACCTAACGGACCGCTCACCTGTTGCAGCGGTTTTAATAAATGTTCACGTTCTACGGTAAATTTCATAGCGTCACGAGGATAATGTTCTGATTAAATTGGAAAAATCTTCTTTGATGTCGTGGCTTTCTTCACGCAGTTGCTCAATTTTACGGCAGGCGTGCAGGACGGTGGTATGGTCACGACCGCCAAACGCATCGCCGATTTCCGGCAGACTGTGGTTGGTCAGCTCTTTTGCCAGCGCCATCGCCATTTGACGAGGGCGCGCCACCGAACGGGAGCGGCGTTTAGACAGCAGGTCCGCTACCTTAATCTTGTAATACTCCGCCACCGTCTTCTGAATGTTGTCGATGGTGACCAGTTTTTCCTGTAACGCGAGCAGATCGCGCAGCGCTTCGCGCACGAAATCGATAGTGATCGCTCGGCCAGTAAAGTTGGCATTAGCGATAACGCGGTTCAGTGCACCTTCCAGCTCACGTACGTTGGAACGCAGGCGCTTAGCGATAAAGAACGCCACTTCACCCGGCAGGCGAATATCGTTTTCGTCGGCTTTTTTCATCAGGATCGCCACGCGAGTTTCCAGCTCTGGCGGCTCGATCGCTACAGTCAGGCCCCAACCGAAGCGTGATTTCAGACGATCCTCAACCCCGTTGATCTCTTTCGGATAGCGATCCGACGTCAGGATGATCTGCTGATTGCCTTCCAGCAGGGCATTGAAGGTGTGGAAAAACTCTTCCTGCGAGCGCTCTTTATTCGCAAAGAACTGGATATCATCGATCAGCAGGGCATCAACGGAACGGTAGTAACGTTTAAACTCTTCAATGGCGTTGTTTTGCAGGGCTTTTACCATGTCCTGCACAAAACGCTCGGAGTGCATGTAAACCACTTTCGCGTTCGGTTTGCGCGCCACAATGCCGTTACCTACCGCATGCAAAAGGTGGGTTTTACCCAGACCGGTGCCGCCATAAAGGAACAGTGGGTTGTAGGCTCCGCCAGGGTTATCAGCAACCTGGCGCGCCGCCGCGCGAGCCAGCTGGTTAGATTTACCTTCAACGAAGTTATCAAACGTATGCTTAATGTTAACGTTGGAGCGATAAGTCGGCTCTGCGGGTGCGGGGACGTTATCCCAGCCCGGACGCACAATTGTCGGCGCAACGCGCGCCGTCTGAACCTGAGCCGCAGGCGCGGTGGCCGCAACGCTTACTGTGCTTCTGTGCGGCTGAACCGCAGGCTTAGTGCCAACTTCAAAACGCAGCTGTGGGGCATCAACACCGCAAAATTCATTGAGGAGGCCATTGATATTATTGAGGTATTTATCCCTTACCCAATCGAGCACAAAACGGTTTGGCGCATACAGTGCCAGCGTGTTATCGCTCAATTCCGCCTGCAAAGGGCGTATCCACATACTGAATTCTGTGGCTGGTAACTCATCCTGCAATCGGGCAAGACACTGCTGCCAAAGCGAAAGTGACAC